>NZ_JAVIIT010000004.1:0-434520 GCF_033977265.1 Mesorhizobium australafricanum | reverse complement strand
ACAAAGGCAGAAATTGGTCAGCCGATCGAACTGGTGGGTGAAGTCACTCACGTTGATGGGGACAAAGTCACCGTGAATCTAGGTATTCCCGTCACGGTGACCGCCAGCACTCTCCGCCTTGTGACGCGCTTCTCATTTCGCGCGAGTGGTGCGCAGCCGCACGGGAAAGACGCCGTTGCAGCTGAGGCAAATGGCCGAAACGAGCTCTTCGGAACAGTTGTAAGCTGCTCGACATTGACTGCTGCGAGCGGTCCGTGCCAGCCCTCTCGATGAGGGCATGGCCCGCCCGGCCTTAGATTCCGTGGTTCCTCCTCCAGGCGCCGGGCGAAACTCCAGCGATCGTCCTGAACGCGCGTGTAAAATGGCTCTGATCGGCAAATCCACTGGCAAGGGCTACGTCGGCCAGGCTGTCGCCTGTTTCAAGAAGCAGTTTTTGCGAACGCTGCACTTTCGCAGCCAGGTACCAGCGATGTGGCGCCATACCGGTGGAGGCCTTGAAGGCGCGACTGAAATAGGACTCGCAAAGCCCGGTCATTTCAGCCAGATCCTTCAGCGCCACGGCATTAGGCAGGCTCTGCTCCATGAACGCGGTCACCCGCCGCAATTGCGCAGGGGCAAGCCCGCTTCGCTTCTCGTCCTTACGGCCCGGTCGAAACAGATTGTAGCAAATTGCCAGCGCGAGACTGTCTCCATAGGAGCGGCTGTCGGCGTGAGTACCGAGACAGGCATCGGCCAGCAGCTCGGCAAGCATCAGGATGCGGCTGTCCCTGAACATTACCCGCGGCGCAAAGCGCGAGGTAACTTCAATTTCGTCGCCAAGGCACGCCGCCAGTACAGGCAGGTCGAAATCGATGATCAAGCGGCGAATGTAGCGGAACCGCTGGGCAAACTGCCAGAAGGGCATGTCGGCTGGAATAAAGCTAAGATGGTTTGCGGCCCCATATCCAATCTCGGCCCTGGACCGAGCCTGGCAGGGTGGCGTGAGGCGCATTTCGGCATGGCCGCCGACCTGTTCCAATATCGCCGTCAGGCGAGGCCGTTTTGATCGAAGATCCTCCGGGCCGCGCCCGGGGCCGTGCAGGTCGGTGATCTCGGCCGTTATTCCAGTCCAGGACCGGACGCAGTATCCCTGCGAAACAGTCTTTTCGGCCAACGGCTTCAGAACCATCGCCACGCCGTCCGGACGATCGGTGATTTGAACAGTCACTCGCTTCTCCCTCAGCGCGATTCATCTGCCCGCAACGCGTAGAGAGTGCGCGCTGCAAGCGCTTTGCGAAATTGACGGAGTGGCGGAAATTCAGCTGCCTCTAACGGACCGGCGCCGCTTCATCCTTTCGGACGAGATCCTTCCCGGACATCAGCGGCACAACAAAAGGCCCGCTTCGTTCAACCCAGGTCAGATTCGGGCAATTCGGCCTGGCCCCAGGTCGGTAGTCTCTTCCCGGCGGACCATCAGGCACGCGCCGAAGGCCGCAATTGGTCAATGTCCGGAGAGGATGACATGCGTAGGATAATCATGGCTGCGTTCGGCGTGCTCTTGGCTGCATTGCCGGCAGCGGCGAAAATCGTCCCGTTCCCGCAGAGCTTCAAGACACAGACGATCGAAACCAACGGCACCAGCCTTCACGTCCGCGTCGGCGGACAAGGGCCCGCCGTGATCATGCTGCATGGCTTCGGCGACAGTGGCGACATGTGGGCTCCCGTCGCTGCGAAGCTGATGAAGGATCATACCGTGATCGTGCCGGACCTGCGCGGCATGGGACTGTCGGCGCATCCCGACACCGGTTACACCAAGAAGAACCAGGCCGTCGACATCGCCGGCATTCTCGACCATCTGAAGATCGACAAGGCCGACCTTGTCACCCACGACATCGGCAATATGGTTGGCTACGCTCTGGTTGCCCAGTATCGCGACCGCATCACCCGCTGGGTCGTGATCGACGCGCCGCTGCCCGGCATCGGCGACTGGGACAACATCATCCGCTTGCCGCTGTTGTGGCACTTCAACTTCCGCGGCCCCGACATGGAGCGTCTGGTAGCGGGCCGAGAGCGCATCTATCTCGACCGCTTCTGGAATGAACTGTCGGGTGATCCCAAGAAGATCGATGAAGCGACGCGCGAGCACTATTCCAAGCTCTATGCCCGACCCCATGCCATGCACGATGCGTTCGAGCAGTTCGCTGCGTTCAACCAGGACGCCGCCGACAACAAGGAGTTCCTGGCCAAGGGCGGCAAGGTCGCGATGCCGGTGCTGGCGCTAGGCGCGGAAAAATCCTTCGGCGCTGCGCAGGCCGACGATCTGCGCTTTGTCGCAACCGATGTGACCGCCGGGATCGTACCTGCCTCCGGCCACTGGATCATGGAAGAAAACCCCGACGCCACGATCAAGCTCGTCACGGATTTTCTCGCCAAATAGAAGCTCGCGGCAGCGCCGGTAGGCGTCTATCCGCCAAACCGACGAAGGAGGAGACAATGACAAGCCAGCCTGTTCGCAGCCCCGTCCAGGATCATCTTCTGACACCGCAAAATTGTGCCGTCCTGATCATCGACTATCAGCCGATCCAGGTGACCTCCGTTGCCTCGATGGACCGGCGAACGTTGGTCGCCAACATCGTCGCCCTTGCCAGGACGGCGAAGCTCTACGGCGTGCCCGTGGTGTTGACGACGGTGAATGTCAGCAGCGGCCGCAACCAGCCGATCATCCACCAGCTGCACGATATCTTTCCCGGCGTCGGGCCTATCGACCGCACAGCGATCAACGCTTGGGAGGACAGGGATTTTGTCGACGCAGTCAAGGCGACCGGGCGCAAGAAGCTCGTCATGGCCGCGCTCTGGACCGAAGTGTGCCTGGCGTTTCCCGCGCTCGACGCTCTGCGCGACGGTTTTGAGGTTTATGCCGTGGTCGATGCCGTCGGCGGCACGTCCGTGCAAGCCCATTGTGCCGGGCTGGAGCGGATCATGCAGTCGGGCGCCGTGCCGGTGAGTTGGGTGCAGTTCGCTTGCGAATTGCAGCGCGACTGGCTTCGCGAGGAGACCGTGCCGGGCTTTGCTGAAATCGTCTTCGCGGTCGAGGGACATTGAACCGATCGCAGGAGAGCAGAATGAGTGTCAAAGTTGCGGAATGAGTGACAAAGTTACTGATTCCACTGAAGATCGCTTTCCATGATCTCCTCAATGACAGGGACAAGGAGGTCGTCAGGGCCGACATCAAAGGCTGGGTCGATGACCGTCTTCCGGTTTGAAGATCGAAGTCGAGCGCGGCCGGTTCGCGCGGGATTTTTGTGAAAGGGCAATGCCACTAGGCGCCATCTAACGAGCCATCAAGGCCCGTTTCCTACCCTGCGTAAGCGTCCTAACCTGACACTACTCAGAATCGAATTTCCCTGTTAGCGTCCAAGAAATCGCGTTGAAGCGCCTAGGGAGTTTGCTGCTAAGCTTCTGAATTCGTGCTAAAGCGCGTCGCGCTGAAACGGATTCAGGCGACGCGCTTAAGGTTTTTGTTTTGATGCATGTCGTTGCCCCAGAACCGCTGCACACTTCTGGGCGACATGCATTAGCTTTTAGCGCCAAAAAAATTGGACCGATCGCTTAAAATGCCGAAAATTCGCTGTTCTCACGCTCTTGTCAGGGAATTTCGGCAGAGACTGGTTCTATCTCGACTGCTGCAACCACCAAACGGTCTCTTGGCGACGCTTGGCTTTGCGGCATTCGCGCTTGTTGCCTGCCAATCTGCTCCGGACACACAGCCTGTTGCTGACCCGCAACCTGTCCCGGCCGCCACCGCTGCTCCCGCACCTGGCTCGCCGAATTCGGCGGTGCTGGATCAGGCGGCTGCGATCGTTCCGCCCGGCAAAGGCGTTCCGGCCAGGTACGCCGCATTCTCCGGCATATGGGCAGGGCAACTCAACGGCATGTATGACGGCAAGCTGGCGGTGCTGACCGTATCTTCAGGCGGTCAGGTGACGGTCAGCTATGCCTGGGGCGATCTGGTCGACAACAAGCCGGGTGTCGCCGACGGCTCGGGCCGGATCGTCGGCAACACGTTGAAGCTCGGACGCCTGCCGAACGGCGCGGACATCACCGCCACGATGCCGTCCGAAGGAACGCTCAACGTTACCTACGCGCTTGCCGGCCAGACCTATACCGGCTCGTTCGCACGGGTCAGCCAGTAAGCATGCTTGGCTGCTAGGATCGGAGCGGGTCCTCGATGATCCGCGCGCACATCGGCATTCCGATTTCGATGGCATGACCGTTGTCGGTCAGCCGGCCGCTGCTTCATCGCGTGCGAAGATCGAGTTGCGATCGACGTTCGGATTGGCCGAAAACAAATGCCGGCCGGAGGGGCTCAGCGCAAGGTTGCGCGGCGTCGCGCGCCGCAAGGCGCGAAGTCGATCGAGCTTTCACCGACTGCTGATCGCGCGCGCTGGAAATAGGGTGCCTCGCGGTTGGGGCTGCCGACAAAGACAGGACGCCTTGCATCGATAATCCTCCATGTCCCCGGCGGCTCCTCCGCCAATGCATGTCGCCCTGAAGTGTACGCGGTTCTGGGACAACGACATGCATAAAAACAAGGACTTAAAGCGCGTCGCGTGAATCCGTTTCAGCGCAACGCGCTTTAGTGCCGGCTGTCGAAAAATTTCGCCGATCGTCGCTTGCAAGGTAATCCCATATGTGAAAATATTATTCACAAAAGAAAATTGACGGGAGGAAAAGCGGTTATGCGTCTCGCCATCCGGCATCGTGCCCGGACCCGCCTTGCAGGCCGCGCCGCAACCTCCCGGAGCGAGACATGAGCACATTCTCGCCGACTGTCGGTGTAGCCTCGACGCATCCGGCCGACATGCCGCAAGCGCATGGCGAAATTCCTGTCTGGAATTCGGAGAACTGGTTCTACGAGGACTGGCAGGTCGGCCACAAAATCCGTTCGCTCCGCCGCACCATCTCCGAGGGCGAAAGCCACATGTTCAATGCGCTGGTGCTGGATATCCACCCTTACGTGCAGGACCAGATGTTCGCCGAGAAGGAAGGCATCTTCGGCCGGCGGCTGGTGGCAGGCGCCTTTGTCTTTTCGGCCGGGCTCGGCCTGGTCGCCACCAACTGCCTCAACGCTTTTTCCTATGGCTATGACAAGCTGCGCTTCATCAAGCCGGTCTTCATCGGCGAGACCATCTATTCGATCCGCACCAACCTCGACAAAAAGCCGCGCTACCAGGACATGGGCCTGATCCGCGCCAGCTATGAAGTCTTCAAGGGTGAAGGAGAGCTGGTGCTCTACTGCGAGCACCTGCAGACGGTGAAATACAAGAACCCGGCCGATTTTGTCGGCAAGACAGAGAAGTGAACCGTGGCCGTTGATACCGAACTTCCGCTGGCCGGCCTCGTCGTCATCGACATGAGCCAGTTCCTGTCGGGACCCTACTGCTCGCTGCGCCTGCTCGACCTCGGCGCGCGCGTCATCAAGGTCGAGCGGCCCGATGGCGGCGACCTGTCGCGCCGGCTCTATCTCAGCGATACCGAGATCGGCGGCGATTCCACCATTTTCCACGCCATCAACCGCGGCAAGGAGAGCCTGGCCATCGACCTCAAGAACGAGGCCGATCTCGCCATGCTGCGCGGGCTGATCGCCAAAGCCGACGTGCTGATCCAGAATTTCAGGCCGGGCGTCATCGAACGGCTCGGCCTCGACTATGAGCATGTCAGGACGATCAATCCCCGGCTCGTCTATGCCTCGATCAGCGGCTATGGCGAGGATGGCCCGTGGGTCAAGCGCCCGGGGCAGGACCTGCTGGCACAGGCGCGCTCCGGCGTGATGTGGCTGAACGGCGACGAGGAGCAGGGGCCGGTGCCGTTCGGCCTGGCGATTGCCGACATGCTGGCGGGCGCGGCCTGTGCCCAAGGCATCCTCGCCAAGCTGGTGCGGCGCGGCATCACCGGCCAGGGCGGCCATGTCGAAACCAGCCTGCTTGAGGCGCTGATCGACTTCCAGTTCGAAGTGCTGACCACGCATCTCAACGACGGCCGCCGCCTGCCGAAGCGCTCGTCGTTCCGTAGCGCGCACGCCTATCTCTCGGCGCCTTACGGCGTCTATCCGGCCAGGGACGGCTACCTGGCGATTGCCATGACGCCGATACCGAAGATTGCCGACCTGCTCGAATTGCCCGGGCTTGACCCGTTCTGCGACAAGCCGGCGACCTGGTTCACCGCCCGCGACGAGATCAAGGCGATCATCGCCAGACGCATCGCTGAAAAGACCATCGACGAATGGCTAGCGGTCCTCGAGCCCGCCGATGTCTGGTGCGCCAAGGTGCTGACCTGGCCGGAACTGATGGAAAGCGACGGCTTCAAGACGCTTGACATGCTGCAGACCGTGACGCGCGAGGACAACGTCTCGATCCTCACCACGCGCACGCCGCTGCGCGTCGACGGCGCTCGCGCCAAGGTCGATCGGGCCGCCCCTCGCATCGGCGAGCACAGCGAAAAAATCCGCGCGGAGTTCGGCCTGTGATCGGTGTTTCGTTGAGAGGTATGACCTGGAGCCATCCGCGCGGCTACGACCCGATGGTGGCGTGTTCGGCGCTTTGGAAAGAAGAAACCGGCGTCTCGATCGAATGGGAAAAGCGTTCGCTGCAGGATTTCGAGTCCTTCCCTGTCGAAGAACTCGCCCGCGCCTATGACCTGATCGTCATCGACCATCCGCATGTCGGCCAGATCACCGCCGAAAAATGCCTGGCGCCACTCGACGTGCCAGGCCGCGAGGCGGAACGCGAAGCGCTCGCGAGGGCAAGCGTCGGCCGCTCATATCCGAGCTACACCTGGCAGGGTCGGCAGTGGGCGTTTCCAATCGATGCCGCGACCCAGGTCCAGGCCTGGCGTCCCGATCTGATCGAAGCCGCGCCGACGATCTGGACCGAAGTGCTGGCGCTTGCCGAACAGGGCCGCGTGCTCCTGCCGCTGCGGCCGCCGCATTCGCTGATGTGCTTCTTCACTTTGGCCGCCGATCTCGGCCGGCCATGCGTGGTCGACGGTTCGGCCGACCTTGTCGATGGCGAGGCCGGCGAGACCGCCTTCGAAATGCTGCGCGAGATCGCGGCACTTGCCGATCCCGCATGCCTGGCGATGGATCCGATTGCGGTGTTCGAAAGGATGGCACAATCCGGCTCGCGCATTGCCTGCGCGCCGCTGATCTACGGTTATGTTCCCTATGCAGTCGAAGGTTTCCGGCCGCACCGGCTTGCCTTTGCCGATATGCCGGTCGCCAGCGGCAACGGTCCGGTCGGCTCGGCGCTAGGTGGCACCGGCATTGCCGTCTCCGCCTTTTCCGCCGGACGCGAAGCGGCCATCGACTTTGCCTACTGGATCGCCAGCGGCGATGTGCAGCGCGGGCCCTACGCCGCCGCGGGCGGCCAGCCCGGCCATGCCGCGGCCTGGGAGGATGATGCCGTCAACGCCGCGACGGGCGACTTCTATCGCGCCACGCGCGCGACGCTCGAAGGCGCCTGGGTGAGGCCGCGCCATGACGGCTACATGGCGTTCCAGCAGCGGGCTTCGGACCGCATCAATGAAGGCCTTGCCGGCAGGCACGACGCCCGGCGCGTCGTCGCCGATATCAATCGCCTGTTCCGGGAGAGTTTCGCGCCGGCCGCCGCGGCCGAAACTGCGGCAGACGGATCAAAATCAAAGAGATAGAGCATGATGTCGCCCGAAAACCGCTTCACACTTTTCGGCATCATGCTCTAGTCGATCCGCCACAGCCGGCGTGCATTGCCCGAAAGCAGGCGCGCTCGCTCCGGCTCGCTGGTGCCCGCGAGCAAAGCGTGCGTGGCGGCAACCCAGGTCGTCAGCCCGCCGCCCAGCGTGCAGACCGGCCAGTCGCTGCCCCAGATCACCCGATCCCAGCCGAAGCACCGGATCGTGTGCTCGACATAGGGCTTGAGCGTATCCACCGTCCAGGTCGCCGGGTCGGCATAGGCGACGACGCCGGAAATCTTGGCCGTGACGTTGGGTCGTTTGGCGATCGCTTCCATATGTTCGCGCCACGGATGCTCGGCATTGCCCTTGATGTCGGGCACGCCGCAATGGTCGAGGACGAACTGGACGTCGGGCGCGAGACCGGCGAGCGCGATCGCCTTCGGAATCTGATGCGGCAGCACCACCAGGTCGAATGTCAGGCCGGTGTCGGCCAGCCGCCTGACGTTCTGGCGAAACAGCACCCCTTCCGAAACATCATCGGGCACCACATGCAGCACACGGCGGAAGCCTTTGACGAACGGGTCGGCCTTCACCGTCTCGAGATAAGCCTCGAAACCGGCCTCTTCGGGACGGCAGGACGCGATCGCGCCCTTGAGCAGGCTGCCAGTCCGGCCGGCGAGAGACTTCACATAAGCGGTTTCGGCGACGATATCCGCGGGATCGACATCGACCTCCATGTGCAGGACTCCGTCGATGCCGCAGCGCCGTGCGTCGGCGGCGTATTCGTCATAGGAGAAATCGCGGTTGAGCGCCGCCACGCCGGCCAGCCACGGATAGCGAAGCGCGCTCTGGTCGATGAGATGCAGATGCGTGTCGATGATCATGGCGGCGTCTCCTCCGTGGCCCTGGAGAATGATCCCGAAAAGTTGCAGACTTTTCCGGACAAGATCATGCTCCAAAAACAAAGCCTTAGAGCGGGATGGCCGGCAGCTTTTGAACCCATCCCGCTCTAAGGCACTATCTCGCTGAAAAATCCATTGTTCAAATAAGAAATTACGACGATTGCGCCACATCGGACCCCGCAAGCTGGGAGAGCCTTGCGGCTGCGTCCTGCAAGTGCCGGATCGTCAGCGTGATATCCGGCGCCGTGGGCGCGTTGACCAGGGTGATGTAGGGGATGGTCAGCGCCGCGATGGCTCTGCCGTCGGGTCCGAGCACCGGCGTCGAAAGATTGTAGACGCCGGCGGTTTGCAACGATGCCATCATCTCGTAGCCGCGGTCGCGGACCTGGTCGAGACGGGCGAAGAATTCGGGTGTCAGGTTGAGCTGTTCCGTGCTTTGCAGATGCTCGGCGATCATCATCTTGCGCTCTTCCGGTGAGCGGAAGGCGAGCAGCACATGACCGGAGCCGGTGTCGAACAGGCTGATATGCGAGCCGACGCGGATCGAGATACCCCAGTAACGCGGCGCCTCCTGCTGGGCGATAACCACGGCGGCGCCGCGGTCGAACACCACCAATTGGTTGGCCTGCCAGGAGGTTTCGGCCAGTTCCCGCATGATCGGCGTCGCGTAGGACACCAGCCGCCGCACCGGCGCATGCAATTGCGCGAGGCCGAAGAGCTTGAGCGTCAGCGAATAGCGGTCGCCGTCGATCTTGGTGACATAGCCGCGCCGCACCAGGCGGTCGAGCATCCGGTAGAACTCGTTCGGGCTGCGGTCGAGCCGCTTGGCGATCTCGGCCTGTGTCAGCCCTCCGTCCACGCTGGACAAGAGCTCGAGAATATCCAGGCCCTTGTCGAGCGCCGGCGCGCGGTAGCGGTCCCCATCGTCTTCTTCTGCCACCTGCCCCTCCAGTGAATTCCGATCTGCATATATGCATGAACTTCATTCCGCTGGAAGCATAATCGACTGGAAGCATAATCGACTTGACCCGGGAATGAAAATGCTATTTGCATATGAATGAAGCTCAAGCGAAGGCTGCGCACCCGGCGGGCCGTCGCCGCGAGCCCATGGGAGGAGAACATGACGAAACTGCTTCTAGGCATTTCCACCGGCCTGGCCGGACTGGTGCTGAGCGGCGCGGCCTTTTCGGCCGATCTGCCCGGCAAATTTCCGGGCGTGACGATCGACGCCAAGCTGATCGGCGGCCAGCAATATGAGAAGCTCTACGAGCGCATTCCCGAGTGGGAGGAGCTGACCGGCGCCAAAGTCAACATCCTGTCGAAGAAGAACCACTTCGATCTCGACAAGGAGATCAAGTCGGACATCGCCTCCAACTCGATCACCTGGTGCGTCGGCTCCAACCACACCTCGTTCGCGCCGCAATATCCGGGCATCTACACCGATCTGTCGAAGCTGCTGCCGAAGGAAGAGGTCGACGCCTTCGTCCCGGCCAACATCGCCGCCGGCACTCTGGGCGGCAAATTGGTCATGCTGCCGCGCGCGCAGTTCGACGTCTCGGCGCTCTACTATCAGAAGAGCCTCTATCAGGACGAAGCCAAGAAGAAGGCTTACAAGGACAAATACGGCGAGGAGCTCGCCCCGCCGGACACCTTCGACGAGATGGCCCAACAGGCGGAATTCTTCGCCAGCCCGCCCGACTTCTACGGCACGCAATATGCCGGCAAGGAAGAGGCGATCAACGGCCGCTTCTACGAGATGGTGATCGCCGACGGCGGCGAATATCTCGACAAGGACGGCAAGCCGGCGTTCAACTCGGAGGCCGGTGTCAAGGCGCTCGACTGGTTCGTCAATCTCTACAAGGCCAAGGCCGTGCCGGCAGGCACCACCAACTATCTGTGGGACGATCTCGGCCAGGGCTTCGCCTCGGGTACTGTGGCCATCAACCTTGACTGGCCGGGCTGGGCCGGCTTCTTCAACGACCCGAAGTCTTCCAAGGTCGCCGGCAATGTCGGCGTCAAGGTTCAGCCCAAGGGCTCGTCCGGCAAGCGCTCCGGCTGGTCCGGCGCGCATGGCTTCTCGGTGACCGAGGATTGCGCCAACAAGGAAGCCGCCGCCTCGCTGGTCTGGTGGCTGACTAACGAGGACAGCCAGAAGCTCGAGGCCGCGGCCGGGCCGCTGCCCACCCGCACCAAGGTCTGGGAATGGGACCTCGAGCAGGCGAAGTCCGATCCTTACAAGACCGAAGTGCTGCAGGCCTTCCAGGAAGCGGCCAAGAACGCCTTCCCGGTACCGCAGACGCCGGAATGGATCGAGATTTCCAACGCCGTCTATCCTGAGCTGCAGGCCGCCATCCTCGGCGACAAGACGTCGAAGCAGGCGCTCGACGACGCTGCCGCCAAGGCAACGCAAATCCTCCAGGACGCTGGCAAGCTCTAGACAGCCGCGCCCGCAACCGCCTCCCCGTAAATCGGGGAGGCGGCCGCGTAGCCTCGCGAAAATATGCCATCCTCGGTCTCGACCGGGGTCGGATCACTTCACTTCGCTGACAGGGTCCCGATGAAGGGCTTCAAGCCATCCGCGCCGATTCTCCTGCTGCTACCGGCCTTCGTCGTGCTCGCGGCGGTGGTGCTCGTGCCGCTGCTTTTGTCGCTCTATTCCAGCTTCACGCCCTTCCGCCTGACCCGGCCCGAGACCTTCTTCGTGCTGGTCGGCTTCCGGAACTATTTTTCGATCCTGAGCAATCCGGATTTCTGGTACGCCTTCGGCAGGACGGTGCTTTTGCTCACCGTGGCGCTCAACCTCGAAATGCTGCTTGGCCTCGGCCTGGCGATGCTGGTCGAGAAGGCGACGCGCGGCCAGCGCATCCTGCGCACGCTGATGATGTTCCCGATGATGTTCTCGCCGATCCTGGTCGGCTTCCAGTTCAAGTTCCTGTTCAATGACAATATCGGCCTGGTGAACAACGCGCTGCAGTCGCTGGGCATCACCCAGGACGCCATCCCGTGGCTGATCGAAAGCCACCTCGCCTTCACCGCCATCACCATCGCCGAAGTCTGGTCGTCGACCTCGATCTTCGCCATCCTGATCCTGGCCGGGCTTCTCGCCATGCCCAAGGAGCCGATCGAGGCGGCGCGCGTCGACGGCTGCGCGCCCTGGCAGACCTTCCGTTATGTGGTCTGGCCGTTCGTCATGCCGTTCGCCTATATCGCCATGACGATCCGCTCGCTCGACGTGGCGCGCGCCTATGACATCGTCAAGATCATGACCGATGGCGGCCCCGCCGGCCGCACCGAGCTGTTGTGGACGCTGGTCGGGCGCACTGCCTATAGCGATGCCCGCATGGGTCTCGCCAACGCCATGGCCTATTTCTCGATCCTGCTCTCGATCGCCTTCACCGTCTACTTCTACAACAAGCTCGCCGCCGCGCGCGCGCAGATCGGCGCGGAGTGGTGACGATGGACGAGAACGCCTCCGCCCGCCTCACGCGCCGCGCGCTGACCGTCGCGCACCGCGTCGGCTTGTTCCTGGCCATGCTCGTCATCTGCCTGCCGGGCATCTGGATCGTGCTGTCGTCGCTGAGGCCGACGGTCGAGATCATGGCCAAGCCGCCGGTGTGGATACCGCAGGAGCTGTCGTTCGACGCCTATGTCGCGATGTTCAGCGGCATCGGCAAAGGCGGCATTCCGGTGCTCGACTATTTCCGCAACTCGCTGATCATCTCGGTCTCCTCGACGCTGATCGCGGTGGCCATCGGCATGGCCGGCGGCTACGCCTTCGCGCGCTACCGCTTCCGCGGCAAGTCGGGCATGTTCCTCGGCCTGATGCTGACGCGCACCGTACCCGGCATCGCCATGTCGCTGCCGCTCTTCTTCGTCTATGCGCGGCTCGGCATCATCGACACGCATTTCGGTATGATCCTCGCCTATGTGGCGCTGAACGTCCCCTTCACCATCTGGCTGATCGACGGCTTCTTCCGCCAGGTGCCGAAGGACCTCGCCGAAGCCGCGCAGATCGACGGCTGTACGCGTTGGCAGGCGTTCTGGCAGGTCGAATTCCCGCTGGCGCGTCCGGGCATCGCCTCGGCCGCCATCTTCGCCTTCCTCACCTGCTGGAACGAGTTCGCGCTGGCCTCGCAGCTTACCCGTTCCGTCAATTCCAAGACGCTGCCCGTCGGGCTGCTCGACTACACGGCCGAGTTCACCATCGACTGGCGCGGTATGTGCGCGCTGGCCGTGGTGATGATCATCCCGGCGCTCACCCTCACCTACATCGTCCAGAAACACCTCGTCGGCGGTCTCACCTCCGGCGCGGTGAAAGGTTGATTCCATGGCAACGGTTTCGCTGCAAAAGCTCTCCAAGCGCTACGGCAATATGGAGATCGTGCATGGCATCGATCTCGAGATCGCCGACCGCGAGTTCATTGCGCTGGTCGGTCCGTCCGGCTGCGGCAAGTCGACGACCTTGCGCATGATCGCAGGGCTGGAGGATATCAGCGGCGGCACGATCGACATCGGCGGCCGCATGGTCAACGACCTGCCGCCGCGCTCGCGCAACATCTCGATGGTGTTCCAGTCCTACGCGCTCTATCCGCATATGACGGTGCGCGAGAACCTCGGCTTCTCGCTCAAGATTGCCGGTGCTGCCAAGGATGACATGGACCGGCGCGTAGCGGAAGCCTCGGCCATCCTCGGCCTCGACGAGCTGCTCGAGCGTCGCCCCTCGCAGCTCTCCGGCGGCCAACGCCAGCGCGTCGCCATGGGCCGCGCCATCGTGCGCGATCCGGACGTGTTCCTGTTCGACGAGCCGCTCTCCAACCTCGACGCCAAGCTGCGCACCCAGATGCGCACCGAGATCAAGAAGCTGCATGCCAAGGTGAAGTCGACCGTCATCTACGTCACCCATGACCAGGTCGAGGCGATGACGCTTGCCGACCGCATCGTCATCATGCGCTCAGGCTACATCGAACAGGTCGGCACGCCGGACGAAGTGTTCAGCCGGCCTGCGACCCACTTCGTCGCCGGCTTCATCGGTTCGCCGCCAATGAACCTGCACGAGGCGACGGTGAGCGACGGCAAGCTTGTGTTCAACGGCGGTGACAGCCTGCCTCTGCCCGCCCAGTTCAAGTCGAAGACAGCGGCCGGCGACAAGGTCGTGTTCGGCATCCGTCCGGATGATTTCTATCCGACCGGCCACGGCCTGAGCTCCGGCGGCGAAACCGAAGTCCACCGCGTCGAGCTGCCGGTCAGCATCACCGAGCCGCTCGGCAACGAGACGCTGGTCTTCGCCGAGTTCAACGGCACCGACTGGGTGTCGCGCATGCTCAATCCCAAGCCGCTGAAAGCCGGTGACAGGATCGGCATGAGCTTTGATCTGAGCCGCGCGCATCTTTTCTCCGCCGAAACCGGCAAGTCGCTGAGGATCTGACATGGCGAAAATCGAGAAAATCGACCTGCGCATGATCGACCTCGTGCCGAAGGTGAAGCGCACGGACGCCATCCAGAGTTTCGTCAGCCAGGAAACGCCGATCGTCACCATCACCGATTCCGACGGCGCGTCGGGCACCGGCTACAGCTATACGATCGGCACCGGCGGCTCTTCGGTGATGCGGCTTCTCGCCGACCATCTCGCGCCGCGCCTGATCGGCCGCGATGCCGACCAGATCGAGGCGATCTGGCACGAGCTCGAATTCGCCACCCACGCCACCACCATCGGCGCCATCACGGCGATCGCGCTGGCCGCGATCGACACAGCACTTTGGGATTTGCGCGCCAGGAAGCAGAACCTGCCGCTCTGGAAGCTCGCCGGCGGCGCCAAGGACCGCTGCCCGCTCTACACCACCGAGGGCGGCTGGCTGCATATCGAGACCCAGGCGCTGGTCGACGACGCGCTGGCCGCGAAGGCCAAGGGCTTTACGGGCTCGAAGGTCAAGATCGGCAAGCCGCATGGCTCCGAGGATTTTTCACGGCTGTCGGCGGTGCGCAAGGCGGTCGGCGACGGCTACGAGATCATGACCGACTGCAATCAGGGCTTTTCCGTCGATGAAGCGATCCGTCGCGCCGAACGGCTGCGCGAGCTCGATCTCGCCTGGATCGAGGAACCGCTGCCGGCCGACGACATCGACGGCCATGTCCGGCTGTCGAACTCGACCGCGACGCCGATCGCGGTCGGCGAGTCGCTCTATTCGATCAGGCATTTCCGCGAATACATGCAAAAGGGCGGCTGCAGCATCGTGCAGGTCGATGTCGGCCGCATCGGCGGCATCACCCCTTGGCTGAAAGTGGCCCATGCGGCGGAGGCCTTCGACATGCCGGTCTGCCCGCATTTCCTCATGGAACTGCATGTCAGCCTCACCTGCGCTATCCAGAACGGCAAATATGTCGAATATATTCCGCAGCTCGACGAGTTGACGGGCGACAAGATGCGCATCGAGGATGGCCATGCCCTGGCGCCCAGCGAGCCCGGCATCGGCATCGACTGGGACTGGGATGCGGTGAAGGCGAGGAGCATCGCCGAATTCACCACGGCGATCGCGAAATAGGGAGGCGGATATGCAGCGTATGGGAATGGTGCTCGGGCTGAAACCCGAGAAGGTCGAGGAATATGTTCGTCTCCACGCCGCCGTCTGGCCGGACGTTCTCGCCATGATCTCGGCCTGCAACATCAAGAACTACTCGATCTACCTGAAGCGGCCGGAGAACCTGCTTTTCTCCTATTTCGAATATCACGGCACCGATTACGCCGCCGACATGGCCAAGATGGCCGCCGACCCGAAGACCCAGGAATGGTGGGCGGTCTGCATGCCCTGCCAGGAGCCCTTGCCGACCCGCAAGGAGGGCGAGTGGTGGGCGACGATGGACGAGGTTTTTCATCATGACTGATGCCTTCGATCCGGCATCGTTGTCGCAGTCCTGGCCGAAGCCCTCGAAGCCGCGCCCGATCGTCACCTTCGGCGCCGGCTCGATCGTCGGCGACGCGCATTTTCCCGCCTACCGCAAGGCCGGCTTCCCGATCTCAGGCCTCTACGATCCGGATCAGGCCAAGGCGCAAAAACTCGCAGAGACATGGGACGTGACGGCGTTCCGTTCGGTCGACGAGGCCGCGGCGGTGAAGGATGCGATTTTCGACCTCGCCACGCCGCCCGGACGGCACGCCGAGGTGCTAAAGGCGCTGCCCGACGGCGCGGTGGCGCTGATCCAGAAGCCCATGGGCAATTATCTCGGCGAGGCAACCGAGATCCTCGAAATCTGCCGTGCCAAGAACCTCAAGGCGGCGGTCAATTTCCAGCTCCGCTTCGCGCCGATGATGCTGGCGCTGAAGGACGCCATCGCCAAGGGCTGGCTGGGCCAAGTTGTCGACTTCGACGCGCTTCTGGCGCTCGACACGCCATGGCAGCTCTGGGAGTTCCTGCTCAAGGCGCCGCGCGTCGAGATCGCCATGCATTCGATCCACTATCTCGACCTGATCCGCCAGCTTCTCGGCAATCCGCTTGGCGTGCATGCCAAGACGCTCGGCCATCCCAATCACAAGGTTGCGCAGACGCGCACCAGCGCTATCCTCGACTATGGCGATACGGTGCGTTGCGCGCTCTCGATCAACCACGACCACAAATTCGGGCGCCGCTACCAGGCCTGCGAGTTCCGTATCTGCGGCACCGAGGGTGCGGCCTATGTCAAGCTCGGCCTCAATCTCGACTATCCGCGCGGCGAACCGGACGTGCTGGAGATCCATCCCAAGGGTGGGTCGGACTGGGTCGGCGTGCCGCTCGCCGGTGAGTGGTTCCCGGATGCCTTCGTCGGCCGCATGGCCAATGTCCAGCGCTTCGCTTCCGGCGAAGACGCCGAGCTGGTCAGCTCGGTCGAAGACGCCTGGAACACCATGGCGCTCGTGGAGGCCGCCTATAAATCGAGTGCCGTGCCGGCGACGCCGCTGGCCGAGAAGCCGTAAGGCAGGACATGGAACAGACCATTTATTTCGAAGACTATGAGATCGGCTCCTCGCGCCTCACCAGCGGGCGCACCATCACGGAGACCGACTTCGTCGTCCATGCCGGCCACACCGGCGATTTCTTCCCGCATCACATGGACGCCGAGTTCATGAAGACGACGCCTTTCGGCCAGCGCATCGCGCATGGCACGCTGGTCTTCTCGGTCGGCGTCGGGTTGACTGCGAGCGTCATCAACCCCGTCGCCTTCTCCTACGGCTACGACCGGCTGCGCTTCATCAAGCCGGTCTTCATCGGCGACACGATCCGCACCCGCACCACCATCGCGGCCAAGGAGGATGACCCGAAGCGGCCCGGTTCGGGACGCGTCATCGAGCGCGTCGAGGTTTTGAACCAGCGCGACGACGTCGTGCTGGTCGCGGATCATATCTACATCGTCGAGCGGCGGCTCGGCTGAAAAACGGAGACAAACAATATGGCGGATATCACAGGCAAGGTCGTGGTCGTCACGGCGGCCGCACAAGGCATCGGTCGGGCCAGCGTGCTGGCTTTCGCCAAAGCCGGCGCCATCGTCCACGCCACCGACATCAACGAGGCGGCTTTGGCCGAATTCGCCAAGGCGTCCGGCATCAAGGCGCGCAAGCTGGATGTGCTGAACGACGAGGCTGTAAAAACCGCCTTCGCCGAGATCGGTCGCGTCGATGTGCTGTTTAACTGCGCCGGCTTCGTCCATGCCGGCTCGATCCTGGAGATGAAGGACGAGGATCTCGACTTCGCCTTCAACCTCAATGTGCGCGCCATGATCCGCACCATCCGCGCCGTCCTTCCGGGCATGCTGGAGCGCGGCGACGGCTCGATCATCAACATGTCTTCGGTCGCCGGCGCCCCGAAGGGCGTGCCGAACCGTTTTGCTTACGGCGTCACCAAGGCCGCCGTTATCGGCCTGACCAAGTCCATCGCAGCCGATTACGTTGCCAAGGGCATTCGCTGCAACGCGATCTGCCCTGGTACAGTCGAGAGCCCTTCGCTGCAGGGCCGCATGCAGGCGCAGGGCGACTATGAGGTGGCGCGCGCCGCCTTCATCGCCCGCCAGCCGATGGGCAGGATCGGCACGCCGGAGGAGATCGCCGACCTCGCCGTCTATCTGGCCGGCGCCTCTTACACGACGGGGCAGGCCTATAACATCGACGGCGGCTGGTCGATCTGAGGCCGTTTCCGCAGCCAGGTTGAGCGCGGGCGGCAATCCAGTTACGAGGCAAGAATGACCAGGATTACGGACCTCAGAACCTTCGACCTGCGCTTCCCGACGTCGCAAAGCCTCGACGGCTCGGACGCGATGAATCCCGACCCGGATTACTCGGCCGCCTATGTCATCCTCGACACCGATGTCCCATCTCTGAAAGGCCATGGCCTCACCTTCACCATCGGCCGCGGCAATGAGATCTGCTGCGCGGCGATCGAAGCGCTGCGCCACCTCGTCGTCGGGCTCGATCTCGACTGGGTCAAGCGGGATCCCGGCCGCTTCTGGCATCACGTGACCGGCGACAGCCAGTTGCGCTGGATCGGCCCCGACAAGGGCGCCATGCATCTTGCGGTGGGCGCGGTGGTCAACGCGGTCTGGGATCTTTGGGCCAAGGAAGCCGGCAAGCCGGTCTGGCGTCTGGTCGGCGAGATGAGCCCGGAAGACATCGTGCGCATCATCGACTTCCGCTACCTCACCGACGCCATCACCCCGGCCGAGGCGCTCGAGATTTTGAAACGGGCCGAGGCCGGCAAGGCCGAACGTATCGCCACGCTCGAGCGCGAAGGCTATGCCTGCTACACCACTTCCGCCGGCTGGCTGGGCTATCCCGACGACAAGCTGCGGCGCCTTTGCCAGGAAGCCGTCGACGATGGGTTCGACCACATCAAGCTGAAGGTCGGCCGGGACCGCGCCGACGACATCCGCCGTCTCGGGATCGCCCGCGAGGTGATCGGCCCGGACCGTTACCTGATGATCGACGCCAACCAGGTCTGGGAGGTCGACCAGGCGATCGACTGGCTGAAGGACCTTGCCTTCGCCAAGCCGTTCTTCATCGAGGAACCCACCAGTCCCGACGACGTTGCCGGCCATGCGAAAATCCGCAAGGCGGTGGCGCCGATCAAGGTCGCGACCGGCGAGATGTGTCAGAACCGCATCATGTTCAAGCAGTTCATCGCCGGCGGCGCGATCGATGTCGTGCAGATCGATTCCTGCCGCATGGGCGGGCTGAACGAGGTTCTGGCGGTTCTTCTGATCGCCGCCAAATACGGCCTGCCGGTCTGGCCGCATGCCGGCGGCGTCGGTCTCTGCGAATATGTCCAGCACCTGTCGATGATCGATTATGTCGCGGTGTCAGGCACGAAGGACGGTCGGGTGATCGAATATGTCGATCACCTGCACGAGCATTTCCTCGAGCCCTGCGCGATCCGCGACGCAGCCTACATGCCGCCCCAGGCGCCCGGCTTCTCGATCGAGATGAAGGCGAAGTCGATCGAGGCTTACCTGCATCGCGCCTGATATGCCGGTGCCGGCGGCGATCATGCCGCAGCTCGCTGTGTCGCATAGCCGCGAATCGGCTATGCCTCTCCCATGCAGGAAACATCCCTCTACGAACCGGTGAAGCGGTTCCTCGAGAGTATGGATTTCGCCGTCAAGGGCGAGATCGGCGGCTGCGACGTGGTCGGCGTGCGCGCGGGCGAACCGCCGGTTGTCGTCATCTGCGAGCTGAAGCTGCAGTTCAATCTCGAGCTCGTCCTGCAAGCCGTCGACCGCGCGGCGGCCTGCGACGAGGTCTGGCTGGCCGCCTATATGTCCGCGCGCGGCAAAGGTCGCGAGCACGACCGCCGCTTCCGCGCGCTGTGCCGCCGTCTCGGTTTTGGCCTCTTGGGTGTCGGCAAAAAGGGCGAGGTGGAGCTGCTGCTCAGTCCCGCCGCCTTGCCGCCGCGCCGCGACCCGCGCCGGCGCTCGCGCCTGGTCGAGGAACATCATCGCCGCAAGGGCGATCCGTCGATCGGCGGCAGCACGCGCAGGAAGCCGATCATGACCGCCTACCGGCAGGAGGCTCTGGCTTGCGCCGCTGCCATGGCCGACGGCCCGAAGCGGCCACGCGACCTCAAGGCCCTTTCGCCGCGCGCCGCCAGCATCCTTCTGCACAACTACTATGGCTGGTTCGCCAGGGCCGAGCGCGGCATCTACGCGCTGACCGAAGCCGGCCTCGCCGCGATCCAGCCTCTTCCTGCGGTGCTGTAAGTCATCACCCTGGCATAAACTCGCCGGCTTACCACTCGGCGAATGAGCCATCCTTGTGGCGCCGAGCGGGTTGCGCCAGCGATGCCCTTCCTTGGCGTCCTTGGCGCCGGCAGCGCGCCTGAAACGACAGGGCCGAATGGCGCGTATCCTCGCCGTTCGGCCCTGCCTCTTTTCGACTGTTGACACGTCGTGCCACCTGTGCAGAATTGGTTGGACCATTGAACCACTTTAGGCTCAGCCGGCGTGACCGACTTCCTGCCCCCCATCCAGACGACAGCCCGCGATGACGCGGTGCTGAAGGCGTTGGCGGGGTTCGTGCGGCAGGAAGCGCTGGGCCCCGGCGAGAAGCTGCCGACCGAGCGCATCCTCGCCGAACGCCTCAAGGTCAGCCGCAACACTGTGCGCGAGGCGCTGACGCGCTGGGAAGGCTTGGGGCTCGTCGAGCGGCGGCAGGGCAGCGGCACTTACCTCAAGGCGGCGGTCTCACCCGACATGCTGCACATGCCGCTGACATTGGCCGGCGGCAACGATTTCACCGGCCTGATGCGCACGCTGGAGATCCGCCGCGCGCTTGAGGCCGAGGCCGCGGCGCTTTGCGCCATCCGCGCCGGCAAGGCCGAGATCGCCGAGATCGAGCGCAAGCTCGACATCATGGAAGAAGCCTTCCGAACCCGCGCCGGCATGTCCTCGGAGGAGGACTGGGAGTTCCACCAGGCGGTCTACCGCGCTTCGGGCAATCCGCTGTTCGAGCAGATCATCGCCGCCATGCATGAGCTGTTCCACCGCTTCTGGGAGCATCCGCTCGGCGTGCGCGACTTCGGCCACGCAAGCTTCCCCTATCACCGCACCATCTTCGACTGCATCGCCGCGCATGACCCTGAGGGCGCTCGCGCCGAGGCGCTGAAACTCATCGCCACCGTCGAGGACGATCTGAAGCGCGGCGCCGCCAACCTCAAACTTTCGGACCGCAAATGAACGAGCAGCCCAACACCTTCGACCCGGCCTCCCTGGCCAGCGACTATCTCGGCGAGGCCGCGACGCTTCTGGCGCATGACGATCCGTTCCCCGGCGGCGCGGTGGTGCCGCCGATCTACCAGACCTCGCTGTTCACCTTCGCCAGTTACGCCGACATGGCCGACACCTTTGCCGGCAGGAGAAAGCAGCCGATCTATTCGCGCGGCGACAACCCGACGGTGATGGAGTTCGAGGCGCGCGTGGCGGCGCTCGAAGGCGCCGAGGCCGCACGCGGCTTCTCAAGCGGCATGGCGGCGATCAGCGCCACGCTGCTCGCCTTCGTCGGCGCCGGCGAGCGCATCGTCGCCGTGCGCAATTGCTACGGCGACGCTTACCGGCTGTTCGAGCGGCTGTTCCCGCGGTTGCAAATCAAGGTCGACTATGTCGACGGCTCCGATCCTGACGCGGTGGCCGCGGCACTCCCCGGCGCAAGGCTGCTCTACCTCGAAAGCCCAACCTCGATGATGTTCGAGCTGCAGGATATCGCGCATCTCGCCAGGCTGGCGAAAGAGCAGGGCATCGTCACCACCATCGACAATTCCTGGGCCTCGCCGGTGTTCCAGAAGCCGATCACACACGGCGTCGACCTTGTGCTGCACTCGGCTTCCAAATATCTGGGCGGCCACAGCGACACCGTCGCCGGAGTGGTGGCCGGTTCGGCCGCCCACATCAAGCACATCAACGAGCAGACCTATTCCCAGCTTGGCGCCAAGCTCTCGCCCTTCGAAGGCTGGTTGCTGCTGCGCGGCCTTCGCACGCTGCCGCTGCGCTTGCCGCATCACATGAAGAGCGGGCTTGTCATCGCCGAGCGGCTGAAGGCGCATGGCAAGGTCGAGCGGGTCAACCACCCCGTCTACTCCAACCATCCCGGCAAGAAGACGCTTGCCGGCTATGCAGGGCTGTTCTCCTTCGAGGTCACCGAGGATGTCGACATTCCGGCCTTCGTCGATGCGCTGAAGCTGTTCCGCATCGGCGTCAGCTGGGGCGGCCATGAAAGCCTTGTCGTGCCGGCAAAGGCCTCGCTCGAGCAGACGCCGGGCATCAATTCGATGGCGCGCTTCGGCGTCAGCCCCCGAACCATCCGCTTCAATGTCGGATTGGAAAATGTCGAGGATCTCTGGGCCGACATAGCCCAGGCCTTCGACAAGTCAAAAAAATGACTGGTCAAAAAATGGGAGTCCTGAAGATGAAAAGACTGACCTTCATGCTTGCCGCCGTCGCCGGCCTGGCGATTTCCGCCGGCGGCGCGCTGGCCGACACCACCATCAAGCTGGTCGAAGTCATCACCAGCCCGCCGCGCACCGAATTCCTGAAGAAGCAGATCGCCGAATTCGAGACGGCCAATCCCGGCATCAAGGTGGAAGTGGTCTCGCTGCCCTGGGGCCAGGCCTTCGAAAAATTCCTCACCATGGTGCAGGCCGGCGACACGCCCGACGTCGTCGAGATGCCGGAACGCTGGATGGGCCTTTACGCCAACAACGCCCAGCTCGAGGATCTCGGCCCCTACATGGCCAAATGGGATGACGCCAAGACGCTGGGCGACCGCGCCAAGCAGTTCGGCTCGACCGTCAACAACACGCAGTTCATGATCCCTTATGGCTATTATGTGAACGCGCTGTTCTGGAACAAGAAGCTGTTCAAGGAAGCTGGCCTCGATCGCCCGCCGGCAACGCTGGACGAGTTCGTCGACTTCTCCAAGAAGATCTCGGCCATCCCCGGCAAATACGGCTACTGCCTGCGCGGCGGCCCCGGCGCCTTCAACGGCATGCACATGTTCATGAACATCGCCGACGGCAAGGGCGGCTACTTCAACGAAGACGGCACCTCGACCATCAATGACGAAGGTTCGGTCAAGGGCCTGCAGATGCTGGCCGACATGTACAAGAACGGCCTGGCGCCGAAGGACGCCGTGAGCTGGGGCTTCAACGAAACGGTGACCGGGTTCTATTCCGGCACCTGCGCCATGCTCAACCAGGATCCGGACGCGCTGCTCGGCATCGCCGACAAGATGAGCGCCGACGACTTTGCCGTCGCGCCGCTGCCGGTAGGCCCCAGCGGCAAATCCTATCCGACGCTGGGCTATGCCGGTTGGGCGATGTTCGCCAACTCGCAGCACAAGGACGAGGCCTGGAAGCTGATGGCGACGCTGCTGTCGCCCAAGGACAATCTGGAATGGGCCAAGGAAGTCGGTGTCGTGCCGATCCACAACGGCGCCGACCAGGATGCGCACTTCAAGACCGAGCAGTTCAAGGGCTGGTTCACCGAACTCAGCGACAGCTCCAAATATGAAATGGTGACGCCGCCGACGCATCTGGAAAACCTCGGCAATTTCGTCGACCAGGTGGCGATCAAGAACTTCCAGGAAGTGCTGCTCGGCCAGAAGCCGGCCAAGCAGGTGGCGGACGAATGGGCAGCGTTCCTGACGAAGGAGCAGCAGGCCTGGCTGGCGAAAAATAAGAAGTAAGCGCGGGCTTTTCCTTCTCCCCGTTCACGGGGAGAAGGTGGCCCGAAGGGCCGGATGAGGGGCAGCGCCACACTTTCCGGAAGTTCGCGCCGCCCCTCATCTGCCTGCCGGCATCTTCTCCCCGTGAACGGGGAGAAGGGCGCTGTCGCCGTCCCCGGCACCAACCCTCCATCGCGAGCACCGTATGACCTATGCAGTGTCCGAAATCCGATCAGCCGCCCGGCCGCGCAAGCAGCGGCTGAGCAAGGCCGCGATCGAGCCGTGGCTCTATCTTTCGCCGGCTATCGTCCTGCTGGTCGTGGTGCTTTTGGTGCCGCTGATCATCGGCATCAGCTATTCATTCCGCAAATTCTCGGCCTTCAAATCGGAATATGTCGGCCTCGGCCAGTACCAGGCGATGCTCTCCGATCAGGTGCTCGGCCAGGCGCTGATCAACACGCTGTGGTGGACGGTCGCCAGTCTGTTCTTCCAGTTCTTCCTTGGCCTCGGCCTGGCGCTGCTGCTCGACAAGCCGTTCTACGGCCGCAAGGTCGTGCAGGCGGTTGTCTTCCTGCCCTGGGCGGTGCCGTCCTTTCTCTCGGGCCTCACCTGGGCCTGGCTGTTCAACCCGATCATCGGGCCGCTGCCGCACTGGCTGTTCGCGCTTGGCCTCAAGGCCGAACCGACCAATGTGCTGTCCGACCCGGCCACCGCCATGTGGGGGCCGATCGTCGCCAACATCTGGTTCGGCATCCCGTTCTTCGCCATCACGCTGCTTGCGGCGCTGAAGTCGATCCCGTCCGAGTTGCATGAGGCGGCGGCCATCGACGGCGCCTCGCCCTGGCAGCGCTTCACCAAGGTGACGCTGCCTTTCCTGGCGCCGACCATCGTCATCACCGTCATGCTGCGCACGATCTGGATCGCCACCTTCGCCGATCTGATCTTCGTCATGACCGAGGGCGGGCCGGCCGGCTCGACCAGCACGGTGCCGGTCTACATCTATGTCAGCGCCTTCAAGTCGCTCGACAAAGGCTATGCCTCGGCCGTCGCGGTGCTGCTTCTGGTGCTGCTCATTGCCTACGCCATCGGGCTGATCGCCATCCGCCGCACGCTTGTGAGGCATGTCTGATGATCGCCGGTCGCTCCACCTCCTCACGTCTTCTCGGCGGCATCGGTCTCTACACGGCGATCGCCGCCTATATGATCTTCGCGCTGTTTCCGATCTTCTGGACGCTGAAGATCTCGGTGACGCCCGAGCGCCTGCTCTATTCCGAAGGCATCACCTTCTGGCCGTCGCAGACGACTTTTCAGAATTTCGCCACCGTGCTCGAGGCCTCCGACTTCCCGCGCTATTTCCTGAACAGCGTCATCGTCTCGGTGTCGACGGCGGCGTTTGTCACCGTCATCGCCGCGCTCGCCGGCTACGCCATGTCGCGCTTCACCTTCCGCGGCAAGGCAACTTTAGCCATTCTGCTGCTGCTGACACAGACCTTCCCGCTGGTTATGGTCATCCCGCCGATCTACCGCATCATGGGCGATATCGGCCTGACCAACAGCCTGATCGGCCTGATCATCATCTACACCGCCTTCAACACCGCCTTCGCCACCTTCCTCATGCAATCCTTCTTCGACGGCATCCCGAAGGATTTGGAGGAGGCGGCGATGATCGACGGCTGCACCCGCGCGCAAGCCATGCGCAGGGTCATCGTGCCGCTGACCTTGCCCGGCATGGGGGCTACGCTCGGCTTCGTCTTCACCGCCGCCTGGAGCGAATTGCTGTTCGCGCTGATGCTGATCTCCAGCGACGAGCAGAAGACCTTCGCCGTCGGCCTGCTCACCTTCATCGGCAAGTTCGCCGTCGACTGGGGGCAGATGATGGCGGCCTCGATCCTGGCGCTGATCCCGGTCTGCATCTTCTTCGCCTTCCTGCAACGCTATCTCGTCACCGGCCTCACCGCCGGCGCGGTCAAAGGATAAAAGATGGCTTCCGTCACGCTGCAAAACGTCGAGAAGGATTACGGCTCGCTGCGCATCCTGCATGGCGTCGATCTCGAGATCGCCGATGGCGAGTTCGTCGTGCTGGTCGGCCCGTCCGGCTGCGGCAAGTCCACGCTGCTGCGCATGATCGCCGGCCTCGA
This sequence comes from Mesorhizobium australafricanum, assembly GCF_033977265.1. Taxonomy (NCBI): domain Bacteria; kingdom Pseudomonadati; phylum Pseudomonadota; class Alphaproteobacteria; order Hyphomicrobiales; family Phyllobacteriaceae; genus Mesorhizobium; species Mesorhizobium australafricanum. The sequence continues at coordinate 409,120 of NZ_JAVIIT010000004.1, read as the reverse complement.
AGAGGTCACCGGCGGTGAGATCCATATCGGCGAGCGCCTCGTCAACGACGTCGCGCCCAAGGACCGCGACATCGCCATGGTGTTCCAGTCCTACGCGCTCTACCCGCATATGGATGTCTCCTCGAACATGGGCTTCAGCCTGATGCTGAAGAAGGCCGAGAAGGCGACGATCGAGGGAAGGGTGGGCGCGGCTGCCAAGCGCCTCGGCCTCGACAGCTATCTCGGCCGCCTGCCGCGCCAGCTTTCCGGCGGCCAGCGCCAGCGCGTGGCCATGGGGCGCGCCATCGTGCGCGACCCGAAAGTGTTCCTGTTCGACGAGCCGCTCTCCAATCTCGACGCCAAGCTGCGCGTCCATATGCGCGCCGAGATCAAGGCACTGCACCAGCAGCTCAAGACCACATCGGTCTATGTCACGCATGATCAGGTCGAGGCGATGACCATGGCCGACCGCATCGTCGTCATGCATGACGGCTATGTCCAGCAGGTCGGCCACCCGCTGGAGCTCTACGACCGGCCGGCCAACACTTTCGTCGCAGGTTTCATCGGCTCGCCGGGCATGAACTTTTTGCCGGCGAAAGTCGCCAAGGGCGGCAAGGCGGACGCCGTGCTCGCCGATGGACAGAAGCTGAGATTGCCGGATGGTCTGCCGCTGGAGGATGGCGATGACCTGACCATCGGACTGCGGCCCGAGCATATCAAGCTTGTCGACGATGGCGCGCTGAAGGCCGAAGTCGAGGTGGTCGAGCCGCTCGGCCTGTCGACGCAGTTCTATGTCAGGCTGGCCAACCAGCAGATCTGCGTTTTCGTCATGGGTCGCGCCGATGTGAAACCGGGCGACACCATCCGTCTCGCCGCCGATCCGGGGGCGCTGCACCTGTTCAATCCCAAGAGCGGTGACCGCATAAATTAGGTCAGCGCCAGCGGAAGGCGTCCAGGGTATAGTCAGGCCAGGCGCCAAGCTCTTGAAAGAGTCCGGCAAGGTCGCCGCTGTCGGCCAATATCCCCGACAGCACCAGGGCGGTCGCCACGCCGGCGGCGTTGCCGCCGGCGATATCGTGCTCGACACTGTCGCCGACGCAGATCACGTCGCCGCGCGTCGGATTTCCAGCAAGCGACAACGCCGCATGGTAGATCGCCGGATAGGGCTTGCCGATACGGGTGACGCTGCCGCCGAGGTGTTCATAGACATCGGCAATCTTGCCGGCGCCGAAGCGCGGTCCGATTGCGGTCAGCATGATCCGATCCGGGTTGGTGCAGAAGCACGGCACCTTCCTTGCCACCGCCGGGCCGAGAAGCCCGCGATAGTGATCGAGGTCGTAGCGGTCGCCTTCGCTGGCCGTGATCAGCACCAGTTCGGCGTCATCGCCGCGCTCGGTCAGGGTCAGGGGCAGGTCCTCGATCGCTGAACGGTCGTCATCGCGACTGATCAGCAGGCATCTTGTGCCGGCCCGCAGAGTGCCTTCGCGCGCCATGTCCCTGAAAAGGCGCCAGGCTACTTCGCCGGATGAGACGAAATGATCCCAGCTTCCCGCTTCGAAACCAAGCCTCAGCAGCCGTTGTTCGTTGGGCTCCGCCCGCTTGCCGGAATTCGAGATCAGCGCCACCGTCTTGCCGGCCCGCTTCAGCGCCGACAGGGCTTCGACCGCGCCGGGATAGGGCTGCTGCCCATCATGCAGCACGCCGAACTGGTCGAGCAGGAACACGCGGTACCGCTCCGCGAGCGCGCCGATCTCGTCGAGATGCATAGCGTGCTTCGCGCTCACAGCTGCCCCGCCTCGTTCGCGCCCGTCAGCGCCAGCCTTGCCGTGCCGGCGGCGGCCTCGTCGGAGAGCGCCTGCAGGAAATCGACGCCGAGCTTGCGCCGTCGGATCGCGGTCCAGGCGGCATTGGCGGCACCGCCGCCGACGCTTCGGACGGATGTCAGCCGGGGCGCGCCGAGTTCGGCAAGCCTCTGGTAGCCGAGCGTCTCGATGGCCGCGATGCCTTCCAGCATCGCCTTCAGATAATCGGCGTCGGATTGCGGTCGGGGCAGAAGCCGCGGCTGCAGCGCCGGATCGGCAATGGGAAAGCGCTCGCCGGGCGAGCCGAGCGGATAATAATCGAGACCGATCTCCGTCGCGGAATCGATCGTCGCACTGAGCTCGATGATGCGCGCGAGCGAAAAATGCCGGGCGAGCACCTTCCCGCCGGTGTTCGATGCGCCGCCCGCCAGCCAGGCATCGCCAAGTCGATGACTGTAGATGCCGTATCGCGGCGCCGAGATCGGCCGGTCGGACAGGATCTTGATGGTCAGCGACGATCCAAGCGCGGTGACGCCGTCGCCGGCGGCCGCCGCACCCGTCGCCAGGAAAGAGGCGCAGCCATCCGTGGTGCCGGCAACCATCGTGACGTCGCGTGGCAACCCGAACAGGTCGGCTGCGGCAGCCGTGAGCCCGCCGGTCGCGCTGCCCGGCCTGACGACGGCGGGCAAAAGCTCCATGCGCATGCCGGTCGCCGCGATCCACTCCGGCCAGCGGCGCGCCTCGGCATCGTAGCCGGTCTTCAAGCTGTTGTTCTCGTCGCTGACGTCAAAGCGGCCCGAGAATTGTCCGGCGACCCAGTCGGCCTGGTGCAGCACGGCATGGACGCCGGGCAACCGCTGAAACCAGAGCGCCTTGGCAAGGCCGGATGTCGCCCCATGCGCGGCGCTCGCTTCCGGCGCCGTGCCGGCGATCGCGCTGAGGATGGCGTCGTCCGGAACCTTGTCGTTGTACATCAGCGGTTCGGCTAGCGGCCGTCCGGCGCCATCCACGGGCAGCAAGGTGCCCGACGTGCCGTCGGCTGCGATCGCCCGCACCGCGTTGCGGTCGATTTGCGAGAGAAGCTCCCTCAGCGCCGCTTCGACCGCGGCCCACCAGACGGCGGGATCGCGGCCGTTCGCGCCGAAGCGCTCGAGCGGCACGGCGGCGTGTGCGGCGATGGAAAAGTCCGGACGCATCGCGACGGCGCGCGACCCGGAGGTGCCGAGATCTATACCGATGGCAAGCGACGTCACGCGCCTAACCCGCGGCGTTGAGTTTCTGGCGATACTGCTCGGCATCCCAGTTGATCAGCTCGTCATTCTCGGCGGCGGTGAGATAGTTCAGTCGCGCCGTGATGTCGATCCGAGCGGTCACGTCGGCAAGACAGCGTTGCATGGCGTCCGCGCCGGAGCCGGCATCGCCGCGCATCAGGACGCCGGCGCCGGGAAAGAGGATCGCGACCGGGTTGACGCCCAGTCTGGCTGTGACGTCACCAACCTGCTCGCCGGGCCTTGCCACCACCGAACCCCGGCCGAGAAAGATGACATGGTCCGGATAGAGGCTGCCGGCTTCGGCCATGCGGCAACTGTCCGCATCGAGCGCGACCGCATGCATCTCGACATCCGCCGGCAATCGGTAGCCGCTGTCGCCGGCGAGCGCCGTCAGCGCCGCGATGTCCGGGTTCGCCGCCTGCCGCGCCGGGCGCGCCAGCAACGATCTGACCCGGTGCAGCAGGCGCTCTGCGCCGGCAACGGTCTCCGCCGCGACGACCAGTCCGTGATTGCCGAGGATCAGCACGTCGATCCCGGGCCGGAGGCGCTCGGCAATGCCCTGGGCAAGCGGCAAACCTGGCCGGCGATAGGGAACATAGGCCCACGCGATGCCCTGGAGACGCCGTCCGGCCTCGGTCTCGCAATCGGCCTGGACGGCGAGTGAGATCGTGTCGACGCAGTGGACATGCAGCACCACGCGCTGCGGCATTAGCGCGTGCACGGTGGTCTCGATCGACGGGCGCAAGCCACGCGGATTGAGAGCCTCGATCGCGAATGCCTGCGGCTTGTCGGCGCGCGGATCGCGTCGTTCGACCGCCTCGACAAGCGGCACCATCGCCACCGGCACCATGATGTCGTCGGCCAGCGCGTCCTTCAGCCATGTACCGGAGGCCTTGATCCACAGCGTGTCGCCGGCTTTCAGCGATGTGTTGCCGCCGGCCGCCTGGGTCAGATGCGGATTGGCGCCGATAGCGGCCGAAAGCGCCCGCAAAGCGGCCAGTTCCCGCGCATCAACTTGGGTCGCCATGGCGATCTTCCTCCTACGGCTCGGTCCCACACGATCTCGCATCGCGGGGAATGATTGGCGCTGATATCGCAGACGCGAGCGATCTGCGTCAATAGTGATCTAGTATCATCAAAACTGGCTTGCAATCCGTCTGGCGTTGAGTAAGTTGCACCAATTGCCATAAAAATTGGCATTTGAGGAGGAAAGGTTGAGCGACTCCGGCCGCCAGCGTCAGATCGTCGAACTCTTGCGGGATCGCCCGTTCGCCTCCGTGCGCGAGCTGCAGGAGCGGCTTGGCGTTTCGGCGGCGACGGTCAGGCGCGACATCGACAAGATCGACGAGGCCGGCGAGGCCAGGAAGGTCTATGGCGGCATCTCGGCGCTCGACGGCGCCTCGCAGGCCGACGTCGCCTATGCCAGACCCTATGACGAGAACCGCGATCTGGCGGTCGATGCCAAACGGCAGATCGCCGCTGTCGCCGCCACCATGGTGCGCGACGGCGATGCCGTCATCGTCCATGGCGGCTCGACTTGCTTCCATCTCGGCGTCAGGCTTGCCGACCGCAACATCCGCCTCTTCACCAATTCCATGCCGCTCGCGGCCTATCTCGGCGACCATGGCCATTGCAGCCTGACCATCGCCGGCGGCGATCTACATCGAGAGCCCGGCATCATCCATTCGCTTACCCAGGCCGTGCCTTTCTATGCCTCGAAATTCTTTCTCGGCGCACAGGGCCTTGGCCACGAGGGCGTGCTGGAATCGCATCCGCTGCTAGTGCGCTCGATCGTCGACCTCAGCTTCTGCGCCGACCAGATCGTGGTGCTGGCCGACAGCCGCAAGCTGTCGATCCACGCCCGCAACGTCGCGCTGCCGCTGTCGCGCATCGGCACGTTGGTGACCGATGACGGCTTGTCCGATGTAGACGCGCGCATGCTGGAGGACGCCGGTGTCACCGTGCGCATCGCTCCGTCCTCGGGAGCCGTCCAGTGAAGGTGGCGGTGCTCGATTTCGGCAAGACCAATTCGAAGCTGTTCGTCTTCAGCCAAGACGGGCGCATCATCGATGAACGGCGCACGAAGCCCGACTGGATACGCAAAGGCGGTCTCAGTGTGCTTGACGAGGCGGCGCTGCGTGACTGGGCGCTGCAAGCCGTCAACGAGGCCGCGGAGGCCCACGGCATCGAAGGCCTGATGGTGTCCGGCCATGGCTGCACCTTCGCGCTGGTCGGCGATACGACGCTGACGCATCCGATCCTCGACTATGAACAGGAACCGCCGGCCGAGATCGCCGTGCGGATCGATCGCCGCATTCCCGATTTCGCCGAGACCTTCTCGCCGCGCCTGCCGCTCGGCTTCAACTATGGCCGCCACATGCTGTGGCTGAAGGAAGTGGAGCCGGGCGCCTTCTCGGCGGCGAAGGCGATCCTCGGCTATCCGCAATATTGGAGCTGGCGCTTCGGCGGCCGCGCCGTTTCGGAAGTCTCCTATCTCGGCTGCCACTCGCATCTATGGGCGCCACGCAAGCGCGATTTCTCCTCGCTGGTCGACGCCGAGGGCTGGCGCGGCCGCATGCCGGCCTTCGCGCGCGCCGGCGCCGTCATCGGAGAGCGGCGTTTTGGCGGGGCCGGCGGGCCGGTCGCCATCCATAACGGCGTCCATGACAGCAACGCCGCGCTCCATGGCTATCGGCGGCAGGACCTTGGGCCGCTCACCGTGGTGTCGACGGGCACCTGGGTGATCGTGCTCAATCCGGACTGTCCGCTCGACGCGCTCGACCGCCATCGCGACATGCTTGTCAATGTCGATGTCGATGGCGGCCCGGTGCCGACCATTCGCTTCATGGGCGGGCGCGAATTCGCCGCGATCAGCGGCAACTGGCAAGGCGCGATCGCGCCAGCCTCGATACAGCGCGCGATCGATGCCCGCATCATGGCCCTGCCGAGCTTTGCCCCGGGTGGACCGATGCCGGGTCGCACGGGCGAGATCGTCGGGCAAGTCTCCGATGCCGAGCAACGCGCGGCCGTGGCGCTGCTTTATGTGGCGCTGATGATCGATCTGTCGCTCGATCTGATCCAGTCAAGCAACACCGTCATCGTCGACGGCGGACTGAACGCTGGCGGCCTGCTTGCCGGCCTCCTGGCCACGCTGCGCCCCGGCCAGTCCTTCATGCAGGGCGCCACGCTGGAAGGCAGCGCCTCGGGCGCGGCCGCGCTCGCTTTCGAGACCGTCGGCCGCGAGTTCGCCGCCGACACGCCCGAACCGGTCCGCGCCGCGGGCTTCAAAGGCCTGGCCGGCTACCGCGACCACTGGCGCGGCTTCATTGCCGAGAGCGGCATCGCCGGCGCCGCGGCGGGAGGGAGACAATGAACGCCGTCGCCGGCACTGCTACGATGCAAAGGCCGGTGCTGGAGATGCGTCACATCTCCAAGACCTTCGGTCCCGCCCGCGCCCTGCAGGACGTGTCGCTCACCGTCAATGCCGGCGAGCTGCATGCGCTGATGGGCGAGAACGGCGCCGGCAAGTCGACGCTGATGAAGGTTCTGTCCGGCGCCTATCGGCCGGATGCAGGCGGCGAGATCCTGATCGACGGCGCGCCGGTCGCCACCGGCGATCCGATCAAAGCCCGCGCCCATGGCATCGCCGTCATCTACCAGGAGCTGTCGCTGGCGCCGAACCTTACGGTGGCGCAGAACATCTTCCTCGGCAATGAGCCGCGCAGGTTCGGCATCGTCGACCGCGACCAGTGCAACCGGCGCGCCAGGGAGATCATCGAGCGGCTCGGCGTCTCCTTCTCGGCGCGCGCCTTGGTCTCCAGCCTGTCGCTCGGCGAGCGTCAACTGGTCGAGATCGCCCGCGCGCTATCGACCAGCGCCCGCATCATCGTCATGGACGAGCCGACCACCTCATTGACCTCGCGCGAGACCGACCGCCTGTTCGAGGTGATCGCGACGCTGAAGGCGCAAGGCATCGCCATCATCTACATTAGCCACCGCATGGAAGAGGTCTATCAGCTCGCCGACCGCGTCAGCGTGCTGCGCGACAGCGGCTATGTCGGCACGCTGGAGCGCGCTGATCTCAATGCCACGCGCCTGGTCTCGATGATGGTCGGCCGCGATCTCTCGGCCTTCTACAAGAAGGATCACCGGCCGCCGGACAGCCAACGCCGGGTGGCGCTGTCGGTGCGCGACATGTCGGATGGCGGGTTGCTGAAGGATTGCTCTTTCGACCTCCACCACGGCGAAGTGCTGGCGCTGGCCGGGCTGGTCGGTTCCGGCCGCACCGAGCTTGCCAGGCTGATCTTCGGCGCCGACCGCCGCACCAAAGGTGAGCTGAAGCTCGACGGCAAGCCGCTCGCCATCGCCTCGCCGCGCGAGGCGCTCGACGCCGGCATCGCCTATCTCACCGAGGACCGCAAGGAACTCGGCCTGTTCCTCGACATGTCGATCACGGACAACATCAATATGGGCGTTCTGGCGAAGGATGCGCGCGCCGGCGGCTTTCGTGACTTCACAGCCGCCGAGAGGCGCGCGGCAAAAGCCATTGCCGACTTGTCCATCCGCACCCATTCGGCGCAGGCCAATGCAGGCTCGCTGTCGGGCGGCAACCAGCAGAAGGTGCTGCTCGCCCGCCTGCTGGAGACCGAGCCAAAGGTCGTCATCCTCGACGAGCCGACACGTGGCGTTGACGTCGGCGCCAAGTCGGAGATCTACCGGCTGATCGACAGTCTCGCCAGCAGGGGCATCGCCATCCTGATGATCTCCAGCGAGTTGCCGGAAGTGATCGGCGTGGCCGATCGCGTGCTGGTGATGCGCGACGGCGCCATCGCCGGCGAGGTGACGGCGTCAGAGGGCAAGCCGCTTCGTCAGGAAGAGATCATGGAACTTGCGACGGGAGCGGCTCAGCGATGACCGACAGCTCAACTGTGACAAAAGCAGCGGATCACGCGGCGGTCAGGAGCCGGCGGCTGCGCACGGCCTTCGCCGCGCTCGGCATGCTGCCGGTTCTGGTCCTGCTTGCCGTTGGCTTCCAGTTCATCAACCCGCGCTTCCTAACCGGCACCAACCTGCTCATTGTCAGCCAGCAGTCGTCGATCAACATCGTGCTCGCCGCCGGCATGACCTTCGTCATCCTCACCGGCGGCATCGACCTCTCCGTCGGCTCGATCCTCGCCGCCTCGGCGATGGTCGCGGTGATGGTGTCGCTGGTGCCGGACTGGGGCATGCTCGGCATTCCGGCCGCCATTCTGCTCGGTCTCGGCTTTGGCGTCATCAACGGGCTGCTTGTCGCCTATATCAGGCTGCCGCCCTTCATCGTCACGCTGGGCTCGCTCACCGCCGTGCGCGGCGTCGCCCGCCTGCTCGGCGAGGACACGACGGTGTTCAATTCCGACCTGCCCTTCGATTTCATCGGCAACGGCTCGCTGTTCGGCATTCCGTGGCTTGTCATCATCGCGCTGGCGGTGGTGGTGCTGTCCTGGCTGGTGCTCAGGCGCACCGTGCTCGGCACCTGGATCTATGCCGTGGGCGGCAATGCCGAGGCGGCGCGCCTCACCGGCATCAAGGTGCCGCTGGTGCTGCTCTTCGTCTATGGCGTGTCTGGCCTGCTCGCGGGCCTCGGCGGCGTGATGTCGGCGGCCAGGCTCTACGCCGCCAACGGCCTGCAACTCGGCCAGTCCTACGAGCTCGATGCCATCGCCGCGGTCATTCTCGGCGGCACCAGCTTCGTCGGCGGCGTCGGCTCGATCTGGGGCACGCTGATCGGCGGCCTGATCATCGCGGTGCTCTCCAACGGGCTCATTTTGGCCGGTGTCTCGGACATCTGGCAGTACATCATCAAGGGATTGGTCATCATCGTGGCGGTCGCCCTCGACCGTTACCGGCTCCAGGCCGGAGCAAGAACGTGATTGACCTCGGTCGCCGGCCTGACAGGTCGGATTGTGTGTAACGCACCGTGAGAGGCGCGGGGCAATCGGAGGAAGCAAGTAAAATGAAGACCATCGCCAAACTGCTCTGCGGCGCAGCCCTCGCAAGCCTCGCCATAGCGCCGGCATCCGCCAAGGACCTCAACAAGGTCGGCATCTCGGTCGGCCTGCTCGGCAATCCCTTCTTCGTCGCCACCATCAAGGGCATCGAGGATGCGGCCAAGAAAATCAATCCCAAGGTCGAGGTGACGTCGGTCTCGGCCGACTACGACCTCAACAAGCAGGTCTCGCAGATCGATTCCTTCATCGCCGCCGGGGTCGACGTCATCATGCTGAACGCCGTCGATGCCAAGGCGATCGCGCCCGCGGTCAAGAAGGCGCAGGCGGCCGGCATCGTCGTCGCCGCCTTCGACGTCTCGGCGCCGGGCGCCGACGTCACCGTGATGACCAACAACGTCAAGGCAGGCGAGGAAGCCTGCCAGTACCTGGTCGACCACACCGGCGGCAAAGGCAACTACGTCATCCTCAACGGCCCGGCCTCGTCGTCGATCCTGGAGCGCGTCAAGGGCTGCAAGAACGTGCTTGCGCAGCATGCCGACATCAAGGTCCTGTCCGACGACCAGAACGCCGAGGGCTCGCGCGACGGCGGCCTGAAAGTGTTCCAGTCGCTGCTCACCCGCTTCGACAAGATCGACGCGGTGTTCGCCATCAACGACCCGACGGCGATCGGCGCACAACTTGCCGCCAAGCAGCTCAACCGCTCGGAATTCATCTTCACCGCGGTCGACGGCGCCCCCGACATCGAGAAGGAGTTCGCCACCGGCACCTCGATGATCAAGGCCTCCGCCTCGCAGGATCCCTATGTCATGGCCGGCCAGTCGCTGCAGATGGCGGCCGATGTGCTGGCAGGCAAGAAGCCTGCCGAGCCGGTCGTCCTGCTCGACCCCAAGCTGATCACCGCCGAGAACCTCAAGGACTACAAGGGCTGGACGGCAGCTCGCTGATCGAACCACGGGAGTGCGGCCGGCATGGCTGGCCGCGCTCCCTTTCCAGGAGGTAGGGACCGGTCCATCAGACGGAGACGAGTATGTCGCGCATTGGAATCCATTCATTCGTCTGGTCGGCGAGCTCCGCGCAGGCGGATATCCAGCGCACGCTGGCCAATACCAGGGAGGCCGGTTTCGACCTGATCGAGTTTTCCTATCTCGACCCGGCCGATGTCGATATCGGCAGGCTGGCCAAAGAAATCGTCGATCACGGTCTTGGCGTTGCGATCAGCATCGGCCTGCCGGCCGACGGCGACATTTCCAGCCCCGACAAGGCGGTCGCCGCGCGCGGGGTCGAGATCCTCAACAGGACGGTGGCGCTCACCCGCGACCTCGGCGGCAGCAAGGTCGGCGGCATCCTCTCGACCGGCCACGGCCTGCAGACCGAGCCGCCGACGCGCGACCAGTGGAACCGCAGCGCCGCGACGCTTGCCAGGGTGGCGGAAACCGCCAAGGCCGCCGGTGTCACGCTCAATCTCGAAATCGTCAATCGCTTCGAGAGCAACCTACTCAATACCGCCGCGCAGGGACTGGCTTTCATCGAGGACACCGGCTCCGACAACATCTTCCTGCATCTCGACACCTTCCACATGAACATCGAGGAGGCCGATGTCGGGCTGGCCATTCGCCATGCCGCGAAGAAGATCGGCTATGTCCATATCGGCGAGAGCCATCGCGGCTTCCTCGGCACCGGCAGCATCGACTTCGCCGCGATCTTCGATGCGCTGACCGCCATCGGCTATGGCGACGATCTCAGCTTCGAATCCTTCTCCTCCGAGATCGTCGACGAGAACCTGTCGAGGAAGACGGCGATCTGGCGCAATTTGTGGACCGACAATATGGAGCTTGCGCGCCATGCGCGCCGCTTCATCGCGGTCGGGCTGGAGACGGCGCGGCGCAAAGCCGATCTCGTCTCGGCAGCGGGGAGGCCCTGACGCTTCGAGAATGTCGAGCGGTGAATTGCGATTTTTGAGGGCCTTGCTCTGCTAAACTCCTGTTGATTCGTCTCGACAGGAAAAGGCATGAGCAAGGCCCTCGGCACATTCGCACTGATCACGGTTTTGAGCGCCTTGCTGATGGCGCTGTCATTGGCCGTGGCGAGGCACGGCTATCCCTATGGTGCGTACGGCGTGAAGCGCCTCGACGGCATTGCCGACGCCGGCTCCTTCCTTGCCGTCGCCGCCATCTATTTCTTCGGCGCCATGCTGATGATGATCCTGCCCATCCGCGCCGCCGGCATCGTGCTGACCCATGCCGCCGACGCCGTCTTCTGGGCGACGATCATGCTCTTCGCGACCATTGTCGGCTCGCTTCTCGCCCGGTGGGCTTTCGGCCAGGGCAGCGCGCTTTGGGCGCTTCTCAACTGGCGCTTCCTGTTTGTCGCGGCAATCGTGGCGGCGCATGTCACCATGAATGATCTTCGCCGAAATGTGTTGCTCAGGAGCCTGTTCTTTGTCGTCTTCGGCGCGGTTACGCTCGCCTGCCTGTTCTGGTCGTTTTCCGTCTGAGGGCGCCGCCATCGGCGTCGATGTCGTGACAGGTGGTCGCGCGCGAGGTCGATGGACTTCCACCGCCGCACACCTAGGTTTATCAAAACCTCCCGGGTGGACCTTTCGGCGGGCAATGCGTATATCATTTGTCTGACAATTGATCGGCGCATTGTCGCCGCGACACAATCTCTCGAAGGAAACAACATGACCGTGCTGCGTAAGAACCTGATCGACGGCGAGTGGCTTGGCGAGGCCGGCTCGCGCAACGTCAATCCGTCCAACACCAACGATGTCCTCGGCGAATACGCTTCCGCTGGGCCGGAAGAAGCAAAGCAGGCCATCGCGGCCGCCAAGGCGGCCTTTCCGGCCTGGTCGCGCTCCGGCCCTCTGGCCCGTCACGCGGTGCTGAAGAAAACCTCCGACGAGATCATGGCGCGCAAGGACGAGATCGGCCGCTCGCTGGCTCGCGAGGAGGGCAAGACGCTGGCCGAAGGCGTCGGTGAGACGATCCGCGCGGCGCAGCTCTTCGATTTCTTCGCCGGCGAGACGCTGCGCCTGTCGGGCGAGATGGTGCCGAGCGTTCGGCCAGGCGTCGGCGTCGAGATGACCCGCGAGGGCGTCGGCGTCGTCGGCCTCATCACGCCTTGGAATTTCCCGATCGCCATTCCCGCCTGGAAGATCGCCCCGGCGCTCGCCTATGGCAACACAATCGTCTTCAAGCCGGCGGAGCTCGTTCCCGAAAGCGCCTGGACCATAGTCGATATCCTGCACCGCGCCGGCCTGCCCAAGGGCGTGCTCAACCTCGTCATGGGCAAGGGCTCGGTGGTCGGCCAGGCGATGCTCGACAGCCCCGACATCAACGCCATCTCGTTTACCGGTTCGGTCGGCACGGGCAAGCGCGTCGCCGCCGCAAGCGTCGAGCATATGCGCAAGTTCCAGCTCGAAATGGGCGGCAAGAACCCGCTCGTCGTGCTCGATGACGCGGATCTTGGCACGGCCGTCGATTGCGCGATCAACGGCGCCTATTTCTCGACCGGACAGCGCTGCACGGCGTCCTCACGCCTGATCGTCACCGATGGCATCCACGACCGTTTCGTCGACGCCATGAAGGAGCGCCTGGACAAGCTCGTCATCGGCGATGCGCTCGATGCCAAGACGCAGATCGGCCCGGTCGTCGACCAGAGCCAGCTCAAGCAGGATGAGGATTACATCGCCATCGGCCGCCAGGAAGGCGCCGAGCTCGCCTTCGGCGGCGAGCGGCTGGAACGCGAGACGCCCGGCTTCTATCTCAGGCCGGCGCTGTTCCTCGGCTCGACCAATGCCATGCGCATCTCGCGCGAGGAGATTTTTGGCCCCGTCGCCAACGTCATCCGCGTCAAGGACTATGACGAGGCGCTGGCCGTCGCCAACGACACGCCGTTCGGCCTGACCTCGGGCATCTGCACGACCAGCCTCAAGCACGCGACCCATTTCAAGCGCAACTCCGAAGCCGGCATGGTGATGGTCAACCTGCCGACGGCAGGCGTCGACTTCCACGTGCCGTTCGGCGGCCGCAAGGGCTCGAGCTACGGTCCGCGCGAGCAGGGACGCTACGCGATGGAATTCTACACCACGGTGAAGACAGCCTATACCTTTGCCGGCTAATCTAATCCGGGGGGCGGTATCGATGACGCCTGGCCTTGCCGATATGACATGGCTCAACCCGCCGCCGCACCATGCGTTCGGCGACGGGACGCTCACCGTCCGGACGGCCAAGGAAACCGACTTCTGGCGTGAGACCTTCTATGGCTTCTGGCGCGACAACGGCCATTTCCTCTACCGTGCCGTCGAGGGTGATTTCAGCGCCGAGGTCACCGTCAAGGGCGACTACAAGGTGCTCTACGATCAGGCGGGGCTTATGCTGCGCCTCAGTGAAACGCACTGGATCAAGGCCGGCATCGAATACACCGACGGGCTGGCCTACTTTTCCGTCGTCGTCACCAACGACACCTCCGACTGGTCCCTGGTCGCCATTGCCGCCGGCAAGGACGGCGTCAGGATCCGCCTGACCCGTCACGCCGAGGCGATCCGCATCCAGTATCTGGACGCCTCGGACGGCCACTGGAAGCCGGTGCGGCTGGCCTATTTCCCGGTCTCGAAAACGGTCGATGTCGGCATGATGTGCTGCTCGCCGCAGCGCGAGGGTTTTGAGGTGGCATTTTCCGGCTTCACAATTGGGCCTGCGATTTCGCGGGATCTGCACGACTGAGCCCGGTGAAGGCGCGGTTCTTTCGTAAGTGCCGGAAAGGCATAAGACGGCGCCTCGCCTGACCCGAGGGGCCCCGATGCCCCGTATCGTTCCTGCGCACACGACTACGGCGCAGGAGGGCCGCTCGCGATCGCTGATCCATCCCGCCTCAGGGCCATTCACCACGGCACATGCAGGATTTCCAGCTTGGGCAGCCCGATCGGCCTGATTCCCAGGTCGCTGGCCAAGGCGCCGAAACCCTCCGTCTCGATCAGCTCGCGGTAGGGGATTTCCGGGAAGCGAAGGCCGCCGCGATGCAGGGCGGCATCGACCAGGAGCATGGTTCCGCCGACGCCGTCGAGGCCGATCCTTTCGAGGTGGCGGACGTCACTCAGATGCAGCCGTTCCTGTGCATGCCGGGGAGGCTGATAAAGGCCGCCATGCACGTGACGGAAGTAGTTGTGGTCTTTCTTGTGTCGCACCGTCACGAAGCTGTTGAGGTCGAAACTGTCGCCGCCCGCCACCTTCACACAGTGCGGCACGACAATGCGATGTCCGGTCGCGATCAGACGGGTGACGACATCCCCGGGAAACCGCCAGACGTCGATGTCGATCCACAACGCCCAGTCGTCGTCCTCGTTCAGCCCGTGGTCGATCAGATGGTTGCGCACCTTGGCGATCCCGCTGCGCCTTTCGCGCTGCCGTTTCCGGTTTGCCCGTCGGTCTCGGTCGAGGCTGGTGCCGAGCGGTCTCTGCAGCAGCTCAATCCCGCGATATTCCTGACCGAGTGCTGCAGCCGCGGCCTGCAACCGTTCCCAGCTGCCGTCCGAGCTGTCGCCTTCGCAGAAGACGAGCCTGATCTTATCTTTTGGATAGTCGAGCTGCCGCACTCCAGCGAGAAACGGCTCGATGTGTTGCGCCGCGTCGCGCAACGGAACGAGTATTGTCACGTTGGTTCCTGCTGGCGGCGGTGCCGCGACCGCGGCTTGGCTGACGCTCTGCCGGGCGGCTTCCTCGTCGAGAACGTTGCCGCGCGTCATGCGGTGCCGAGCCTGATGGAACAGCTTGCGCAGCTTGTGCCGCAATCGCGGCGGCTTCTCGCGCGTCCACCACGTCCCGGCCCAGTGATGGATCGACAGGGTAATGCTGTCGCCGCCGGCCGGCGTGCCGTCCGAGTCGATGGGGGAGAACAATTCAGCCGGATGGAGCGCGAAGGCCGCCCGGTCATGATAGCCAAGTTGCACGGAGGTAAGAACACAAGGTCCCGTCGAGTCGATTGCTTGCCTTGCATGCACCAATCCCGGCAGGAACGATATCAAATGCAGCCAGTACGGATGTCCTGGCGGGCTTGCCATGGTCCCGTTGAACAGAAGGTACGGCAGCCCTCGGAAGTCCGCCTGCACTCGCGCGTGCGTCTCCGGCTCCTTGCAGAACACGATCCGGTCCTCGCCCATGATCGGATCGAAGGGGGCGACGCATTCGCAGTCGATGTCGGCGTAAATTCCGCCGAAATGGTGGAGAAGCAGGTAGCGGCCCGCATCTGCGCGCAATACGCCATGTTCATAGCGGCAAAAGATCTGCAGGAAGTCCGGGTAGTGGCTGGCGACGAATTCGAGCAGAGTCCGGTCGTTCCAGAACATCACCGTCCAGTCCGGATTATGTCGCTTCCAGCTTTCGGCATAGGCATGGTAGCGGGCCGGAACGGTGTCGGTCTTCCACGTCTGGTGCAGTATTTTCGGAATCATACGCATACACTGCGTGGCACCGGGCACAGCCGTCAACTTCCGGCATCGTTCCGCCCCAGGCCCCGGCGCACTGCGTCGCGGATCGCCCGCGGTCCGAAACGGCCCCAAACCACGTCATGAGCGCGGGCGCGCAAGCGCATTATTCGCGCGCGATCGGAACAAAGCCCGACAGCCATGTCGGCCAGTCCCTCATCGCTGTCGGCCAAAAGCACTTCTTCATCTGCGGTCAGGTCGAGACCCTCCACCGCCAGCGGCGTGGCAATGACGGGAATGCCCCAGGCCATGGCCTCGAGGATCTTGATCCGCGTACCGCCGCCCATGGCGAGCGGAATGACGCAGAGATGCGCACCGGCCAGCAGTGGCCGGACGTCGTCCGGGCTGTCGACCAGGCAGACCCCATCCAGTCCCGCCAGGGCGCGAACCGGTGGCTTGGGCGAACGGCCGGCGAGAACGAGCTTCGCCGCCGGCAGCCTCGCGCGGATGCGCGGCAGGATGGTGCGGGCCAGCCGTTCGGCGGCATCGATGTTCGGTTCGTAACCCAGATGGCCCACAAGCAGGATGACGGGGAATCCGTCCGAGACAGCCGGTAGCGGCAGCACCTTGGGTATTCCCTCGGCCCGCGGTATGCCGTTAGGCACGACATCGATAGGCACGGGTTTTGAAAGGAGTGTCCTGAGCCGCTCGCGATCCGAGGTCGAGCAGACCCAGATCCTGTCACAGATGCCGGCGGCCCTACGCTCGAGGTCCCTGGCGCCTGAGAAACGCGGCCTCCAGCTCCTCTTGCGCGGCAGCTGATCGGCAAGGTCGGATTCGACATTGTGCATATCGAGAATGAGCTGCCGAACCAGTGGCCGCGACGGTTCAAGCAGCTTGAACAGGGCAACGCCTTCGACGACGATCGTGTCGGGCCGAAAATCCCGGACCAGCGTTTTGAGGCGTGTCAGCGCCGGCCGGGGAATACGGGCCTCGCCCTTGATCCTCCGCCAGCCGAGCGAAGCGGCTTGCCTCTGGGAGTCGGTGGTCAGTGCGGTCACGTGAATGTCATGGTCGACGGGTTGTGCATCGCCATTCCACGGCGCGACGGAGGCGAGGCAGACCGGGCCGAACGCGGCAGCCGCGACGGCATTGCCGAAATTGCGGAGATCGGCCCCGGATGTCGGCGGAAAGGGCGGGTCGTGGCAGATGATCAGTGTTCGTTGCGGCATTGCCGGGTGCGTCGTTGGAGACGCGCCCGCGCCGATCCCGGTCAGCCGCCCGATATGGATCCTGGCGCGATATTGCAGTGCCTTCCGGCTTCCGCCCAGTTCCTTGTGGGCGCGAACCACGCGCATCATGCCGGCGGCGTCGGCGAACATCCTGTGCTTGATCAACTGGCGCGCGATGCGTTGCGCTATCCAGGCTTTTCGCCATTGCAGCGCATCCCTTTCGACGCCGGCCGTGGCCAGCCTGTCCAATTCGCGCGCTATGGCCAGAAAGGTCCCGCGCGGCGCGGTGATGAAGCGCCGAGCCATTCGCTCCTCGTCATGATGATAGACGAGCACCGGAGCCTCGATCGTGACCGCGTCGGCGCGCGCGAGCAGGGCGGTCCAGTAGCAGGTGTCCTCGTCAAGGTGGATCGCCTCTGGAAAGCGGATGTCGGCAGCCGCCCATTTTGCCACCAGCGCGCTCCCCATGGCGATCGGCCATAGCTCGTTGCGAAGGTACCGCCGCGTGTTCTGGCGCTTGTCAGGGCCATAACCATCCGGCGTCTTGAGCTTGTCCGGCCGGCCTTTCGTGCGCCTTATGCTGGCCCCGATCGCAAGGCCGGCGCCGCTCTGTCTTTCCAGCGCGGCGCGCAACAGAGAAAGGCTTCCGGGCATCACCTGGTCATCGGCGTCGAGAAAGAAGATGGATGCGCCGCTGGCCCGCTCGATTCCCACGTTGCGAGCGGCGCCAGCGCTGTCCAAGCGCACGCTTACCACTTCCATGCGCAAGCCGTGGCGCTGCGCGCATTCCACAGCGACAGCGACTGTCCGGTCGCTCGATCCGTCGTCGATCACAAGGATCTCCCGGATAAGCGATCTGTCGGGAATCAGGCTGGCCAGCGCCGCGCCGATCGTTGCGGCGGCATTTCTTGCCGGAATGATGACGGTGATGTCGGCGGCCATGGGTTCAGCCGCTCACTGCCGCTCAAAGAAGCCGCGCTTCATGAGGCGGTCGTAGTGGTGCTTGAACAGCGACACCGGGCGCAGCGAAAGACTGGCGAGACCGTCGACGACTTGCGGCTCGACGTCGAACGGCGATTGGCCTTCGACCCAGCTGTAGGAGGAGCCGTCCTTCAGCACCGAGGGGTAGCTCACGACATAGCCGCCTAGCGCTTTCACATGGCCGACCCTGCGCATGCCGAAGTGGAGGCTCGAGGACACCGTCGGTTCGCGCGTCCGGATATAGACATGAAACCCGCTCGGCGTCCGCGCCAACGGCGTGCGGCTCGCGATCTCCTTGTTGTGCCCCTGCCAGCTCCGGTAGCCGGCTTCGACATCGAAATCCAGGATCATCAGGTCGGAATATCCACCCAGTATGCCGACGTTTCCGGGGAAGTCGCGAAACCAGCGGGCGATTTCGTTGCTGCCCGGGGGTTTCTGCGCCAGTTGAAAAGCGATCGAAGTGAAAGCCAGCTCCTTAAGCCTTTTCCGCAGTGTTCGCAAATGCAGTGGCTCATATCCCATCGCCTCGAGATCGAGATGCTTGCCGCCAGCCCGGAGCGGCAGGCATATATAGCCCCGCTTCAGCAGCCTTGCGGCATAATCGGACGTTACTTCAGCCTGCATGTGAAAGCGGTCCGTGATCCCCCGTATGATCCTCGCGATCTTCCTTAGCCAACGGTACTCCCGTCAAGCCAGGGATCGAAACCCAAATCGCTTCGCATCGCGCCGACGCCATTTGCAGGTTACCCGGTTGGCGCGACGCACGCGTCATCAATGGTTTACGGCCGCTAGCTGTCCATCCGATGCTGGAAGAACTGCAGGAACAATTCGCGCTCGGTGGTGATGTCGAGCTTCTCATAGATGCGCCGGCGGTGGTTCTTCACCGTGCCGACGGTGATGCCGAGCCGCGCGGCGATGTTGGCGGTCGGATGTCCGGCGAGGATAAGCTGCACCAACTCGCGCTCGCGCAGCGATAGTTCCGGCCACAGGCTTTCCGGAACCCTCGGCTTCTGCTGCGGCGAGGCGCCGGGGCCGCTCGGCGCCGAGGTGCGCGAAAAGTCGGCGCCGCGCGCCTTGATGTCGAGCGCATGCAGCGCCTCGAACACCGGCAGCCGCTCGGTGAGCAGCGCGATCTCGCTGTCCTTGAACGACATGGTCGAGCGGTCGAGGAAGATGCCGAGGCACCAGTCGCCGCCGTCGGCGAGCAGGATGCCGACCTCGTCGCAGATCTCCGACTGCGCGAGGAAACCGGCAATGTACTGGCCACGCTTGGCCTCCTCGTCGGCCAGCCCTTTGAGCGGCATGATGCCGAGCCGGCGCTCGCGCCGCCACGAGGCATAGAAGGGATCGAAGACGTAGTAATTGTCGAGATAGCGCCGCACCATCTCGTCGGAGAACTGCCGGTGCTTGACGAATTCCGGCGTCCTGGTCGCCGAATAACGCGTCACCGTCACCAGGTCATGCGCGATGTCGGCGCCGATCAGGTCGATCAGGCAGTCGACATGCCGGTCGGTGCCGGTGGCGGCGATCGCCTTGGCCAGCGGCGCCCAGATATTGCCCATGCGCATGCCCTTTTCTCGGCGAACCGCGCCGCGAGGTCATTGTGTCTTTAGGCATATGGCGCGATCCGGGCGATCGAATCTAGCCTGTGGTCGTTCTCGATAAGGGAAGGCGACCCGTGGACCAGATAACTACCAATCCAATCGTCATCGGCATCGACGCTGGCGGCACCATGACCGACACGATCCTTGTCGATCAGGACGGTCACTTCAAGATCGGCAAGTCGGCGACCACGCCGAAGAACGAGGCGGAAGGCTTCCTCGCCTCGGCCGAGGACGCGGCGGACGCCTGGGGCATCTCGCTCCAGGACCTGTTCTCGGGCGTCAACGTGGTGCTCTATTCCGGCACCGGCATGCTCAACACGCTGCTGTCGCGCACCGGCCGCAAGCTCGGGCTGATCACCACCAAGGGCCTCGAGGACATGATCCTGATGGGCCGCGGCCTGCAGGCCTGGGCGGACTATTCCTATGCCGACCGTCTGCACGCGGTCACCCACCATCATCCCGATCCGCTGGTGCCGCGCCGCCGCACCCATGGCGTCACCGAGCGCATCGATCAGTTCGGCGACATCATCCTGCCGCTCTACGAGCACGAGGTGCATGCCGCCGCCAGGAAGCTGATCGCCGACAAGGTCGAGGCGATTTGCATCATGACCGTCTTCTCGCACGTCAATCCGGCGCATGAGAAGCGCATCGCCGAGATATGCCGCGAGGAGATCGCTGCCGCCGGCGCCGACATCCTCGTCTACACCAGCCATGAGGTGCGCCCGGTCATCCGGGAACAGTCGCGGCTGAACTCGGTGCTGATCGAAGCCTACGCAACTTCCCGTGGCCGCAAGCAGCTCAAGGGCATCGAGGACGTCTCGAAGAAATACGGCTTCAAATACGGCGTCCAGACGCTGCTCTCCTTCGGCGGCCTGACCTCCATCAACCATCCGCGCCTGCACGAGACGATGATCTCCGGCCCGATCGGCGGCATCCTGGGTGCCGCCTATGTCGGCAAGCTGATCGGCAACGACTCGCTGATCTGCTCGGATATGGGCGGCACCTCCTTCGACATGGGCGTCATCACCCGCGGCCAGACCAGGATCGAGAACGAGCCGCTGATGGACCGCTTCAAGCTCAACGTGCCGACGCTGCATCTCGACACGATCGGCGCCGGCGCCGGCATGATCCTGAAGGTCGATCCATTGACCAGGAAGGTCTCGCTCGGGCCGGAAAGCGCCGGCTCCGATCCCGGCCCGATCTGCTTCGCCAAGGGCGGCACCGAGCCGACCATCGCCGATTGCGACGCCATACTCGGCCGGTTGAACCCGCACTACTTCCTCGGCGGCAAGGTCGTCCTGCAGGTCGAGGAGGCGCGCAAAGCTTTCGAGGAGAAATGCTCGCGCCTGCTCGGCGTTGGCGTCGAGGAAGCCGCCGAAGGCATGATCGACATGCTGGAGGCCGACGCCAACAACGCGCTGCGCCGCGTCATCTCCGGCCAGGGTATCCACCCGTCGGAATTCACGCTTCTGTCCTATGGCGGCTCGGGGCCGCTGCACCTCGCCGGCTGCTCCAGGGGCATCGGCTTCAAGGACATCATAACTTTCCAGTTTGCCGCAGCCTTCTCGGCCTTCGGCTGCACCACCGCCGACTTCATGCGCCGGCATTCGGTGTCGACGCAGATCGACATCGGCGCCCGGGCAAGCGATGACGAACTGGTCGCCTTCGGCAGGAAGGTCACCACCGTCTGGGACGATCTCACCAAGGCCGCGGTCGACGAAATGGTGGCCGACGGTCACGCACTGAGCAAGATCAAGACCGTGCCGTTCCTGATGATGCGCTATACGGGCCAACTCGAGGACGTCGAGGTGATGGCGCCCTTATCGGCGCTTCATTCGGCCGACGATATGCGCAAGGTCATCGACGAATTCGAGGCGGTCTACGCCAAGGTCAACCACCGCGTCTCGCGCTATGGCGAAGCCGGCTTCTCCATCACCGAGCTCGGGCTGATCGCTACCGCCGACAAGGTCAAGCCGGTGCTGCTCAAGCGCCCGCTCGGCAAGTCGGACCCGGCATCAGCCCACAAGGGCATGCGCGAGGCCTATATCGGCGGCCGCTGGCACAAGGCCAATCTCTACGAGATGGACCTGCTGCAGCCCGGCCATGAAGTTATCGGCCCGGCCATCATCGAACACCCGGCGACGACGCTCGTCGTTCACCCGCAGGATCGCGTCCATGTCGATGAATGGACGCTGCTGCACTACACCCACGCTTGAGAAGGGCGAACGCCATGCTGGACAAACCCGCCTCCGCGCTCCGCATCCGCGAAAGGCTGATCGAATCCGAACGGCTGATGGAAGAGACCGGCTGCTATGACGGCATCACCGAACTCGAGCTGCGCAACCAGGATCCGCTGAAGTTCGAGACGCTGCACACGAAGCTGCGCGCCTATTGCGTCTCGGCACGCGAGATGGCGCGCCGCATCTCGGCTTCGCCCGGCGTGCGCGAGGTCGGCGAGATGGTCGTCGCCATCTACACGCCGGAAGGCGATGCGATCGCGCTCTCCAACGGCATCATGGTGCATGTGCATACGATGAGCCGCTTCATCAAATGGATGATCCGCAACGGCTACGAGGAGAACCCGCGGATCCGCGACGGCGACATCTTCGCCAACAACGACGCCTTCATCGGCACCGTGCAGGTGCCGGACGTCATGGATGTCATGCCGATCTTTCATTCCGGCAAGCTGGTCGGCTGGGCGGGCGCTGTCTGCCACGAGCTCGAGGCCGGCGGCATCACGCCCGGCGGCGACGTAGCGCTCGCCCAGGAACGCTTCACCGAAGGCCTGTTCGTCTGTGCCGAAAAGGTCGGCGAGAATGACGAGCTCAGGCGCGACTACGTCATCCGCTGCGAGCGCAATCTCAGAATGCCGATCTACTGGGTGCTGGACGAGAAGGCCAAGGTCGCCTCCTGCATCGACATGCGCGAAAGCGTCAAGGCGCTGATCGACGAGATCGGCCTCGATTACTGGATGCAGGTTTCGAAGGAGTTCATCGAGGAGGGCCGCCGCGCCCAACTCGCCCGCACGCGCCAGCTCACGGTGCCCGGTATCTATCGCGGCCACACCTTCTATGGCCACGTGACAGCCGGCAAGCCAGGTTACCAGCCGCTCGGCGATCCCGATTGGCTCTACAACATGCCGATCGAGATGGAGATCACCTCCGACGGCAAGATCATCATGGACTTCGAGGGCACCCAGCCCTGGGGCTATCATTCGATGAACTGCACGCCCGCCGGCATGGATGGCGGCATGTTCGTGACGCTGACGCAGCACATGAACTTCGAGGGCCTGGTCAATGACGGCGCCTGGATGGCGACCGAGCTGAAGCTGCCCGCCGGCACCTGGACCAATCCCGACAACGAGATGGTGGCGACCGCCACCTCCTGGGCGTTGCTCTTGCCCGCCTATGGCGTCTTCCAGCGGCTCTTGTCGCGTTCCTTCATCGCGCGTGGTTTCGTCGAAGAGGCCTTTGTCGGCCAGGTCAACAGCCCGATGATCGAGATGGGCGGCACCAGCCAGTACGGCACGCCTTTCGGCATGGCGCATTTCGAATGCGCCGCCGCCGGCTCCGGTGCTCTGGCGATCAAGGATGGTTTGGACACCGCCTATGTCGGCTGGAACCCTGAATCCGACATGGGCAATATCGAGATCTGGGAACAGAACATGCCGATGCTCTATATCGGCCGCTCCATCGTTCCCAATTCCGGCGGCGCCGGCAAATATCGCGGCGGCTGCTCCTTCCTGTCGACCTGGCTGGTGAGCAAGACTGATCATCTTAGGTTGGTGACGTCGGAGCATTCATCCCGCGTGTTCGACAATGGCGGCCTGTGCGGCGGCTATCCGGCGCCGACCTGCCAGAAGCACCGCGCGGTGCGCGACTCAAACATCTTCGAGCTGGCCGAAAATGGCGCGCCGCTGGCGCACCACACCGGCACCAACCCGTATCGCTCGGAGCTGGAAGTGCGGCTCGAAGGCAAGCATGTGACGATGGAAGGGCCCTATATCACCGCGCCCCATAAGACGGGCGACGTCTTCACCCATTCCTACAATGGCGGCGGCGGTTACGGCGATGTGCTGGAGCGTGATCCCGTCAAGACCGCCTGGGATGTCGAGAACGGCTTTCTCACCAGGGAGGCGGCCGAGGGTATCTTCGGTATCATGCTGGATGAGGACGCGGAGGGCTATCCCGTCGCCAATCTGGAGGCCACCAAGCGCCATCGCGCCGAGATGCGGGCAAAGCGCCTGGCGCGCGCCAAACCGGTTTCCGAATGGATGGCCAAGGAGCGCGAGCGGGTGAAGGCGGCCGACTTCGCTCCGGAGGTGAAGAAGATGTATGCCAGCGCGATCAAGCTATCGTCGCACTTTACCAAGGATTTCAGCGAGTTCTGGGACGTCGACGCCAGATCGATCTTCATGCCGGGAGCAAAGCCATGACCTCATACAGCAAGGAAGTCATCGCCGATCTGGTCGCCGGCACGCTGCCTTGGCCGCAGACA
Source organism: Mesorhizobium australafricanum (assembly GCF_033977265.1). Lineage (NCBI taxonomy): Bacteria > Pseudomonadati > Pseudomonadota > Alphaproteobacteria > Hyphomicrobiales > Phyllobacteriaceae > Mesorhizobium > Mesorhizobium australafricanum. The sequence goes on along the minus strand of NZ_JAVIIT010000004.1, from coordinate 385,346 downwards.
CGCCGCATAATGAGCGCCTACAAGGACGACGACCGTTTCTTCAAATATGTCGCGGTGCTGCAGGACCGTGTCGGCTGGAAGGACCCGATCCTGCTGCCCGTCGGCGACCATCTCTTCATCTGCCAGAGCGGCGCAGAGCGGGTGACGAAATGCGAATGCGGCCATTCCTTCGGTGACTATCGCAAGAACTGGAAGCTCAAGGCCGCGATCATCGTGCGCGACACGGAGGAAGCCCTGCGCGAGATCTACCCCAACAGCGACCTGCCGGATCCGGACTGGATGGAAATCCGCGAATTCATCTGCCCGCAATGCGGCACGCTGCACGAGGTGGAAGCGGCTGCGCCCGGTTATCCGATCGTGCACGACTTCGAGCCGGATCTTGAAGGTTTTTATCGCGATTGGCTGGGCAGACCGCTGGAGTCGAGCAAGGGAGGCTGACGCCGCAATGGGCCGCGTCGCAGGCAAGGTAGCTTTGATCACCGGGGCCGGGCTCGGCTCGGGCGGGCGTCGTCGCTTCTGCTGGCATCGGAAGGCGCGAAGCTGGTCGTCAGCGACATCGACGAAAGCCTCGCCGGCAACACCGCGGCGGAGATCGCCAAGGCCGGCGGCGAGGCACTGGCGCTGCGCCATGACGTCTCGAAACCCGAGGACTGGTCCTCGGTCATGGCGGCGATCGAGCAGCGCTTCGGCCGGCTCGATGTTCTGGTCAACAATGCCGGCATCGCCATCGCCAAGACCATCGAGGACACAACGCTGGCCGAATGGCGGCGCACCATGGCGGTCAATCTGGACGGCGTCTTCCTCGGCTGCCAGGAGGGCATCAGGCTGATGAAGAAATCCGGCGGCGGATCGATCATCAATCTGTCCTCCATAGACGGCATCATCGGCGAGGCAGATCTGGCAGCCTACTGCGCCTCCAAGGGTGGCGTGCGCACCTTGACCAAGGCGGTCGCGGTGCATTGCGCCGAGCAGCGCTACGGCATCCGCTGCAATTCCATTCATCCCGGCTACATCTGGACGCCGCAGACCGAGAACTATCTGCGCGATCTGGGAAAACTTGAGCAGGAGAAGGCCAAGGCGCTTTCCCGCCATCCGATCGGTTTCCTCGGCGAGCCCGGCGATATCGCCTACATGGTTCTCTATCTCGCCTCGGATGAATCGAAATTCGTCACCGGTTCCGAAATGGTCGTCGACGGAGGCTATCTTGCAGTCTGAATACGGAGCGCGCTTGCGATGACCAATCTCACCGGCCGCAGCGCCATCGTCACCGGCGGCTTTTCAGGCATGGGTTTCGCCATCGCAACGGCGCTCGCCAGGGTCGGCGCCAATGTTGCCGTCGGCTCCTATGTGGCGCCGCCGCAGGCGGGCAGGGCGGACGCCGCCTATTATCCCGGCGCCGACGAGATCGATCGCGTGAAGTCGGCGCTGGCCGCCCACGGCACCAAGGTGCATGCCGCGCATCTCGATGTGCGCGACAGTGCGCTCACCGACCTCTTCTTTGCTAAAGCCCAGGCGGCTGTCGGCCCGGCCGACATCCTCGTCAACGCCGCCGGCACGACGGCCGAACAGCCGGTCTGCGGCCATTCCGACGCGCTCTGGGACAAGATCGTCGACACCAATCTCACCGGCGCCTTCCGCACCACGCGCGCCGTGCTGCCCGGCATGATCGAGCGCGGCTGGGGCCGCATCGTCAACATCGGCTCGACGGCTGCTTCGGTCGGCTGGAAAGACAACCCCGCCTATTGCGCCTCCAAGGCCGGCCTGCTCGGCCTGACGCGCTGCGTGGCGCTCGAAGGTGCCGCGCATGGCGTCACCTGCGTGATGATAAGTCCGACCTGGGTCGAGACCGAGCTGATGCGCCGCAACGTCGCGCAGGTCGTCGAGCGCGAAGGAAAGGGCCGCAGCGCCGAAGAGGTGATGGACGAATTCAGGAAGGGCAATCCCCAGGGACGCATGATGCAGCCGGAGGAGATCGCCGCGCTCGCGATCTTCCTTTGCTCGGACCTTGCCAAGGGGATCACCATGGAAAATATCCAGATCACCGGCGGAGCCTTGTGGTAGCGTCCGCGCGGGGGATGGATCCCGGCCTTCAGGGAGGAGGCCGCATGGAAGAAGGGTCATCAACCAGACAGGGGAACTGACATGAAAACGATAAATGCTTTGCAAGGGGCCGGCCTTGGCCTCGCGCTGATGCTTGCCGCAACAGCGGCAGGGCAAAGCGCCGATCTCGGCGCCAAGGACGAGCCGATCAAGCTCGCCATGCTGGAATGGACCGGATCGCACGTCTCCACCCACATCGCCGGACAGCTTATGGAGAAGCTCGGCTACAAGGTCGAATACGTCACCGCCGGCAACTTTCCGCAGTTCTCGGGCCTGGCCGATGGCTCGCTCAGCGCCTCGGTCGAGATATGGCTCAACAATGTCGGCGACATCTATCCGAAGGTGCTGGCCGCCAAGCAGATCGAGGACGTCGGCAAGCTCGACCTGAAGACGCAGGAAGGCTGGATCTATCCGAAATTCATGGAAAAGGTCTGTCCCGGCCTGCCCGACTGGAACGCGCTGAACAAGCCCGAATGCGTCCAGGCGCTGGCAACACCTGAGACGGCGCCTAACGGCCGCTTCCTCGATTACCCGTCCGACTGGGGCTCGCGCGCGGCCACCATCCTTGCCGACAACAACATGCCCTACACCGCCGTGCCGTCGGGTTCCGAAGGCGCGCTGGTCGCCGAGCTCGAAGCAGCCGAAGCCGCCAAGACGCCGCTGATCATGATGTTCTGGGGCCCGCATTACGCGCTTGCCGAGAACGATGTCGGCTGGGTCGCCATGCCGCCCTGCAAGGAGCAGACCAACGAGCACTGCATCACGCCGCCCGATGTCGACAAGATCGTCTGGTCCGGCTTCGGCGCCAAATGGCCGGCGGCCTATGCCTTCCTCAAGGCCTTCAAGATGGACGCGACCGAGCAGCAGAAATTGATGCTGGCGGTCGACAAGCAGGGCAAGGACCTCGACGCCGTCGTCAAGGAATGGATCGACAAGAACGAGGCGGTGTGGAAACCTTGGCTCGACGCCGCCAAGGGATAGTTCGCCGATGTGCCTGGCAAAGGCCGAGGGCAACAAAGGCCCGGCTTCCCGAATATGCGGAGCCGGGCGAGCAATCGGTACGGGTCGATAGGGATGAACACCGCCGCGCGTCCGATAAAGCTTGCCTGTCGAAATGTCTGGAAGGTCTATGGCCGGCGGCCGGGCTATTACTTCGACTCGCGCGGCTATGTGATCGATCCCGACGCGCTGGCCGAGCGCCTGCGCGCGGAGGCGCATCTGCCGGCCGTGGTCGATGCCAGCTTCGAGGTGGCGACCGGCGAGATATTCGTCATCATGGGGCTGTCCGGCTCCGGCAAGTCGACCTTGGTGCGCTGCCTGTCGCGCCTGGTTGAGCCGAGCGCCGGGGAAATCCTGCTCGACGGCAGGAACCTGCTCGCCGCCAGCGGCAAGGAACTCATTGAACTGCGCCGCCACGCCATGGGCATGGTGTTCCAGAATTTCGGCCTGCTGCCGCATCTGAACGTGCTTGGCAACGTCGCCTTCCCGCTCAAGATCCAGGGCAAGCCGGCGAAGGAGCGCGAGGCCCGCGCCCGCGAGATGATCGCGCTTGTCGGGCTTGAAGGCCGCGAGGCGTCCTTCCCGCACCAGCTCTCCGGCGGCCAGCAGCAGCGCGTCGGCATTGCCCGCTCGCTCGCGGTAGGCCCGGAGCTCTGGTTCCTCGACGAGCCGTTCTCGGCGCTCGATCCACTGATCCGCAAGCAGATGCAGGACGAATTCCTGCGCCTGCAGCGCATGCTGAAGAAGACCATCATCTTCATCACCCACGACATCGCCGAGGCCTTCCGCCTTGCAGACCGGCTGGCCATCATGCGGGCGGGCAAGATCGTGCAGATCGGCCGCCCGGCCGACATCGTGCTCAACCCGGCGGACGACTATGTCGCGCAGTTTACCGAGGATATGCCGCTGCTGCGCGTCATCACGGCCGGCGACATCGCCACGCCCGCCAATGGCGCGGCGCTGCCCGAACGGAGCGTCGCAGCCGACACCAGTCTCGAAGCGCTTATCCCGCAACTCGCCTCCGGCGTGGGCGCTTTCACCGTTTCCGCCGCCGGCGACGGTCCGCCGGCGGTGCTCAGCGCCAGCGCCGTGCTTGCAGTGCTGGAGCGCGAGCAGGCGAGGCGCAAGGGCTCATGACGGCGCCGGCCGCGATCGCGGGATCCCCGCAAAGGTTCGCCATCGCGCCGGCCCTTGTTCCCTGGTGTGGCCTGGCCGTGCTTGCGGTGCTTTGCCTGCTTGTGAAAACCGAACTTCCCTGGCTGGTCAATTTCCCCAAGGAATGGACGCTGCCGCTGGCCGCTTACATCAACGCCGTAACCGACGTTGTCGTCGCCTTCATTCAGCCCGGATTCCGGGCCCTCTCCGCCTTGCTCGATGCGCCGATGCGCGGCGCGCGGCTGGTGCTGGCCTGGCTGCCCTGGCCGGCGGTAATGCTGGCTGTCGCCGCCCTTGCGCTAAAGTCGAGCGGCGGGCGGCTGGCGATCTTCGCGCTCGCCACGCTCGCCTATATCCTGCTTGCCGGCTACTGGCCGCAGAGCATGAACACGCTTGCGCTGGTGCTGCTGGCGGTGCCGATCTCGACCGTGCTTGGCTTCGCTCTTGGTGTCCTTGGTCATGCCCGTCCGCGCCTGCGCCCAGTGCTGCTTGGCGCGCTCGACCTGATGCAGACGGTGCCGGCCTTCGCCTATCTGATCCCGCTGCTGCTTCTGTTCGGCTTCGGGCCGGTGGTCGGGCTGATCGCCTCGGCGATCTACGCGACGCCGCCGATGGTGCGCAACACCATGCTCGGGTTAGACCGCGTGCCGGCGGCGATCAGCGAGGCCGGGCTGATGAGCGGCTGCACGCGGCGCCAGCAATTCTGGCAGGTCGAAGTGCCGACGGCGCTGCCGCAGCTTCTCGTCGGCTTCAACCAGACGACGATGGCGGCACTGTCGATGGTTATCGTCGCCGCCATCATAGGCGGCTTCGAGGATATCGGCTGGGAGGTCCTGTCCTCGATGCGCAAGGCCGAGTTCGGCCAGAGCATCCTCTCCGGCCTGGTGATTGCGCTGCTCGCCATCCTCATCGACCGCCTCACCATCGGCTTCGCCAAGGCGCCGCAGACCGGGCCGACGCGCGCCATGCGATGGATGACGCCACGCCGGCTGGCCCTCTCGCTGGCGGTCGCGCTGGCTCTGGCCGTGATCATCCGGCTTGCCGCGCCCGATGCGACGCTTCTGCCGGAAACCGGATTGCGCATGCAGATGGGCGCGGTCAACCAGTGGCTGCTGGGGCTCGTTCGCGACTATGCCTGGTTTTTCAATGGCGTGCGCAACACGGTGCTCTATTGTCTGCTTCTGCCGATGCGCGTCGGCATTTCGGGCTCGGCGACGCCGGCAATGTGGGGCTTTGTGCTTCCACCTTCGGCGCTGGCCGTCTATGCCGCCCTGGTGCTGGCCTTGACCGGGCTGGCGATGCGCCGCTTCGGCTGGCGGGCGGCGGTCGCCGTGCTGGCCGCCGGCCTTGTTCTCTACACCGGCTTCCTCGATCTGCCCTGGCCTGTCTTCATCCTTGCCGTCGCCTTGCTTGCCGGTCAGGTGGGTGGCCCGCGGCTCGGTCTCTTCGCGCTGGCCGGCTTCGGGCTGATCCTGGTCAACGGACTATGGCCGCAACTGGTGCAGTCGCTCTACCTCTGCACGCTGGCGGTTCTGCTTTGCCTTTTGGTCGGCGGCGCGCTCGGCACTTGGGCGGCGCATAGCGACCGCGTCTCGCACATTCTCAAGCCGATCTGCGACGCGCTGCAGACCATGCCGCAATTCGTCTTCCTCATCCCGGCGCTGATGTTCTTCAAGGTCGGCGAGTTCACGGCGCTGATCGCCATCATGCTCTACGCCATCGTGCCGCCGATCCGCTATGTCGAGCATGGCTTGCGGCATGTGCGCGCCGATGTCGTCGAGGCGGTCGAGCAGATGGGCGCGACGCCGTTGCAGACGCTGCTGCAGGCCAAGCTGCCGCTTGCCTTGCCGGTCGTCATGCTCGGTCTCAACCAGACCATCATGGCGGCGCTCTCGATGCTGGCCATCGCTGCCCTTGTCGGCACGCGCGATCTTGGCCAGGCAGTCTATGTCGCGCTCGGCAAGGCCGATGCCGGCATGGGCCTGATCGCCGGCCTGTCGATTGCCTTCCTGGCCATCCTTGCCGACCGGCTCATCCAGGCAGCCGTCGCGCGTTCGGCTGCTGCTTTGCCCTGATCAGACCGGGGCCGGCATGCGGCCATTGGCGGGCCTCTCGTCCTCGGCGGGAATGGCCACCCTGCGGCGCCGGAAAGCCGGCAATGGGCTCAGCTTGAACAGGCCGTAATAGACGATGAAGGATGCCATGAAGTAGGGGCCGAGCATCTCGACCTCGAAGAAGGAGCGGATCAGCATCAGTCCGATCGCGCCGGCAAGCACCACCGAATCGGCGTTCCAGTCGCCGAACACCACCTTCGAGAGGTGGCCGTAGAAAGCGCGCAGGATGATCAGCGCCAGCAAGGTGACGCCGATGAAGCCGATTTCGACCAGCGTCTCGACATAGGTGTTGTGGAAGTGGAAGCCGGAGCGGGTCGAGATGTAGAATTCCGCCCACAGCCGCTCCGGATCGGCAAAACCCTGCACCCAATAGGCGGCATAGCCATAGCCGAGCAGCGGATGCTGCTGTGCTGCCTCCCAGCCCTGCTCCCAGAGATAGGTGCGGCCGGTGAGTGTCGAATCCTTGCCGAAAAGGCCGAGCACGACATCCAGCAGGCCGAGGTTGAGCGCTGCGACCACGCCTGTCACCAGCGCGCCGGCGCCGACTATGAACAGAACGCGACGATAGCGCAGCGACAACACCTTGGTCATCGTCAGCAGCGACACGATGCCGATCACCGCCGGCAGGGAGGCCACCGACGTCGCCGAATGGGCGATTGCCAACATATAGACCGACAACAGCATGATCGGCGCGGTCCAGATAAAGCCCAGCCAGTTGCGCCGGTAGAAGACCAGGAACGCAAGGCAGAAGAAGATGCCAAGCGAAGAAAAGAAACCGACCTGGTTCTTGGAACCGAAGGCGCCGACGAAATTGACCGTGCCGTCGATGATGTCGAGCGCGTAAGCGCCGACTTTCAGCGAATAGAGCAGGACGAAGAAGATACCGATCAGCGAGCCGACCACCAGCGTGCGTACGCTGATGGTGCGCGCCGCGACATAGGCGCAGACGATGTGCGAGGAATATTGCACCCCCGCGCGCGCGCTGATGCCCGCCGCCTGCGACCAGAACACCGAGAAGCAGACATAGGTCGCAAGCAGTATGGGCAGCCAGGCGCTGGAGAGTTTCCAGGTGAAGCGCCGGTAGTCGACGAAGAGCAGCGGCAGCCAGACGGCGTAGTAGGCGAGGATCAGGATCTGGCCGAAATTGGGCGAGTAGGCGAAGGCGAGCATGGAAACCGTGACGGCGAAGATGCCGTAGGTCTCGTTGCGATCGGGATCGATCAGAATGGATTTCGGAATCTTCATACCGGATTTTGTCCGTTGAGCCCTTCTTCAGTGAGCCGGGTCTAAGCCACGGCGCGGGCGCGCTGCATCTGCCGCTGCAGGAAGCGCCGCACCGGCTCGTCATAGAGGCGCGTGGCGATGTCGGCGATGACGACGACCGAGGCCGCCATCACGATGCCGAACCAGGGATGATGCGCGAACGGATCGATCGAGACCGCCTTGCCGGCCCCGGCGATGATCATCAGCATCGGTGTGTGGATGATGTAGATCGGATAGGAAATCCGCCCGAGCCAGCCATAGAAGCCTGAAAGAAGCGGCGCGGTCGGCGCTACCGCGCCGGTCATCACCATGATCGGGAAGACGATGACGATTGCGGCAAGGTCGTAGAGAACGCGCGCGCCGCCGGCCGGTGCAATGGCGAAGACGGCAAGCGTGAGCAGGATCGCGCCTTCGACCCAGAAGCCGCGCCGCAGGAAGCCTAGCTTGCCTTGGGTGCGCGCCATCGAGCGGCAGAGCAGCATGCCGAGGAAGAACGAGAAGGCTACGCGCGGCAGCCCGCTGAGGATGGTGTTGCCGGTCATGCCGAAATCGAGCGTGCCGGCGAAAACCGAGGCGACGACGAGCAATGCGAGGCTGACGGCGACGATCCCCGTCAGCACCCGACGCGACAGCAGGAAGAAGACCGCGACATAGGCGATGTTGACGATGAGCTCGAAGAACAGCGACCAGGAAGCGGGATTGAGCGGGAAGATCGTATGATAGGCATCGCTGACCAGCGGGATGAAGAGCATGCCGGTCGTCAGCTGCATGCCGATCTCGGACAGCGGCATGTATTCCGCCGGCATCAACCTGTTCTTGATCAGCAGATAGAAGAAGCCGAGCAGCGTGCCGGCGAGATAGAGCGGATAAAGCCGGATCAGGCGGACGGCGACGAACGTGCCGAAACCCATGCCGTTCTCGATCTTGCGATCATAGGCATGCGCGATGACGAAGCCGCTGAGCAGGAAAAAGAGATCGACCGCGAGATAGCTCGATGGCAGCACCCGCCCGTCGGCGAGGAACGGCGAGAAGTGATAGAGCATGACGCTGATTGCCGCCACGCCGCGAATGGCGTCGAGATTCAGGTACACGTGACGCGGGGCTGCGGGCTGCATGTTATGCCTTAAAGCGGTGCAAACAGATCGCTCGCCCGCGCCGCGGACGAGCCTGACTTGTTCCTCCCGCCTCCGTTCCTCGGTTCGCTCGTGGCAAGCCGGAGCCGGCGACGCTATTGGCTGGTCGTCGGCGCCAGCTTCACCTTGATCACGTCGCCCGGCAGCACCGGCGTGTCTTCCTTGGCTTCGACCTCGCTCGTCTTGCCGTCGGCGATCCGCACCAGAAAATAGAGCAGGGCGGGCTCTTCGTTGCCAGTGAAGGCGGCAGCCGTTGCCGGATCCGATGCCTGCGCGATGAGGCCTTTCTGCATGCCGACCCTCAAGCCTGCCTCATTCAGGTTCGCTTCCGTTTGCTGCCGATCGGCGGTGAGGCTCGAACCCAGTGTGTTACGGGCATCGATGGCGTCCTGCTCCGCCTTGCTGATCGACTGCTTGGCGGTGAGGATAGCCGTCTCATAATCCAGGATCTTGCCCTGCAGGTCGGTGACCGTCTGCTGCGAGGAAAGCAGTCGCGCATTGGCAATCAGGCCCTTTTGCGCCAGCGGACCGATGCTGGCGGCCTGCTGCTCCGCCAGATCGACCTGCTTCTGCTGGTTCGCGATCTTCTTTTGCAGCGATTCGATTTCCGACTGCAGAACGCCCTTCAAATTATCGAGCGCATCGAGCTTCAGCTTCAGCGACTTCTGGTCGGAAACCAGGATCGCCGTTTCGTCGGCGACGATGGTCGGCAATCTCGAATCGCCCTGAATTTCCTGAGGCACCTCGAAAGTCGTTTTCCCGGCGAGGTCGGCGTCGATGCGGGCTCGCTTGACCATCAGCCGCAAGCGCTGGTCGTCATAGATGTCATAGCTGCCCTTGGCGGTGATCAGATCCTTTTCGATCTGCGGACCAAAGTCGGCATTGCGCCGGATGCCGCCGGCGATGCTGATTGCCTTGAGCACGGTCAGATTGGGCACGAAGGGAAACTGGCCGGGGTTTTGGACTTCGCCCGAAATGTAGAACGGCCGGAACTGCGCCATCTCGACCGAGGCTTCCGGCTTGTCGGGCAGCGCCAGCTTACGCTGCAGGGCGAGCCCGATCGCCGAGGCAACTTCCGCCGTCGTCTTGCCGGCAGCCTGCATGTTGCCCACGAACGGCACCGACAGCGTCCCTGCCGGGCCGACCGAATACTCGCCATTGATGGCCGACCAGTCGCGGAACGTGCCGTCGACGGTCTGCCATTCGGCGACGCGGATGTTGAGCTTATCCTGCGGGCCAAGCTGATAATCGCCGGCGGCGGCGAGCTGCGGCATGGCCAGCGATCCCGCAACAAGCAACGCGCCCGCGAAGCGGGCGGTGGTCCTGGGTATGAGACTGCATGCGTAAGACAGTCCGAACAGGTCTTTTTTCAAATGAACGTTTCCGATCCGCTTTGGCCCCATCCGCCCGATGAGATCACTGCCGGATGCCTGCCCCGAATCTGGCGGGGCAGGTCCGTCGGTCAATAGCTGCCGCGCGACATCCACACGGCAGGAACTGTCTTGAAGATAATGCGAATGTCCTCGAACAACGACCAGTTCTCGACATAATGGCGGTCGAAGGCGACGCGCGTGTCGTAGGATACGTCGTTGCGGCCGCTCACCTGCCACAAGCCGGTGAGACCCGGCCGCGACTTCAGGTAATAGACCGCAGCGCTGCCGTAGATCTCCAATTCGTCGCGCACGACGGGGCGTGGGCCGACAAGGCTCATGTCGCCCTGCAGGATGTTGAGGATCTGCGGCAGTTCGTCGAGGCTGAGCTTGCGAAGCACCTGGCCGACGCGGGTGACGCGCGGATCGTTTTTCAGCTTGCGCGTAGCGATCCACTCGGCATTGGCTTCCGGATTGGCCGCTAGATACGCATGTAGCACACGCTCGCCGTCCGGCACCATGGTGCGGAATTTGAGGCAGGAGAAAATCCTGCCGCCGCGGCCGATTCGCTTGTGGCCATAAAAGATCGGACCGTTGTCCGAAAGCTTGACCAGCAGGGCGACCATCAGGAAAAGCGGGCTGAGCAGAACCAGTCCAGCCACGGAACCGACGATATCGAAGCTGCGTTTGAGCAAACCGCCGATGGGGGGTGGAAAATCAATGCCGACCTGCGCAAAACCCGCATTAGCCGACTTGGCGACGTCCCTCATGCAAAAGCTCCATACGTTGAACGGATGGTTTACGGCAAGATATCAAAAAAATGCTGCAGCGCAACACACAATTTCCCATCGCGATGAAATGTTCACGTCATGAATTGACCAAATAATAAACCTGCCTTGCACAAATTTTCACCTTTGTGGCGCGTTTATGACAAGGTGAACGAAAACCATGAAAATGTAGTCCACATTTCGGGCCATTTTTGGGCAGTGCATTCTTTGTTGCAGAAGAATCGTGGTTGCATGTCGCCGGAAGCACTCGCAATGGTAAGTTATTCAGGTAAAGTACTAATCAATGTCGTGGGTTTTACTGAGGCTGCAGATGCCCTCATTGAATGGCTATCAGGGCCAGAGTGTGCGGCGCACCATGCCAGAGTCGATCTCGTAAAACCGTTGGAAACCATAGCTGTCCGGCCTTGCTTCGGCCGGCGCGCCTTAATAGAGTCGCAAATTGTTCCTGTCATAGTCTGCATGGGTAAGGAAGGCTGGAAGCAACCGGCCGGATTGGGCAGCCAGAAAAAGCTCTTTGGCGCAACGGGGAGTTACGCGGGTGGGTAAGTCGCAGCTTCTGCATGCTCGTATCGGTTGAGGGGCCGGCGAACATGTCTCTGCCAAAATTCATCGTCGGGATGATGTTCGCTCTCGCGATCGTCATCGGCTGGTCGTATTTCGACGGCGCATCGCTGGGCACCATCCTCCTGCGTGCCATCATCTGCGCCGTCATTATCCAGGCTGGCTATTTCCTTCTGGTCTTTGCCATGATTGGCAGAGTCACGCCGACATCGGCCGACAAGGTCCGCCAAGCCGACCGCGGCGCCATCCTGAACAAGGTCGCCGAAGGCGAGAAGCTAAGCGCCAGACGCAGCCTCCACTGATCGTTCGACCGGCGCAGGGACCGGTCCTGTCTCGACCGATGGCGCGGTTTCGCGCTCGGCCTGCTCGCCCGACAGCATCCTGGCAAGGCGGCTGCCGGCTTTTGCCTTGAGCCGCTGATATTGTCCGACCTCGACGATGCGTCCGTTCTCGATCGCCACGACCCAGTCGGCGAAGGCGATCATCGATGGTCGGTGCGCGATGGTCAAAATCGTCATCTGGCCGCGCAGGGCCTCGATCGATTGGGCGATCAGCGACTGATTCTGCCAGTCGAGCGCGCTTGTCGCCTCATCGAGGATGAGCAGCGAGGGCTTGCGCAGCAGCGCCCGCGCCAATGCGATGCGCTGCCGCTCGCCGCCGGAAAGCCGGACGCCGCGGTCGCCCACCACCGTCTCGAGCCGTAGAGCCAGCCGCTCGACGAAATCGGCCGCATGGGCGCTGCGCAGCGACGTCCAGAGCGCATCGTCGCTGGCCTCGGGCGCGGCAAGGCGCAAATTGGCGGCGATCGTGTCGTGCAGCAGGAACACATCCTGCGGCACATAGGCGACCTGATCGCGCCAAGCTCTGCGATTTTGTGCCGTGATCTCCACTCCGTCGGCCAGGATCCGGCCTCCGGTGGGCTCGAGCAGGCCCAGCAGCATGTCGGCGATCGTGCTCTTGCCGGAACCGGAAGGGCCGATCAGCGCCGTCACTTTGCCGGCCGGCAGGCCGAAGGTGATATCGCTGACCACAGGTTCTCCGTCGCCCTCGCCATAGGCGAATGATACATCGCGGATGTTGAGGCCGGTCTCGAGCGACAGTTTTGCGCCTTGTTCGGCAACGCTTTGCGCCGGCTCGCGCTCGGCGTCGAAGCGGGCCTGGAGGCTTTGCATCGAAGCGTAGGCCGGCAGGTTGATCAGCACCTGTTGGGTCTGAAGCTGCATGTCCATGAAGCGCGGCGCGACCCGCATGAAGACCAGGAGCAGCACGACGATCTCGGCCAGCGACAGGTGGAAGCGGACCAGCGCGATATAGATGAACAGGCTGAGCCCGATCACGCTCGCCACCTGGAACAGAGCGGTGCCGAGCGAGGAGTTGCGGACATAGGCGATGTTATCGGCCTTCATCCTGTCCAGCGTCGCGCCGAGTTCAGCAAAATAGCTTGCCTCGACATTCAGGCTTTTCGCGACCTTGATGCCGCCGAGGAACTCGGAGACCGTGCGGTACTGGTCCTGGCGATTGCCGGTCAGCGTGCGGCCATAGGCGCTGGCGCGCGCCCTGAACGGCTGCAGCGCAACCAGCAGCACCAGGCCGATGAGGATGGCAAAGGACGTCATCACCGGCGAGATGAACAGCGAGACCACGAGATAGCCGACCAGAAGCAGCGTGGCCTGGGTGAGCATCAGCAGCGAAAAGGCCGCCACCTGCACGCGGTCGACGTCGCCGTTCAGCGCAAGGTCGAGATCGGAGCTGCGGATGCGGGTGAAAACCCCCCAGCGCGCCTTGCCGACGCTTTCGAACAGGTTCATGCGCACGCGGTTGACGAAATCATAGAGCAGCCGCGCCATGTAGACCGACTTGAAGCGATTGAACATCGCTTGCAGCGCCACCAGCGCGATAAGCAGGCAGAGCACCGTTGCGAGCGACAGCGTTCCGCCGGGCACCAGCCGATGCAAGGCCTCCGGCACCGGCACCGCGTAATCCTGGTCGGCCTTGCCGATCAGGCGCAACAGCGGAACGAGCAGCAGGATCGAGACGCCTTCGGTCAGGCTGCCCAGGACCAGGAAGGTCAGCGCCGTCGCCGTGCGCCTCCCGCCGACATGCGCCATCATGGCACCGAAGCCGGTGATATCCCGCAACAGCGACAGGCGAAGCTTGGAGGACCAGCCCATGCCCGGGTTCACCTTGTCCCGGACGCCAGGTCGGCTTCGATCGCTGCGACCGCTTCATCGATACGGGCGAGCCCGGCGGGCATTTCGAGGCGGCTGACACCGATCCGCCCCGCGATCCGGGCGCACTGGCGCAGATGCGCGGCGGCAAGATCGCCGGGCAGCGCCTGCCGGCCGAACCGCGTGATATAGGAGAATTTGATGATCGCCGGCAGCGCAATGGCACCGGCCAGCGGCGAGATCGCCGCCCGCCCGCTTCGCTCGAGTACATAGATGCGCGATACCGGCACCGCCTCGGCGGCAAACCCGTCGCGCAGCCGGTGCTGTGCCTTGTCGATTTGCGGATGCACCTGCGGGCGCACGTCCGCCTGTTCGAGGCGAATGGCGCCGGCCGCATCGGCGGCGAGCTTGAGCTGCGGAAATCCGGGCAGGATCATCGGCCGGTCCGGGTCGGACAAATCCAGCGCCACGACATCGTCAGTAAGCAGCCGATGGCCCGCGCGGATCATCGCGCCCGCCGTCGTCGATTTGCCGGCGCCCTTGTTGCCTAGGAAGATCACGCTCTCGCCGCCGACGGCAATGGCGCTGGCATGCAGCACGAGCAGCCCGCGCTGGTGCAAAGCGAGCGCCATCACCGGCCCGAGCAGCGGAAAGGCAAGCAGCGGATCGTCGATCCCCGGCGCCGGATCGACGTCGATCCGCTTGGCGCCGCTGATCATGAAGGTGCCGACCGCTCGCCATGCAAGATACTGGCGCATAGGTTCGAAGCGGAACGCCGTGGCGCCCTGCGACGCGTCGTCGGGAAAGTCGACCGGCCCGACCGCGATCTCCAGGTCCGGTGCCGCCGGCGCCGTCGGTTCCAGTTCCGGCAAGGCCACTTCGGAGCCGATCACCAGCCCGTAGGCCTTGTAGAAATGGCGGACGCGTCCGCTTGGCGTCATCGTTTCGGCGGCGGGCGCGGGCCGCGCAAGGGAAGCAACCGGAAGATTCATGCAGGGCTTCCTTGGACTTGCCGCAGCCACAGCGACAGCGAAACCGAGCGCCAGACATGCTGGACGTCGGGCAGCGTAGCCTGCTCGGGCTGGCGCAGCATACGGTCATAGACCGCGTTCACCTCAGGCAGGTTGACATAGGGCGCGATCCGTTCGCTGTCCGATATCAGCAGGCTGTCCAGAAGCTCGCGGTGGTTGCCGAGCATGCCTTTGACCAGGTTGGCGGTGAAATCGATCTTGTCGCGCCGCCATTGCACGGCCGGCGGCAGAACGCCTTGCATGGCCCGGCGCAGCACATGGCGGCCGAAGCCGTCCTTGAGCTTTTCCTCGCCGGGCAGCGCCAGGCAGAATTCGACGAGCGGCTTGTCCCAGAACGGATAGCGGGGCTCGACGCCGAAATTGGCGCCGGCCTTGTCGAGCACTTCGAAGGCGTGCGGCACCAGGCCGGTGGACAGAAGCCAGCGATGCGTCAGGGCTTCGCTGGCGCTGACGGCGGCGGGCATGTAACCGCTGCGATGAAAGCGCTCGGCAAGATCGGTGCGCCTGGCAAGCTCCGGATTGACCAGGCCCGCCCAGGCGCGCTGCGCCTGCGCCGGCCTGTGCCGCATTTTGCCGGCAAGGCGTTTGGCCATTGCCCTCATCCTGGCGATCCGCCAGGCCGGTCCATAGATGGTCAGGAACTTGAAATAGAGCGAGAGCATGCCCTCGCCATAGGTGTTGGCGGCGCTGTGCAACTCGCGCCACAGCTCAAGCCACCGGCCGGCATTGGCGAGTTCGTGAAGGTGCCCATGGCCCTGCGAGACGACCTCGTCGCCGCCATGTCCGTCGAGAAGCACTTTGACGCCCTTTGCGCCCGCCATGCGGTAAAGATCACGGGTCAAAGACAGGCCAGGCGCCAGGAACGTGCCTTCCTGCTCTTGCAGGATGCGCTCGAATTCGGCGAAGGGCGCGTAATTGCCGACGGCAATCAGCGTGGCGTCGAGCGGATTGTCGTCGAGCACCGCATCGATGAACGGCTTCTCGTCCATCGACGAACCCTTGTCGAACACCAGCGAGAAGGTCTTGAGCTTCAGGTCGCGCTTCGCCGCTGCCCGCAAACCCGCGAGGCAGGCGATCGAGGATGAATCGAGCCCGCCGCTCAGCATGGCGCCGACGGCGGACGTGCCGCGCATCCGGTTCTCCACCGATTGCGCGAAGAGATGCCTGAATTCTTCGGCCGCGTCCGGGCGCGGCGGCCGCTGTGACGGCTCGATCTGCCAGTAGCGGCGAAGTGCTACCTGGCGGTCCGCCACCATCATGCTGTGCCGCGCCGGCAGGCGGAAGATCTCGGCGTAGGGCGTGGCTTGCGGATCGTCCGGCAAGCCGGCGAGGAAACCCGAAATCTGGTGCTCGCTGAGGCGCCTGCCGACGCCGTCCAGCCCCAGGATCGGTCCGATCTCCGAGGCAAAGGCAAAACGCCCGTCGGTCGAATGGTAATAGAAGGGTTTGACGCCGAAATGGTCGCGCGCGCAAAACAGGGCCTGGCGCTCGCCATCCCATATCGCGAAGGCGAAATCGCCCTGCAGGTAGGTCGGGCAGGCCTCTCCCCATTTGAGATAGGCGCGCATGATGAGTACCGCGTCGGCGATCGACCGGTCGCGCTGGCCTAGCCGCGCCAGAAGCTCGTCGCGGTTGTCCAGCCGGCAGTCGGCGGTGATGGCGAGCTTGCCGCCGGCCATCGTCAGCGGGCCGGGGCCGTCCTCGCCGGTCGTGTCGAACCAGGCGTGACCGAGCACCACGCCGCCGTCCGTCCACCATGAGCTGCCGTCCCGGGCCCGGTGGCGCATGCGCGAAAGCATCTGCTGGATATCGCCGGCCGCGGCGGGCCGGCCGTTGTCGTTAAGCACGATTCCGGCGACGCCGCTCATCGGTCACGACCCATGGTCGACCAGATGGGCAAATCCGTTGACCGAGCCGCCAAGCACGATGTGGTTGCCGCTCATCAACCAGGCATGCGCCTTGAGCTCGCTGCCCGTCCCCCGTTCGATACCGATGCTGATTTTCGAGGCGCTGCCCTGGCGGGCGAGCAGATATTGTCCGGCCAGCGCCTGGGTGAGGCAACTGGCGCCCGGCACGAACCGCGCCGCGGCCGCAACGCCCCAGGCGACACGCCGCAGGTCGGCGATGCTGGCGTCGCGCCTGGCGTCCAGCCTTGTAACCAGGCCGCGGACACGATTGTAGGAGGAAAGCGACAGCGCGAGCCGCACCGCGCTCACCACCGTCAGGCAGCGCGCCAGAAACAGCATCTCCCGGCCGCTCAGCGAGCGGAGCCTAGACCAGTTCCTCACTGTGGAGCCTCGCAAGCCCTGCTTCGGCCAGCCCCTTCAGCAAGCCCTCGACATCGGCCCTGCAGCGCTCGGCATCGACATTGTAGCGCGCAAGCACGGCGCTGCGGATATCGACGATCGATCGCGGCTCCTGAATCTGCTCCCAGATGAAGGCGCCGACGCTGTTCAGGCTGTAATAGACATTGGATTTGAGGTGGAGCAGCGCCAGTCCGGCGCCGAATTCGCAAGCCACCGCCTCGCTGGTCGCGACCACGCGGTCATGGTCCGAAGGGTTCCAGTGCATCCTAAAACCTCGTTGCTGGCCCGCGCCCTTCGCCGTGGATCGGTTGCCTGCGACCTCGGGGGGAAGCCGGGGGACATGCCCCCCGGCTCACCTGTTGGGAAACATCCGGAGCCCCAACTTAGACATCCGGATGCCCTTGAGCTTAAGAGAAAGTGAGATCGCCGATCGGCGTGTGCGCGGGAAAGCCCACGTCGAGCGCCGTCGTGCCGGCACCGCCCTGCGTGATGGATTCGATCGAACCGTGAACCGTCAGGCTGGGGGTCTCGTACTCATGCTTTTCAACATTCTGTTCCATTTTACTCTCCAATGAAGGACTGGAAGCGGCTGCAAAATTACCGCCAGCATATCGCTATGCTGCAATGCGATTGCTGCACGGCAACATCTATGAGTCAAGCGTGATTCACCAAGCATTAATCAATTCTTGGTTGCACTCGCCTTCGTTGATGACCAAGCCATAAACACAGTTATCGTAACCCTCAACGGCCCTGGAATTCAACCGCGGGTCCTTGCCGTTTAAATAAGCATTTGATTTGATTATGATAATTTTCTGAGCGAGAAACCCGTTTCGCAGGTGCGAAGAAATTGCTGCAGAAAATCGTCGCTTTTTCGGCCAATCGGCGCATCTCTTATGTGGTCTTCAAAAGTGATTGCGCGTCAGGCGATTTTAAACGCGGGGGTTGCAGGGGTGAGATGATCCTCGGATGGATTTTCGGCGATCGCGTTAATTTTCCCGATGCTTTTCTTCGCAGGTGCGGTATAAGCCGCTCGGGCGGCATTTTGCGGAGAACGACATCGGGCATGGCAATGCAGGATGGCTCGTATCAAAGGCTGCGTGCCGCCGGCTGTGCCGATGAAGTCGCCTATGTGCAGGCCTGCCTGAGGCTGTTTTTCGCGCCGCGTGCCAGCACGGTCGCCGGTTGGGCCGATATGCCCGCGCCAGCAATCTCGGCGAGCGCTGCAATTTCTGCGGCCCCTGCAATTTCAGCGGCCCCCGCAATTTCAGCGGCCAATGTCGCCGACATCGCCAGGCTGAACAAGGTAGCCGTCTTCCTGCTCAAGGCGCTCGCGCGTGCACCCGCCGGCGCGGCGCCTCCGGAGTTGCTTGGCTGGCTCGACGGCTACCGTCGGCGCACCATGTCGATGAATGTCGCCTGCCTTGGCGATTCGATGGCAATCGACCGCGTCCTGCGCGACAGGCAGGTCGAATTCGTCTTCCTCAAGGGGCCGCTCCAGCAGCATCTGCTCTATGGCGACCACTTCATGAAGCCGTCCGGCGATGTCGACATACTGGTTTCGCCGGCAAGCTTCGCCGCGGCCCGCGAGGCGTTGCGGAGCATCGGCTACGAGGTTGCCGGCAAGTCGCGCTCGGTCTGGTGGGTGCGCTTTCTCGGCGAGCAGCACATGGTTCGCGAAGATGGCGCGAGGGCGTCGACGGTCGACCTCCACCACCGGCTGCAGCAGCCGGGTTCGCCCAGTCCCCGCGACACCGACGGCTTCCTGCGCCGCAAGCGCGAAGCCAAGGTGGTTGCCGGCGCCGCCATGCCGATCATCTCGGCGGCCGATACCTTGCTTTTGTCCTCGATCAGCGTCGCCAAGGCTTTTTTC
Source organism: Mesorhizobium australafricanum (assembly GCF_033977265.1). Taxonomy (NCBI): domain Bacteria; kingdom Pseudomonadati; phylum Pseudomonadota; class Alphaproteobacteria; order Hyphomicrobiales; family Phyllobacteriaceae; genus Mesorhizobium; species Mesorhizobium australafricanum. The sequence goes on along the minus strand of NZ_JAVIIT010000004.1, from coordinate 366,488 downwards.
AACCGCGAGCCTTGCGCCGGCTATGTCTGCGACGTCAGGGCCAGCGCCAGCCGGCTGAGCGAAGCCGAGCAGCAGGCGGTGCTTGACCACGCTGCCGAGCAGGGCCTGGCGGACACGCTGCTTCTGGGACTGCGCGCCGCCGATGTGCTGCTTGGCGCTGCCGGCACGCTGCTTTCGGAGCGCGCCGCCCGCATTCTGGCGCGCATCGACAATGCCGATCTCTTCCACATGGTCATCGCGCCTTGGCTCTCGTCGCTGCGCTGGCCGCAGCGCCGCCATGTGCTGTGGGAACTGTGCGGTCGCGAGCCTGTCCGTTATCTGGCCGAAGCCGGCTGGGCGGCCTCCGCCGACCTCAGCCGGCGCATCTTCGAGCGCCCGGTCGCTGACGAGCCGGCGCGCGGCGAAACAATCAAAATCATAGGCGGGGCTGCCACGCATGCAAACGAAAGGTGAGCCCATGCCTGTGACGACGCCTGTAGTCTGCGTCATCATCGCCGCGCGCAATGCGGCGCGCACGATTCCCGTCGCCATCGCTTCGGCGCTGCGCGAAGCCGAAGTCGCCGAAGTCGTCGTGGTCGACGACGCTTCCACCGACAACACCCGGGATGTGGCTTTAGCCGCCGACGACGGCAGCGGCCGGCTTGCCGTCATCCGCCTCGACGTCAATCGCGGCCCTTCTTGCGCCCGCAACGCCGCTATCCAGGCTTCCAGGTCGCCTTTCATCAGCGTTCTCGACGCCGACGATTTCTTCCTCGAGGGCCGCTTTCGCCGGCTTTTCGCCAGCACCGACTGGGATTTCGCCGCCGACAACATCATGCTGATCCGCGACGATGCCGCGACCGACCTCGCCAAGGTCGCCGCGCCGCCATTCGCCGCCGACCCGGAATTTCTCGATTTCGAGCGCTTCATCGACGGCAACATCTCGCGCCGCCGCGTCCGGCGCGGCGAGCTCGGTTTCCTCAAGCCGGTGATCAGCCGGGCTTTTCTCGAGCGGCATGGGCTGACTTACGATGAAAACCTGCGTCTTGGCGAAGACTACGAGCTCTACGCGCGCGCTGTCGCCTGCGGGGCGCGGTTCAAGATCATCAAGTCCTGCGGCTATGGCGCGATCGTGCGCGCCGATTCGCTGAGCGGCCGTCACAGGACGCAGGATCTGAAGCGTCTTGCCGACGCCGATCTGGCGCTGCTTCAGATCGACAGCCTTCCGGAGCGCTCGAAGGCTGCTTTGCGGCGCCACGAGCGCCATGTCCGCGACAAATACCGGCTGCGCTACTTCCTTGACGTCAAAGCCGAGCGCGGCCTGGCGTCGGCCGCGGCTTACGCCTTCGCCAGCCAGTCGAATCTGATCCCGATCGTCCGCGGCGTCGCCACCGACAAACTCGACGCGCTGTTCCGCCGCACCGGGATTGCCGCAGAAAAGCAAATGCCGCCGATGCGCTTCCTGATGGCGGCAACCAATGCCGCAAATGAGTGATCCCGCATCACCCGGGAAGCCGCTAGCTCTCAAAAAATCCGCATTCCGAAAACTATGATGTTGCCTAGTGGCTGCGGTAATGCCAGTCTATGTTGCAATGCAGCAATTTCGAAAGGCCGATAGGATGGCTTCGATTTTTGGCTTCAGATCCCGGGATCCGGCTCGCGACCGGAACACCGATCTCCAGCGTTTCGACCGGTTGGCGAAGCTGTTCGATCAGATCGCGGTCGAGATCGAGGCGGAGAAAACCGGGCTGGAGAATCGTTATAAGTCGACGGCTGCCAACGCAGCCTTTCTGGTCGAGGCGATGGAGAATGGTTCGGCGCCGACCAGCAAGGGATCGGAGGTCAGCGCGATGACCAACTCGATCCTGAACTGCGAGCGGCGCATCGCGGAGCTGGTGCGCCAGAAGGGTCTGGTGAAGGAACTGAGGCATTCGCTCGACGCGATCGTCGAGGATGGTTCCGATCGGTCTGCTGCGCAGTCTGCGGCTAGAGCAATTCCAGGAAAAGTGTGAAACGGTTTTCCGCCCGGAATTGCGTCGAAACAAGGAGATAGAGCGGTTCGCCGTTTCCGTGAAACGGTGAAACGCTCTAGAAGCTGACGGCACCTTCAGGCGCCGTTATCGGTACGAGACTTTAGAGGAGTTAAAAAGGGCGCAGGATCAGAGGCGGCTCTCTCAAGGGAGCCAAGGATGACTTTGGGTTGGGCGGACAACACAAGGTGAGTTTGTTATGAACGCAGATCCGAACAACACCTCCACCGTGGCGGCTTGCGGGATGTCGCATGCGCCCGGGAACGGATTAAGCAGCCTGCGGCTCGGCGTGGTCGGCGCCCTGTTTGCGATCGCGGCGGCCCTTGCGGGAAGCCTGCATCCCGCGCACGCGCAAGCGGTGCAACAGGAGGTGCAAAGCGCGCCGTCCTTCGTCGACAATTTCTCGAATTTCGACCGCTCCCGCTGGTTCGTCTCGGACGGCTGGACCAATGGCGCCCATCAGAACTGCACCTGGTCGAAGGACCTTGTCCGGCTTTCCGACGGCGTGCTGTCGCTGGGCTTTGAAAAACGCAAGCTGAAAGACCGCGAGTTCGCCTGCGCTGAAATCCAGACCAAGCAACGCTATGGCTATGGCGTCTACGAGGCGCGGATGAAGACCGGTACCGGCTCCGGCCTCAACGCGGCTTTCTTCTCCTATATCGGCCCGCAGGACAAACAGCCCTGGGACGAGATCGACTTCGAGGTCCTCACCAAGGATCCGTCCAAAGTGCAGGTCAACAGCTACATCCAGGGCAAGCCGAAGAACGGTAAGCTGGTCGACGTCGAGGGCGGCGCCGACAAGGGCTTCAACGACTATGGCTTCGTCTGGGAGAAGGACCGGTTGCGCTGGTACCTCAACGGCAAGCTCGTCCATGAAGTGACCAATCCCGACGAATTGCCGACGCATTCGCAGAAAATCTTCTTCAGCCTCTGGGGCAGCGACAAGCTGACCAACTGGATGGGCGCCTTCGTCGATCCCGGCAGCAAGGTGACCATGGAGGTCAAGCGCGTCGCTTTCACCGCCTTGGGCCAGCCATGCCAGTTCCCGGAATCGTTGGCATGCAGCATAAGTAACAGTAACTAAGCATGATCCCCAAAAGTGGGAACCGGTTTTGGGATAAGATCATGCGGAACCAACTAGGCCGTTAGGCCTGGGGGACACCAGAATCGACCGGGCCGCTTACGGCCCGGCCATCAACAGGAACAGAACCGAATGAACTTGACGGTGTTTGGGATTGGCTATGTCGGTCTCGTCCAGGCCGCTGTGCTTGCCGAGGTCGGCCACGAGGTGGTTTGCGTCGATATCGACGAGAAGAAGGTGGAGCGGCTCAACCAGGGCTTGGTTCCGATTTTCGAACCCGGCCTGGAGGCCCTCGTCCGGGAAAACCATGCAGCCGGGCGTATCCGCTTCACGACCGACGCGGCCGCGGCGGTCAAGCATGGCCAGATTCAGATGATCGCGGTCGGCACGCCGCCCGGTGAGGATGGCTCGGCCGATCTGAAATATGTGCTCGCCGTCGCCGAGACCATCGGCCGCGAGATGGACAGCGCCAAGATTGTCGTCGGCAAGTCGACTGTGCCGGTCGGCACTTGCGAAAAGGTGAAGGCCAGGATCGCCGAAACGCTGAAGAAGCGCGGCCGCGAGGACCTGAGCTTCGATGTCGCCTCGAATCCCGAATTCCTGAAGGAGGGCTCGGCGGTCGCCGATTGCATGAAGCCGGACCGCATCATCGTCGGCACGTCCAGCGAGGACACCGAGATGGTGATGCGCGAGCTCTACGCGCCGTTCAACCGCAACCACGAGAAGATGATCGTGATGGACGTGCGTAGCGCCGAATTCACCAAATACGCCGCCAACTGCATGCTGGCGACCAAGATCAGCTTCATGAACGAGATGGCCAATCTCGCCGAACAGCTGGGCGCCGACATCGAGGAGGTGCGCAAGGGCATCGGCAGCGATCCGCGCATCGGCTACCACTTCATCTATCCCGGCCTCGGTTATGGCGGCTCGTGTTTCCCGAAGGACGTGCGCGCGCTGATCAAGACCGCCGAAGGCGTCAAGTTCGACGCCAAGCTGCTGCGCGCCGTCGAGGAGCGCAACAATGCGCAAAAGTCGGTCCTGTTCGACAAGGTCAACCACTATTTCAAGGGCGCGCTCAAGGACAAGACGTTCGCTGTCTGGGGGCTCGCCTTCAAGCCCAACACTGACGACATGCGCGAGGCGCCGGCGCGCACGCTGATGGAAGCGCTATGGGCGGCCGGCGCCAAGGTGCAGGCCTACGATCCCGAGGCGATGCAGGAGTGCCAGGCGATCTACGGCCTGCGCGACGATCTGCTGCTCTGCGGCACCAAGGAGGCGGCGCTACGCGGCGCCGACGCGCTTTTGATCTGCACCGAATGGAAGAGCTTCCGCGCGCCGTCCTTCGACGCGCTCAAGGATGCGCTGACCACGCCGGTCATCTTCGACGGCCGCAACCTCTACGATCCGAAGGTGATTGCGCGCTACGGCATCGAATATTTCTCGATCGGCAGGATGGCGGCATGACTGCGGCTGCTTGCCTGAAGGACAATTGCCGTCGCCATGTCTGTAAAACCAGGCCGGCGAACGGCGCATCGGCAATAGCATGAGGTCGCCAATGGCTGCGCAGGGCAAACCGACGGTCACGGTCATCGTCCCCACCTTCAACCGGGAGAAGTTCCTGCCCGAATCCATTGGCAGCCTGCTCCAGCAGACTGTGGTGCCGGATCAGATTCTGATCGTGGACGACGGCTCGACGGACAACACAGGCGCGGTGGCGGCCTCGTTCCCCGCGCCGGTGGAATATTACCGCAAGGAGAATGGCGGCAAGTCGACGGCGCTGAATTTCGCCCTCAAGCACTGCAGGGGGGATTTCGTCTGGGTGTTCGACGACGACGATGTCGCGCATCCGACGGCGCTTGAACGGTTTCTCGCTGCGTTCGAGCGGGAGCCGACGGCCGATTTCGCTTTCGGCGAATATGCACGTTTTCAGCAGTCAGCCCAGATCGAACAGCAGAATTACGAGATCGTCGCCTTCGGCCACGTCAGCCAGGACAACTTCTTCCCGTCGCATCTCGAATATTGCCACGTCCATCAGCCGGGCCTGCTGGTGCGCCGCAAATGCTACGACGAGGTGGGAGGCTTCAACGAAACCCTGGTCCGGTCGCAGGACTACGAGATGATGCTCAGGCTTGCGCGCCGGTTCAAGGGCGTCAGGGTCGACGGCCTCATGTTCTTCCAGCGCCAGCACGACATGGTTCGCGGCAGCACCAAGGTCGTCATTTCGTATGCCAACCGGATAAAGGCCTGGGGCTCATACGACCGGGCAATCATGGAAGAGATCTACAAGTCGGTCGATCTCCATGAGTATCTCGATCGCTCGGAGCAGGCCTTGCCGAAGACAGCCGATCTCGAGATGCAGGCACTTCTGCAGCGTTCGAGCATCATGGCCAGGAAGGGGCTATGGCATCATGCGGCCGAAGACATCCGCCGCTACGCCTTGCTTGCCGAACGAGCCGGAAAGACGTCGCTCAGCGACAAGGAACGCGCCATCGTGCGGCGCACGTTCGAAGCCTACGACACGGGTCTGGCATCCGCCCCTGCCGACGAATTCGTCTCGGCGGTGAAGGGATGGAAGTCGGGAGCGCTGAAAGCCGATATCGTCAGGGAGTACATGCATTCGTTTCCCCACTATCTGGCGCGGGACTTGAAGGCGGGAAAGGTGATCCCGGCATCGAAGCTCTTGCGGGAATACTCGACGCTGTCGCTTTCAGCCTCGGTCGGCCGGTTGTACCAGGCAATGACTTCGAAGCTTCCGTCGGCGCGCAGTGCAAGCTGATCAGCGCGGGTGCTCGCGGGCCGAATTAGGAGCCAAACGATGAAAGTACTTTTCGCAAGCGGCAACGGATATATCCCCGAGTTCACCGGCGGCGTGCAATCCAACACCCACCATCTGGTCGAGCAGCTGATCGAGCATGGCCACCAGGCGTCGGTCCTCGCCTCGCTGTTCGGCGACGGCATGTTCGGCCTCAAGGCGCGCGCCAAGATGAAGCTGTTGCGGCAGCCGGCGGTGGTCGACAATTTTCCCGGCTACCCGGTTATGCGCGCCTGGTTCCCCTGGGAAGCGGCCGGCTTCGCCGTCGGGAAGACCAGACCCGACGTCGCCGTCGTGCAGTGCCACAAATCCGTCCCGCTCGGAAAGGCGCTGCTGGCCGAAGGGGTGCCGCTGGTCGTCTATCTCCACAACGTCGAATTCCACGAGCTCGCCGGCGATCCGCGCGAGCTGCATTCGGCGCTCTACATCGCCAATTCGGAGTTTACGGCGCGCACCTACAAGGACAAGTTCGGCATCGATTCCACGGTGCTTCCGCCGACCATCAACGACGCTCTCTACTGCACGCACACGACCGGTGAATTCGTCACCATGATCAATCCCTATGAGGAGAAGGGTTTCGATCTTGCGGTGAAGATTGCTGCCGCCTGTCCGGAGATTCCGTTCCTGTTCGTGGAAAGCTGGAAGCTGGACGACGACCATCGTGCCCGGATCGAGAAGACCATCGCGCCGCTGTCGAACGTCACGCTGGAAAACCGCACCAACGACATGAAGACGGTCTATGGCCGCACCCGGATCCTGCTTGCTCCGAGCAAATGGGAGGAGGCCTGGGGCCGCGTCGCATCCGAGGCGCATTGCAGCGGCATCCCCGTCGTCGGGTCGAGGCGCGGCGGCCTGCCCGAAGCCATCGGTCCCGGCGGCGTGGTGCTCGACTACGACGCTCCGCTTGCCGACTGGGCAGCGGCGGTGAGGCGCCTGTGGAACGATCGCCAGGAATACGAACGGCTTTCGGCCTCGGCTCTCGCCTTCTCCAAACGCCCCGAGCTCGATCCTGCGCGGCAGCTGGTGGTGTTTCTCGATCTGCTCGAAAGAGCGGCCCGGCAGGACGTTCGCCGCGCTGCGTAGCTTGCCGAACAAAGAGCTGGAACTGATTTGCTGCAGTGCACCAAAAATGTTGCGATGCAGCAATGCCTATACTAGGTTGCGCCGACAGGAGGTCAAAGTTCATGCCGCATGTCTCAGGCCTTGCCGGTGAGATTTCCAGCCTGATGGACAGTTCTCGAAACCGCCAGATGAAATGGTCTGGAGGAGACCGTCCGGCCAGTTTTTGGGCGAGAACCTCCTGTCGATGAGGATTTGTTTCGTAGTCGATAAATTTCCCACTCTGTCCGAGACGTTCGTGCTCGATCAGATTGCTGGATGCCTTGAAAGGGGGATGGAGGTCAGTGTCGTCTGCAACGAGACGGCCTTTGGCAAGGACAGCAATGTAGACGATGCACGTTGGCGGACATTACCTGGGCCTGTCGTTTCCTGGTGGGGTGGGCTGAATCGCTACCGTTCGCTGCTCAAGAGATGGTCGGGCAGATTTTGGGACAAGCTTTCGACCTGCATCGACCTGGCCAACGCACACAAGCTGCGGAACGTCGATGTGATCGTAGCGCATTTTGGCCATAATGGCCTGCGCGTCGCTCGCATCATGAAGCGGCGCAGGATTTCCGCCCCCTTGGTGACCATATTCCATGGCACCGATGTCGGCAGGCCGATGCACGACAACACACTCGGCTGCTACAGGCCTGTTTTCGAAAAAGGGATTCTCCAACTGCCTGTGAATGCGTTCTTCCGTCAGGCCCTGATCGATGTCGGTGCCGCGCCGACGCAAGTCGTGGTCCACCACATGGGCATTCGTCCTGGCGAGATCGAATATCACTGGCGCTCCTGGCGGCAGGGTACGCTGTCCTTCATCTCGGTCTGTCGACTGACCGAGAAGAAGGGGGTCGAATATGCGCTTCGTGCCCTCGCAGGCCTGCCACACCGCGATTGGATCTATTCGGTGATTGGCGGCGGAGAATTGCTGGAGGAATTGAAGCTCACCGCGGTGGATCTCGGCATTGCCGACAGGGTGACCTTCCTCGGACCGCGTCCGCACGGCGAGGTCAAGCAGCGCCTGCGGGACGCCCACGTCTTCCTTCTGCCAAGCGTCGCCGGGCAAGATGGCGACCTGGAAGGAATACCAGTTGCGCTCATGGAGGCGATGGCCGGCGGCCTGATCGCTGTGAGTACCTATCATTCGGGGATTCCGGAGCTGATCGAGGATCAGAAGACAGGCTTCCTCGTGCCCGAACGGGACGTCGCGGCGCTTGCTGGCAAACTCACCTGGATCGCCGAGAACCCGGGCCTGTGCGAGCCGATAGCGCTTGCCGCTCGACGGAAGGTCGAGGCGGATTTCAATGCGGATATCTTGAATGAACGCTTTGCGCAGATCGTTGCGCGGCTAGGGGAAACCGGATCCGTCACATGAATGCCAATCCGCCTCCCCCGCAATTTGGTCGCGTTGCCTTGCGCGGCGGGCTGGTCACGGCCGGCGCGCAAGGCTTCAAGATGGCGATCCAATTCCTTTCGGTCGTCATCCTTGCCCGGCTGCTTGTTCCAGAGGATTTCGGCTTGGTGGCTTCCGTGGGACCGATCGTGGCCTTCGTCGGTCTGCTTCAGGATCTCGGCCTCCAGCAGGCGGTCATCCAGCGCAAGGAGATCGATCAACGGCAACTCAACCAGGTCTTCTGGCTGAGCGCGGTCGTCGGTCTGTGCGCCGGGGTGGTCGTGGCTTGCCTTGCCCCCGCCATTGCCGCTTTTTACGGCGATCAGCGAATGTGGGGAATAACGCTTGCTTCTGCCGTGCCGCTGCTTTTTGGCAGTCTTGCCGCCGTGCCGCTTGCTTTGATGAACCGCCATCTGCAATTCGGCCAGCTTGCGCTCAACGACACAATCACTGCAGCCGTCGGACTGCTCGCCACCGCAACCGCGGCGTATATGGGGTTTGGCTACTGGTCTCTGGTTTTGGGCCCGGCTGTTTCAGCCGTTGTCGCGCTGGTTGCCGGCTGGCTGGTGACGCGCTGGACGCCGTCTTGGCCGAATCTGAAGGTCGACGCCGACATATTCAGGTTCGGCGCGAACCTTACGGGCTTCAACCTTGTCAATTTTCTCTCGCGCAACCTCGACAACATACTCATCGGAAAATATTCCGGCGCGGTCGAGCTTGGCTACTATGATCGCGCCTACAAGCTCCTGCTTTTTCCGCTGCAGAACATCAATCAGCCGCTGACGCGTATCATGGTGCCGCTGCTCAGCCGCATTCATGAGGACAAGCAGCGATTTCGAGACATCTATGTCCGGACAAACTGGCTTTTGGCCGTTAACACCATGCCAGGCATCGCGACTTTGACACTGACTTCGGAGCAGGTGGTCAGGCTTCTCTTCGGCGAGCGTTGGATGGCTGTGGCGCCGATTTTCGCTTGGCTGGGCATCGCCGGCCTGATGCAGTCCGTATCGAGCACCACGGGGTGGATATTCATCTGTCAGGGCAAGACGAAAACGATGTTCCATTGGGGCATCTATTCGTCGCTGACGACCGTCGCCTCCTTCATCGTTGGCCTGCATTGGGGTGCCATCGGCGTTGCGGCTGCCTATGCCATCAGCGGCTATGTGCTGCGCGTCCCGGTGCTTGCCGCCATGATCCATCGTGTCGGCCCGGTGACGGCCGGCGATTTCCTGGGCATACAGGGGCTCTTCATCTTCTCGTCCCTGCTCGCTTGGCTCTCGTATCTGTCGCTGCCGGCGTCGCTGACCGGCCAGTCGGACCTGCTCACGATCCTTGTGGCGATTGTCCTAAACTACGGGTTCGCCTTGGCCCTCATGCTTGCTGTGCCGCAGTCGCGCAAGGCTTTGTTCGCCACGCTTGCCAACGTCGCCCGCAACATTGGGTGAGCGGTTGGCCACCAAGGGCGACAACTGACTGGTTGCCGACATTGCCGACGCATGCTCCTCCAGTACGGCCTGAAGGCTTGCCCGGCGATAGCGGTCAAGGTTGTCGATGAATCTGCCGAGTTTTTCGGCCGCTTCCGATGGCGTCACCGTATCGATGTCGAGTAGAAGGTCCGCGACGCCGATGTGCTTGGCCACTTCCTTGGTCTTGAATTCATAGGCGATCGGCAGCACCGGCGTACCAACGCAAAGCGACATGATCATCATATGCATGCGCGTGGCGACGACGAAGTCGCAACCCTTCACCAGCGCCATCAGTTGGTCGGGCGTATGAAATGCGGCGTCGACACTGACGTGTTTGGCGATCTCCGAATCGAGTTCGGCCACGATCGCCCGCGCGGTTCTGGCGTCGTCATGGGCATATTCCGGCACGCCCTGGCAGGTTGAAACGAAGGTCACCTCTTTGCCATGGTCCCTGACAAGAATCGTGGCGATCTCCCGGATCGAATCGAGATAGCGGCGCATGCCATCCTCACCGTCGCTGACGAAGCTCCAGTGGCGGACGGAAATAGCGACGCGGCCCGTCGGCGCCGGTGCGCTGCCGAGATGTTTCTTGATCCTGTCGGTATCAGCCAGGGCAAAGACGGCATCGGCGACCACATGGCATTTGCCCGGGTCTTTCACCAGATCCAGCATGTGATTTCTGGATCGCTCGTCCCGCAGCAGGATGAGCGGAGCCCGATCAAAGATCGGGCCAAGCTCCTGGCGATTGTAACTTTTTTTGAACGGGCCGAGCGATTGCGTGAAGAAGATGGGATCTTTGCCCAGGATTGCATCGATGCGGAATTGATTGAGGCGCTTTTCAAGATCGTAGTTCTCGACGAGATAGGTTCCGCCTGTCGTCACCACCAAGTCCGCGCTTGCATAGGCATCAAGGCCGCGGCGGTCGTTCTGGCTGAAGAAAAAGCTGCTGGCGGCGCCGTTTCGGGCGAAGCGACGCAACGCGCGCAAAACTCCCCGATTGTAGATCGACTTGAGCCGGCCCTTTATCCCGCCGCCATGCTGATACCTGAACAGGGATTCCGCCAGTAGCTTATGAAATTCGAGATCCGGGTAATCCTTCTTCGGGTAAAGCCTGGCCGCCACGTCGGGCTGACTGTCGAAAACCAAGAACTTCACATCGTCGCCGGCGATCGATCTGAGAATATGGCGTATAGCCAAAAGGATAGCGGCATCGCCAGTGTTCAGACACACTGTGTTTTCGATCACGACTTTCATGGAGAAACCTCGTTTCGCGTCCGTGGCCAGGCCAGCGGCGGTTAAAACGGCACATTTGCCGAAGTGCTGCCACGCGATCCGCGTCGCGATCTTGGCATGCTGCACCACACTGGTAGCCAACGCGGAACCCAGATCGACGCCAAGCAGGGTTGAGAGTAGCGTATCATTTTTGCAGTGCAACAAAAAATGTGCGGGCATTTGCTACGCCGCACCAAAATTGTTGCGATGCAGCAAAAGCTGTACTAGCATCCCCGATGGGTGGGCCCAACAGGGTCGAGTTGCATGCTGCATGTCTTGTACCTTGTGCATGACGTATCCGACCCGGCGGTACGCCGGAGGGTCCAGATGCTCAAGGCAGGCGGCGCCAGGGTCACCCTGGCGGGCTTCCGCCGCACCACCAGTCCGGTGGCCGAGATCGAGGGTGTCGAGCCTGTCGATCTCGGCGCGACGCGCGACGGCCGATTCGCGCAGCGCATCGGCGCGGTCGCCAAGGCAGCCGTGTCGATCGGCGCGAAACTGGGAGCCATGCCCAGGCCCGATCTCATCATCGCGCGCAACCTCGAAATGCTGGCGCTGGCCCGCCGCGCCAATGGCGCGCTCGGGGCGAGCGTGCCGATCGTCTATGAATGCCTCGATATCCATCGCCTGGTGCTGCGCGACGATTTTGTCGGCAGGACGCTGCGCGGCGCCGAGCGTCGCCTAGCGCGCGACGTGAAGCTCCTGGTGACGAGCTCTCCCGCCTTCATCGCCAATTATTTCGAGCCGTTCGGGCAGATCGTCGCACCTGTCGAGCTGATCGAGAACAAGTATTTCGAGACCGCGCCGGTGGCAGTGCGTTCTTTCGAGGACGACAGCCCGGCGACGCCACCCTGGCGCATCGGCTGGTTCGGCGCGCTGCGCTGCCGCCGCTCGCTGGAACTGCTGGCCGATTTCACCCGCCGGCAGGCGGGGCGTTTCGAAGTCGTGCTCAGAGGCCGCCCGGCGCTGTCCGAATTTCCGGACTTTCACGGTTTCGTAGGGGCCGAACCGTGGCTTTCCTTCCGTGGGCCTTACCGCAATCCGGAGGATATGGCCGAGATCTACCGCGAGGTGCATTTCTCCTGGGCGATCGATTTCTTCGAGGCCGGCCAGAATTCCGAATGGCTGCTTCCCAACCGCCTCTACGAGGGCTGCCGCTTCGGCGCCGTGCCGATCTCGATGGCGGACACCGAAACCGGCAGGTTCCTGAAGCAGCGGGACATCGGCGTGCTTCTGGCCGAAGCGACGCCGGAAGGCATCGAGGCGACGCTCAGCCGGATGGACCAGGATGAATATCGCGGTCTGAAGTCGCGGGTGTTGGCCCGCAATCCGCGAACCTGGAGCTACGACCGCGGCGACTGCGCTGCCTTCGTCGAAAAGCTGCGCGGCCTTGCCGCCATGCCTTCGGCTTATGCGGTGGCGGCAGCGTGATGACAGAGGACGTGCAAAAACCAATGACGCAGGCCATTCCATCGATCCTGATCGTCATTCCCTGCCTCAACGAGGCGGCTCATATCGGCGGCCTGCTCGACCAGTTGCGGCCCGCCGCGGCGAGGCTCGGCGGCCGCATCGTCGTCGCCGACGGCGGCAGCACCGACGGCACGCAAGCCATCGTCGAAAACGTCGTGGCCAAGGATCCCAGGGTCATCCTGCTCGCCAACCCGAAGCGCATCCAGAGCGCCGCAATCAATCTGGCGGTGGCGAGCCTCGGCGAAGGCGCCGACTATCTGATCCGCATCGACGCGCATGGTGGTTATCCGGACGATTACTGCGACCGGCTGGTCGAGGAAGCGCTTGCAACCGGCGCCGATTCGGTCGTCGTTTCGATGCTGACCGCCGGCACCGGCGCCGTGCAGAAGGCAGTCGCGGCGGCGCAGAACTCCAAGCTCGGCACCGGCGGCTCGAAACACCGGCATATGTCCGAGGGCGAATGGGTCGACCACGGCCACCACGCGCTGATACGCGTCGCCGCCTTCAGCCAAGTCGGCGGCTATGACGAGAGTTTCAGCCACAACGAGGACGCCGAGCTCGACTACCGCCTGCGCCAGGCCGGCCACCGCATCTGGATGAGCGGCAGGACGCAGATGGTCTATTACCCGCGTTCGACGCTGAAGAGCCTCTATTTCCAGTATCTCGGCTATGGCCGCGGCCGCGCCAGGAACGTCCTGAAACACCGCATGGTGCCGAAGGTGCGGCAGATGATCCCGCTGCTTGTTGCGCCGGTGGTTCTGCTGGCGTTCTTGTCCCTGGTTCACTGGCTGGCGGCCGTGCCGTTCCTGCTGTGGGCGGCTGTCTGCCTCGGCTACGGCGCGGTGACTGCCATCCGGCAGCGCAACCCTGGCATCGCGCTGGCCGGCGTTTCGGCGATGGTCATGCATTTGGGCTGGTCCGTCGGCTTCTGGCAGCAGCTTCTGAGGTCGCGAACGCAGCGCAAGGTGGCGTGATGGCCGGCCGCTCGATCGACATCTGCATCTGCACCTTCCGCCGGCCGGAGCTGGCCGACACGCTGCGCTCCGTCGCCGCGCTGGAGAAGCCGGCCGGATTGGAGATCGGCATCGTCATTGCCGACAACGACGATGAGCCAAGCGCGCAAAAGCTCGTGAAGGCGCTGGCCGACGAACTGAAGCTGCCGGTCCGCTATCGCCACGCGCCGGCGCGCAACATTTCGATCGCCCGCAACGCCTGCCTCGATGCCAGCGTTTCGGACTTCGTCGCCTTCATCGACGACGACGAGACCGCATCGCCCGGCTGGCTGGTCGAACTGATGGCGACGGCCGACGCCACCGGCGCCGCGGCGGTGCTCGGACCGGTGCGGGCGCATTATCGCCAGGACGCGCCGGACTGGATGCAAAAGGGCGACTTCCACTCGACCTTGCCGGTCTGGGTGCGCGGCGAGATCCGCACCGGCTACACCTGCAACGTCCTGCTCAAAATGACCGATGGAAGCCTGCGCGGGCGGCGCTTCAGCCTGGCGCGCGGCCAGACCGGCGGCGAGGACACCGAGTTCTTCGATGCCATGGTCAAGACCGGCGGCCGCATCGCCTTTGCGCCCGACGCCTTCGTCGACGAGGTGGTGCCGCGCGCCAGGGCGGCGTTCGACTGGCTGCGCCGCCGTCGCTTCCGCTTCGGCCAGACGCATGGCCACCTGATCGGACACGACACCGGCGGCATGCGCCGCGCCGGCCAGGTCGGGCTGGCTTCGGCCAAGGCCGCCTACTGCTTCGGCATGGCCATTTTGACCGCAATCAGCCCGGTGCGACGGAACCGCAGCATGCTGCGCGGCATTATGCACGTTGGTGTCGTCAGCGGTTTGGTCGGCGTCCGCGAAATCCGCCAGTACGGCCTCACATCGCCAGAGCAAGGGAACAAGCGTGCAGCCTGACGTCAGCTTCGTCATCGCCGCCTATAACGCCGAGGCGACACTCGACCGCGCCATCGCCGGCGCGATCGCGCAACGTGGCGTGACCGTCGAGATCATCGTCGTCGACGACCAGTCGCGCGACGGCACGCTGGATGTGGCGCGCGCCTACCCGCAAGATATCGTCAAGGTGGTGGCGCTGCCCGCCAACCGCGGCCCGGGCGGCGCCCGGAATGCCGGCCTCGAGCTGGCGCGCGGCCGCTGGGTGGCGGTGCTCGATTCCGACGATGCCGTGCATCCCGAGCGTCTGGCGGCGATGATCGCGCGGGCGGAAGCCGTCGGTGCCGAGATCGCCGTCGACAATGTCCAGGTCGTGCGCGAGGACGGCACGCCCGACGACACGATGTTCCCGGCCGGCTATCTGGAAGGCTTACGCGAAATCTCGCTTGCCGACTACATAGAGGGCAATCTGGTCTTCGAATCGCGCTTCAATCTCGGCTATCTGAAGCCGATCTTTCAGCGGCGGTTCCTCGACGACAAAAGGCTGCGCTACGACGAGAAGCTGCGCATCGGCGAGGACTACATTCTGCTGGCAAGCGCGCTGGCCAGCGGCGGCCGTTGTGTGGTCGAGCCGACCGTCGGCTATGTCTACCACATCCGCACCGGCTCGATCTCGCGCGTGCTCGAATTGCACCATGTCGAGGCGATGGTTGAGGCCGACGCCGCGTTCGCGGCGGCATATCCCATGGACAGCGGGGCCCAGGCGGCCTTCGCCAGGCGCGGCCGCAGCTTGCGCAAGGCAGCGTCGTTCCTGTCCCTGGTTCAGCACATCAAGGCGCGCGCGCCGCTCAAGGCGATAGGCGCGGCGCTCAGGGATCCGTCCGCGGTCAGGCACATGTCGATGCCGATCGCGGTCCGGCTCAGAAGGGTTGCGGCGCAGTTTTGCCGTGGGGGCGGGGAGATGAAGCATGCGGGCGATTTTTTGGAGCATGATCCCGAAAAGTGGGAACCGGTTTTCGGGAAAGATCATCTCCAACAATGATTTAGCCAGCGATAGGTAGAAATCTTTTCTCTGAAGAAGGAATACCAGATGCAGAAAGTCAGGAAGGCAGTCATCCCGGTGGCGGGGCTCGGAACGCGGTTCCTGCCGGCGACCAAGTCGATGCCCAAGGAAATGCTGCCCGTCGTCGACAAGCCCGTCGTGCAATATGCCGTCGACGAGGCGTTCGAGGCCGGCATCGAGCACATCGTCTTCGTCACCGGCCGCAACAAGGCGGTGATCGAGGACTATTTCGACCTGCATCCTGAACTGATCGGCACCTTGGAGCAGACCGGCAAGAAGGCGCAACTGCAGTCGCTGGAAAGCCTGCTGCCGCAGGCCGGCGCCACCAGCTTCATCCGCCAGCAGTCGCCGCAGGGGCTCGGCCACGCCGTATGGTGCGCGCGCGACGTGATCGGCAACGAGCCCTTCGCGCTGCTGCTTCCCGACATGGTGTCCTTCGGCGCCCGCGGTTGCCTTGCCGAGACGGTCGACCTTTATGAGCGGACCGGCGGCAATGTGATCGCCGTCGAGCGCTGCGACCCGGCCGAAACCAGCAAATACGGCATCGTCGGCCGCGGTGACGAGGTCGGCTCCGGCTTCAAGGTTTCGGCGATGGTCGAAAAGCCAGCGCCCGCCAATGCGCCGTCGAATTTCTACATCAACGGACGCTACGTGCTGCAGCCGGAAATCTTTGCGCTGCTCGGCAATCAGCAGCGCGGCGCAGGTAACGAAATCCAGCTCACCGATGCCATGGTGCGCCTGGCTCAGAGCCAGCCCTTCTACGCCCAGCCTTTCGATGGCCGCATGTTCGACTGCGGCTCCAAGGAAGGCTTCATCGAGGCCACCATCGCCTTTGCACTGGCACGCGACGACATGAAAGGGCCTGTCTTCGAGATGCTGCAGCAATTTGTCCGGTCGCATGAGCGCCGGGAAGTAGCCGCATAATGCCCATCTTTTGGGTGTATATGCGAACTCGCGATGGCGCGACAGCCACACCAGCGCCCGGGCCTTCTGGCCCGGCGCATCTTGGCAACAACGTTGCGCGGTCTTTTCTGGTCACGACGCCGATCTATCAAGGCCGATAGCGCCTGCAACCTGGAATTGGACCGAACATGAACTATGCCAACTTCCCTCTCGACAAGAGGATGCCGTTGCCCAGCGCCGATACGGAAAAGGGTGAAGACTTCATCGACGTCGAGCGTCTGCTTGGCATGGCCGCCCGACAGGCCAAGGTGGTGGCGATTTGCGCCGTCATCGGCCTGTTCCTGGGCTTGATCTATCTGCAGACCACGCCCAAGCAATATATGTCCGTGGCGAGCGTCCTGATCGACGAGAGCATGAACAAGGTCATGAACGACATCTCGGCTGCCAGCGCCACGCAGCAGACCGACGCGACGATCCTCAGCCAGATCGAGATCCTCAACTCGGCGCGGCTGGCGTCGGAGGTGGTCGACAAGTTGAAGCTCGACCAGAACCAGGACTTCATGAGCCCGCCGCAATCGGCTTTGGCCAAGGGTATCGGGTTCCTGCGCGGCATCGTCGGCTATTTCCGCGGCAATGCGGCCGATGACCTCCCCGGTGTCCAGAATGTCGATGCCGCGACGCGCGAAGCCATGATCAAGACCGCGACTCACGACTACGCGGTTCTTATGCTGCAGACCGGATTGCTGGCGGATCGCGTCGGCCGCAGCAATGTCATCAGCATCGGCTACCAGGCGACGGACCCGGCACTCGCCACGGCCATCACGAAAGCCTATGCGGATGCTTATCTCGCCGACCAGCTCAACGCCAGCTTCGACGCCACCGAGCGCGCGGCCGTGTGGCTGCAGGGCCGGCTGACCGAGTTGCGCGAGAGCTCGCAGGCGGCTTCGCTGGCGGTCGAGAAGTTCAGGGCCGAGCATGGCCTTTCCGCCAACAGCGACGGCCAATTGTTGAGCGACAAGCAACTCGCCGACCTCAACGCCCAGCTCATCGTCGCGCAGGCCGACACGGCTCGCGCCAGCGCCCGCTACCAGCAGTACAAGGCGATCGTCGACAGCGGCTCCGAAAGCGCCTTCAACGATTCGGCCATAGCGGCCGACCAGCCGAGCAGCTCGGTCATCATCGCGCTCAAGACCCGCTATCTGGCCATCACCAAGCGCCTGCAGGACGTCGAGGCGAATTTCGGCAAGGATCACCCGCAGGCGGTCGCTCTGGCCAAGGAAAAGGCCGATGTCTCGGCGCAGATCTTCGGGCAGCTGAAACAAATCACCGAAAGCTACCGCAACGATTTCGAAGTGGCGCAGGCGCGCGAGACCGCACTGCGCGACAAGATTTCCACGGCTGCCGGCAAGAGCTCGATCGACAACCAGTCGCAGGTGAGGCTGAAGGAGCTCGACCAGCAGGCGCAGGCGCTGACCACGCTCTACCAGACCTTCCTCAGCCGCTATGAGGAAGCCTCGCAGCAGCAGTCCTTCCCGGTCGGCAAGGTCCGCATCATTTCCGACGCGACCATGCCGCTTGCGGCCTCCGGCCCGCGCACCTTGCGCGTGCTGGCGTTGTCGCTGGTGCTCGGCCTGATGCTTGGCGCCGGCTTCGGTGGCCTCAACGAGTTCAACGAGCGTTTCTTCAGGACGGGCGAGGATATTCGTGACCGCGCCGGCCTGAAATTCCTAGGCTACCTGCCGACGATCGGCGGCGGCAAGGCCAGGGATTCCAAGGCCGACGACCTGCCGACGGACGGCAAGGTGGCCAGCCTCTCCGCGGCCGAGAGGCGGGCGCGCATGCGTGTCAGCATCGATGCTCCGGCTTCGATGTTCGCCGAGACGCTGCGCAACGCCAAGATCGCCTTCGACGTCGTGATGGAGGACCGAGGCAGCCGGGTCATCGGCGTCATTTCGGTGCTGCCCGGCGAAGGCAAGTCGACGGTGGCCGCGAACCTCGCAGGCTTGCTTGCCGCCAACGGCGCCAAGACCTTGCTCATCGACGGCGACCTGCGCAATCCCGGCCTTAGCCGCAGCCTCGGCATGGAGGCCGAGCAGGGCCTGATGGAAGCGGTGGTCAACGGCCAGACCTGGCAGTCGGTCGGGAAGGTCGACCGCCAGACCAAGCTTGCGATCATTCCAGCCGTGCTGCGTGGCCAGTTCTCGCACACCAGCGAGCTGCTGGGCTCCGCCGGCATGCGGCGCTTCATCGAGAACGCCAAGGAGACGTTCGAGTATATCATCGTCGACCTGCCGCCGCTCGGGCCCGTTGTCGACGCCAAGGCGTTCGCGCCGCTGGTTGACGGCTTCGTGCTGGTCGCCGAATGGGGCCGCACGCCGCGCGCCATGGTGCGCTCGATGCTGGAATCCGAGCCCTATATCGCCAACAAGGTGATCGGCGCAGTGCTCAACAAGGTCGATTTGAAGAAGCTGGCGAAATACGGCTCGCTCGGCGGCTCGGAAAGGTTCTTCGACCGCTACTCCAGCTACTATCTGGAGAAGTCGGAAACGCGCACCAAGCAGGCTGCCTGAGGCGGGTTTTCCGTTCGGAAAGCACAGAGATGGGGCGGCTCGGCGTTTTGAAACGGCGAGCCGCCCTAATCTTGCGAGGCCCTAGTCTTGCGAGGACAGCAGCCGGCCGTATTTGCCGACGATCCTGAGCGCGGTCAGACGTCCCGTTTGAAAGGCGCCGGTATCGATGTCGAGCCGGCGTCCGTCGAGGGTAGGGACGTCGACGATCGTGTGTCCGTGCACCACCCACCGGTCGAGGCGGTGCGCCGCCTGGAAGAACTCCTCGCGGATGGTGGTGAGGTCGCCCTCGTCCTGCGCCTCGAGCGCGATGCCGGGCCGGATGCCGGCATGCACGAAGACGAATTGCTCGGAGCACACCATCACCGGCAGCGTGCGCAGGAAGTCGACATGGCTGGCGGGGATGGCCTCGCGGATGCGCGCGTCCGTCTGCTCGCTCGAACCGTAGAGGCTTGCCAACCGGTCCGGGTCGACGCCGTAGGAGAACAAGGTCTCGCGCCCGCCATAGCCCAGCCACGCTTCACGCGAGAGATACCCGTCCAGGTAGCCGAGCAGCGCGACCTCGTGGTTTCCCACGAGGCAGACGCGCAGGAAGCCTTTCGGCGGCGGCGCCATCAGATGTTCGATGACGCGCCGCGAGTTCGGCCCGCGGTCGATATAGTCGCCCAGCATGATGATGATCTTGCGGCCGCGGAACTGCTGCGCGTCGAGCTGGATTTTCTGTTCCAGCGCACGTAGCTCGTCATGGCAACCATGCACGTCGCCGATCGCATAGACGATTGTGTCGCGCATATCCATGACAAGGCGCTCGCGTGGCGCGGGTCGAGGGCGTTTCGATCGTTGGAACAGGCTCACGGATTGAGGCTCGGGTATGTTCATTGATTTGCGCCTCGATATCATGCCGAATGCAAACAATTCCACACCGACGGTTGAGGCAACCGGATGAGCGGTTCGCCGTTTCCACGAAACGGTGAACCGCTCTCGGCAGGCTTCAACGGATAACGGAACAGCGTGTGATCAAGCAGCAGCCGGATGCGCGGCTCGGTCTCGGCAGCCACAAGCCGGTTCACTGCGATCGTGGCACCAGCCAGGCATCGCGGAATGTCGACACCGCCGAATGTCGTCTTGTGCTGAGCCATGCCGTGCCTTCGCAATGGCCCCCAAGGCAGACCTTAGGAGTTATTGCTGCGTTGCACAACAAACGATTGCGCTGCGGGAGGACCTCGCTTGGTTCCCGGGCGATCGGCGCAGCCTATATTGCGATGCCGCGGCCCTTCAGCACTGCCGTGATCTCGTCGAGGATCACGGGATCGTCGATGGTCGCCGGCATCGTCCATTCCTCCTTGTCGGCGATCTTCTGCATCGTGCCGCGCAGGATCTTGCCGGAACGGGTCTTGGGCAGCCGCTTGATCGTCACCACGGTCTTGAAGGCGGCAACCGGGCCGATCCGTTCGCGCACCAGTCCCACCACCTCGCTTTCGATCGCGCTGGTGTCGCGCGACACGCCTGCATTGAGCACGACGAAGCCCAGCGGCACCTGGCCCTTCATGGCATCAGCAATGCCGATGACCGCGCATTCGGCGACATCAGGATGGGCGGCCAGCACCTCTTCCATGGCCCCGGTCGACAGCCGATGGCCGGCGACGTTGATGATGTCGTCGGTGCGTGCCATGACATAGAGATAGCCGTCCTCGTCCATCATGCCGGCATCGGCCGTCTTGTAGAAGCCGGGAAACTCTTCGAGGTAAGCCTGGCGGAAGCGGGCATCGGCATTCCACAGCGTCGGCAGGCAGCCGGCGGGCAGCGGCAGCTTGACCACGACATTGCCGAGCGTGCCGCGCGCCACCTCGTGGCCGGCATCGTCGAGAATGCGGATGTCATAGCCCGGCATCGGCACGCCGGGCGAGCCGTATTTCACCGGCAACAGCCCGAGACCTGCCGGGTTGATGGTCATCGGCGAGCCGGTCTCGGTCTGCCACCAATGGTCGACGACTGGGCGGTCGAGCTTCTGTTCCGCCCATTTGATGGTTTCGGGATCGGCGCGCTCGCCGGCGAGGAACAGGGTTCGGAACTTCGACAAATCGTATTTCGGCACGAACTCGCCCTTGGGATCCTGCCCCTTGATGGCGCGGAACGCGGTCGGCGCGGTGAACAGCGCCACCACGCCATGCTGCGAGATCACCCGCCAGTAGGTGCCGGCGTCCGGCGTGCCGATCGGCTTGCCTTCGAACAGCACGCTGGTGCAGCCATGCAGAAGCGGCCCGTAGACGATGTAGGAATGGCCGACCACCCAGCCGACATCGGAAGCAGCCCAGAACACTTCGCCCGGCTTGACGCCGAACTCGTTGTCCATGGTCCATTTCAGCGCGACCATGTGGCCGCCATTGTCGCGCACGATGCCCTTCGGCTGCCCGGTCGTGCCGGAGGTGTAGATGATGTAGAGCGGATCGGTGGCCAATACCGGCACGCAGTCGACATTGGCGCCGGCGGCGCGCTCACGCGCCACGGCGTCGGCATAGTCGACGTCGT
Source organism: Mesorhizobium australafricanum (assembly GCF_033977265.1). Lineage (NCBI taxonomy): Bacteria > Pseudomonadati > Pseudomonadota > Alphaproteobacteria > Hyphomicrobiales > Phyllobacteriaceae > Mesorhizobium > Mesorhizobium australafricanum. The sequence continues at coordinate 344,934 of NZ_JAVIIT010000004.1, read as the reverse complement.
AATTGTCCTTCATTTCGCAGCGCAGCTGCTCGCGCTGCAGGATGAGGCAGGCGTCCGGCTTGTGCTTCGACATCTCGATCGCCTTGTCGAGCAGCGGCTTGTAGGCGACGACGCGGCCGGGCTCGAGGCCGCAGGACGCGGTGATGATCAGCTTCGGCTTGGCGTCGTCGATGCGGGTGGCGAGCTCATGCGAGGCGAAGCCGCCGAACACCACCGAATGCACGGCGCCGATGCGGGCGCAGGCGAGCATGGCGATTGCCGCCTCCGCCACCATCGGCATGTAGATGATGACGCGGTCGCCCTTGCCGATGCCGCGATGCCTGATCACCGACGCCAGCGCAACGACCTCGCGCTTCAGTTCGGCATAGGTGAATTTCCGGATCGTGCCGGTGATCGCGCTGTCATGGATCAGCGCCAGCTGGTCGGCGCGGCCGCCCGCGACATGGCGGTCGATGGCGTTGTAGCAGGTATTGCAGGTGGCGCCGGTGAACCAGCGGCCATAGACGCCTTCCGTCGGGTCGAAGACCTTTTCGGCTGGCGTATACCAGTCGATCGCCTTGGCCGCTTCGGCCCAGAACCCTATGGGGTCGCGTTTCCAGCCCTCATAGACTTCGTGGTAGCGTGAGGCCATCGACCTTCCTCCCAGGGACATTTGCCCTCTGGGAATAAGCCTAGAGCAATTCCAGGAAAAGTGTGAAACGGTTTTCCGTCCGGAATTGCGTCAAAACCAGAGCAATTCCAGGAAAAGTGTGAAACGGTTTTCCGTCCGGAATTGCGTCAAAACCAGAGCAATTCCAGGAAAAGTGTGAAACGGTTTTCCGTCCGGAATTGCGTCAGAACAAGGAGATAGTGCGGTTCGCCGTCTCCTTGAAGCGGTGAAATGGCGTATCGCTCTGAGTCGCTTTTGCCGGATATGTCTTCCTGCATTTTTTGGTCGACATCACCAGCAACGTCTCTGTTCGGCACCTCCAGTGGGGGCGTCGCTGTCGCTGTCCGTGATATAAGCCGGCTTAGAGCGGCAGCGCCGCCAGCATCAGCCCGACGCCGCCGGCGATCAAGATGGCCGCCGCAAGCGCCTTCCGATGGCGCTCGAACGCCGTCGGAGCCCGTTCCCAATTGTAACGCATACGAAATCACTCCCCGAAACGCGGCGGACTCATAGCTTACTTAAGGGAAGGAAGGCAACCCTAACGGGCTTGCCGCCTTGACAGTGGGCGCAACGACCGATCATCCTCACACCGTAAACCCTTCTTCTTGGGGCATTTTCGATGAAGAGAACTTACGAAACGCCGGTGCTGGTAAAGCGTGAGAAGCTGTCGAATGTCGTGGCAGGCCCAAGCGGACCGACAGGTCCGGTCGGCTGACGCCTGGCCATTTGTAGCAAGACGGCCGCCGTAATGGACAGCGTAGGGTTGGCGCGCTATTTGCTCTGCGGCTAAAGGGAGCGGGCACATGGCTGAGATTGGTCCTGAAACGGTGCTGCGGATGGCGGACGACGCTTCCGTGCAGCATGTCGGCGATGGCGCCGTCGTGCTGTTGGCACGCAGTGGCCAGCTCTACACCTGCAACGACACGACCGAGGCTTTTCTCGGCAAGGTCGACGGTGCGCGCAACCTCGGCCAGATCGTCAACCTGTTGTCGGACGAATTCGACGTCGACAAGGCAACGCTCGACGTGGATATGGCCGAATTGGCCGCCGAATTAGTAGCCGAAAGCATCCTCGCCGACCCGGGCGCGTGATGGTCGACGGACCGTTCCTGCGCGTCCTGTTTCGCGTCCATTTGTGGCTCAGCGCCCGGCTGATGCCGGCGCTGGTCGGCCGGCGCGATTTCGAAAGCGTGTTGAAACTGGCGCCGCTGCGGTCGCCTGCGCCCTATCGTGACCTGCCCTGGACCTACATCGTGCAGCGCGTCAACCGAACGGTCCGGCGTCCCTGGTTCATGCGCGACCGCAGATGCCTTCGGGAAGGTCTGCTCGGCTTCCGCTTTCTGCGCATGGCCGGTCTAGATCCGGAGCTGCGTTTCGGCGTCGATGCCAGGTCGATGCAAGAGCCTCGCCTGTCGGCGCATTGCTGGGTCTGCCTCGACGGCAAGCCGGTGGTCAGCGACAGCCAGCCCGGCATGGTGGAGATCTATCGCCACCCGTCCAGCGCGAAGGCGCCCACCGCTTGAGCGACCGGACGACCACTTTCTGCTACGACCTCAAAGGGCAGGTCATAGGCATCACCGCGGCGCGCGCCGACCTCTGGCCGAGCTTCGACCTGATGCTCGGCGCCCTGCGCGTGATCGAGCCTGTCCAGCCCGGTTTTCGCGTCAACATCGTCGAGACGCCGCAATTGCCGGAGAACCCGGAAGGAAAACTCGCTTTCGACGGCGAAGTGCCGCTGGACGGCCATTGCCGGATGATCGATGCCGGTTGCGTCTTCCATCTCGTCTTTCCAGGTCAGCAGACGCTGTCGATCCACGACGAGGAGGGTTGGGCCGAAATCTGCGTTCATCCGGACAGCAAGATCAAGTGGACGCTGCTGATGATGGTGCTCGATGCCGCGCTCGATGCCGGCGCGCAGCACATGCTGCATACGGCCGGCCTGACGCTGCCGGGCAGCGAGGCGCTCGTGCTGATCCATGCGCCGAGCGGCACCGGCAAGTCGACGACGTCGCTGGCGCTCGCCTCGCAGGGCTTCGGCCTCTGCTCGGATGACGTCATGATCCTGAGCGCGGCACCGGAAGGCGTCACCGCCTGGGGCATGCCGCGTAGGGTGAAGATCCATCGCAACACGGCAACAATGCTGCCTTTCGTGTCGCCCTGCCTTGGCGAGACATGGGACGCGGAGGGCGAGCAGGCCGTCTCGCTCGATCGTCTTGGCGAGATCATCCGTGTCGAGGACGTTCGGGCCAGGCCGATCGCGGCGCTGCTTCATCTTGCCCGCTCGGCCGACGGCGAGACCCGGCTCGTGCCAATGGCGAGGACCGACGCCATGGTGGCTTTGGCCACCGACAATGTGCGGACCGGCATGACCGGCCTGTTGCCGCTGCAGAAAAGGCGAATGGCGACGATCGCGGCCTTGGTCAAGACGGTGCCGACCTTCACGCTGCAAGTCGGGGCGAGGCCGGCCGAGGCGGCGGTGCTGATCCGCGCCGCGGTGCGTCTCTAGAGCAATTCCAGGAAAAGTGTGAGCGGTTTTCCGCCCGGAATTGCGTCAAACAAAGAGATAGAGCGGTTCGCCGTTTCCGTGAAACGGTGAAACGTTCTAAGCGGATCGCGAAGTTCCCTCGCTCAGGCGGGATAAGGTCTCGGCCGGGCAAGCCTCTGCACCCAGCGGAAGGCGTCGCGGCTGAGACGCGAGCGCAGCTTTTCGCGCGAGTTGACACGCAGCAGCATGTTGCCGGTGATCAGCCATTTCGCCAGCCTTATCGAAAGGTCCGGCTTGATGCGGTCGGCGAGCTCGATCGCGCGCGGCGCGCCGAACAGGCGTCCGGTCACGTTGAGGACCGTCGCGAGCTCGAGCTCGATGCCGGTCATGCGCGCGGCCTCGAGCAACCGCGCGTCCTCTTCCGGCGATTTCAGCGCCCGCACGCCTTGCAGCACGTCGACGCAGAGCTGCAGCCGGTGGAACTTATGGCCGCCGGCGGCGTGGACGATGCCGATGGTGAGCAGCGCTGCCGGCGTGTCGGTTTCGCCGTTGTCGATCGCCTGCAACTCGCGAAAGCCGAGCGACAAGCGCCTGCGCATGCCGGTGTCGTGCACCAGATTGCCGTGCAGCTCGATCAGCAGGCTGGAGTTCTCTTTCTCCAGCCATTTGAACTCCTGCAACTCGTGCGACTCGGCCTCGCCGCTGCCGAGTTTGAAGCCGCATTCGGCGATCGTCCTGTTGGCTTCTTCGATGCCGGCGGGGTCGACGAGGATGTCGATGTCGGTGAACGGCCGGTCGGCAACCTGCCGATAGAGCCTGCGCGCGAATACCGGCCCCTTGACGATCCGGGCCGGAACGCCTTTCGCCGCCAGCGCTTTCATGATGCGGTCGCCATGGTATTGCAGCAGCATCGACTGCCCGGTCGCCGTCGTCGCCTGGTCGCGCAGCTCGGCAAGCTTCTGCAGTAGGCTTGTGTCTCTTGGTAGATTGGCGTCGCCACGTTCCCTGAGCTTGCGCAGAACGATCGGCAACACGCCGTGGAACTCGGCATTGGCCAGCACCGCCATCAGGCCGCTTGCGGAAACGTCCTTGCCCCAATCGGCGGGCGCCTCGGGGTCGGCAAGGTTGATCAGCAGTTTTTCCTGGGCAGGCGAAAGCTCGGGCAGCATCGGTTCGCCAAAACAGCAACGAGGTTTTGCGCATGCTTGCCAGAAAAGCACCCGGGAAGCCAGCGACGCGCGCTACATCCCCCAGCGCAGCGCCGCCGTGTGCACCGGAGCGTCCCATAACGCCGTCAAGTCATTGTCGAGCATGGTGAGCGTGATCGAGCATCCGGCCATGTCGAGCGAGGTCACATAGGAGCCGACGAGTGAGCGGATCACCGTCACGCCCTGTTTCTCGAATATTCTGCGGGCGCAGTTGTACATCAGATAGAGCTCCATCGACGGCGTGCCGCCGAAGCCGTTGACGAACAGCAGCGCCGGCCCTTTGGCGCGCTCACCGAAGTCGCCGGTGATCGCCGCGCAGACCTCCTCGGCGATCGCGTCGGCGCTCTTCAGCGCGTCGCGACGCCGGCCGGGTTCGCCATGGATGCCGACGCCGAACTCCATCTCGCCGTCGCCGATCTCGAAAGTCGGCTTGCCGGCGGCGGGCACCGTGCCGCTGGTCAGCGCCACGCCCATCGAGCGCGTGGCGGCGTTGACGCGGTCGCCCAGCGCCTTGAGCGCGGGCAGGGCCATGCCTTGCTCGGCGGCGGCACCGACGATCTTTTCAACCACCAGCGTGCCGGCAACGCCGCGGCGTCCGGTCGTGTAGGACGAGTTCTCGACGGCGACGTCGTCATTGGTCACGACCTGCAGCACGCCGTCCGCCATTTCTGCCGCCATGTCGAAATTCATCACGTCGCCTTCATAGTTCTTGACGATGAACAGGCAGCCGGCGCCGGTATCGACGGCCTGCACCGCCGCGAGCATCTGATCCGGCGTCGGCGAGGTGAAGACCTGGCCGGGGCAGGCGGCGTCCAGCATGCCGTGGCCGACCAGCCCGCCATGCAGCGGCTCGTGACCCGAGCCGCCGCCTGAGATCAGCGCCACCTTGCCAGGTTTCAGCTCCTTGCGGCGGATGAATTTGTGCTCCTCGCCGAGGACCAGGATATCGGCATGTGCGGCCGCAAAGCCGTCGAGGCTTTCCGTCAGCACCGTATCGACCGAATTCAGGAATTTCTTCATGTGTCCTCCCGACACAGCCTTACGCCATGCGATCAGCCGCCACTCTTGCCGGTGATGCTGGTGATCTTCTGGATGAAATCGTTGATTGCCCGGTCGAGCGCGGCGTTTTGCTTGTCGTCGCCGAAATCGGGAACGATGACCGAGACATGCCTGGTTTTACGCATGCCTGCCGCGACGGACATCTTGCCGGGATGCGCCAAATGATAGGCGGCGAGGAACTGGTCGCGCTCGGCCTGGCTGAAATGGCAGACGGAAAAGATCGCCGGCAAATGTTTTGACGGGATCGGGATCGAATAGACCGGGCTGGAAATCTGCGTGACGAAGCTGCGGTGCTTGCCGAGCGCGTCGGCCAGGCGCTGGCGCATGCCGGATGGGCGCTGGTCGATGACCTGCGACAGGATCGTCTTATAGGCGCGGATCGCCTCTTCCGAGCCTGCTTCCGGTATCTTTTCGGCCCTGGTCATGCCGCGCTTACACCGGGATGTCCGCAATGGCCGCCTTGGCCATCGCGAGTTGCGCATGTGCGACCGACAAGTCGCGCAGGCCGGCTTCAAGCAGAGCCGGGATGGCTGCCGGATCGCCGCCGGCATCGCCGCAGAGGCTGACTGGGATTCCCTTCTCCCGTCCGAAGGCGGCAACCGTAGCGATCAGTCGCAATACCGCCGGGTGGCGAACGGAGTTGAGATGCGCGACCGCGGCGTTGTCGCGGGCCGCCGCCATCACATACTGCGTCAGATCGTTGGAGCCGATCGAAAAGAAGGCGACATCGGCGAAGCCTTCCGGCACCAGCGCGACGGAAGGCACCTCGACCATGATGCCGAGCGGCGGCAGCTCGTGCGCCACGCCCTGCGCGGCGAGCGTTGCCTGTTCTTCCGCGAACAGCGCGGCGGCTTGGCTGTACTCGTCATGCGTGGCGATCATCGGGAACATCACCTTCAGATTGCCGTGGATAGCGGCGCGCAGCAATGCCCGTATCTGTACGCGGAAGGTATCGCGCCGCGCCAGCGAAAGCCGGATGCCGCGCAGGCCAAGAAACGGGTTGGTTTCCTCGACGGTGAAACCGGGCACGGGCTTGTCGCCGCCGGCATCGACGGTACGGATGGTCACCGGCTTGTCGCCGGCCCATTCAAGCACCTTGCGGTAGGCATGATATTGCGTCTCCTCGTCGGGCAGCGTCTTGCCGAACAGGAATTCCGTGCGCATCAGGCCGACGCCGTCACAGGTCGCAATATCGATGCCGTCGACGTCGGAAGGGTAGGCGATGTTGACCTGGACGCGCACAGCGGTGCCGGCCTTGGTCACAGCCGGCTCCGTCAGGAATGTCCGCGCCGCGCCCTGGCGGTCGGCGAAGAAAGAGGCGGACTGCCGGAAGGCTTCAGTCTCGGCCGGCGACGGCGAGAAAATGATTCCGCCGCGCTCGGCATCGAGCAGCGCTGCGCCGGTGAGCGGTCCGGCCGGGGCGCCGAGACCGACGACCATCGGCACGCCGCGCGAGCGCGCCAGCATCGCGACATGGCTGGCCGTGCTGCCGCGCTTGAGCGCGATGCCGCCGCCTTGGCTCCAATCGGTTTCGAGGAAGCGCGTCGGCGCGATGTCCTCGCCATAGAGGATCGCGCCCAGGGGCGCCGCGGCCTCGCTGTCCTCGCTCAGCGCCCGCAGCACCTGGTCGCGAATGTCGCGCAGATCGGCGGCGCGGGCGCGGAAATAGTCCTGGTCCGACGCCTGGTAACCGGCGATTTCGCTGTCGAGCGCAGCGCGCCAGGCGACGTCCGCCGGCTGCCCGGAGCCGATCGACGCGAAGGCCGGACCGCTCAGTGCATCATCTTCCAGCATGGCGATGTGGAATTCCAGGATGCCGGCAGCGTCGCCTTCGGCGGTTTCGACCAGCGCCGCCAGCCGGCCGACGGCCTTGCCGATCGCCCCTTCCAGTGCTGCTTTTTCTCCCGTCGCGCCCGCCTTGGCTTTGTAACTGGCCGGAGGCTGGTCGAGGTCGAACAGCGGCCCTTCGGCATAGCCGGGAGAGGCGGGAATACCGTCAATCCGCATGGCTCGCATTCCTTGCGGGCCTGTGGACATGCAGGTCCGTTTCAAGCGGAGCGGGCATGATCCGCGTCCTCGTCGAAGTCACGCTGCACCAGGTCGACCAGCGCCTCGACTGCTTGGGTCGCGCCGTCGCCCTTGGCACGGATGTGCAGCATCGTCCCCTTCGGCGCCTTCGCTGCCATTACCTTGACGATGCTCTTGGCGTCGAACCATGGGCCGTTGGCGGCGACCGCCACTTCCACCTCGGCCGCGAACGACTTGGCGAGCTTGGTGAACTTCACCGAAGGGCGCGCGTGCAGGCCCACGGCGTGGGTAATCAGAACGGTTGCTTCGGCGGATGTTGACATTCAGTCGGTTCTCGTTCGTTCACGACGGCGACAGTTCATGCGCCGTCGCCACCACTTCCTTGAGCGAGGCGCCGCCGGAGGATTCGGTTGCAGCCATCACCGCGCCCTCGACGATCGGCGCGTTGCAGACGACAATCTTCTGGGAACGCGGCTCGCCGATCATCTCGACCGCCATCTCCGAGTTGGTCTCGGCGCCGCCGAGATCGACCAGGACGGCGACGCCTGCTTCCGACCAGGCCTTGTCGATCGCACCCATGATCGCCTCGACGCTGGTGCCGAGCCCGCCATGGCCGTTTCCGCCGCACCATGCAAGCGGCACTTCGTCGCCCACCATCTGGCGCACCATGTCGGCGGTACCCTCGGCAACCAGGGGTGAATGCGACACGATGACGATACCGACATTGCTCATCAAATGCCCTCTATCGCTTCCGCGACTGCGCGCACCAGAAGCGCGGTCGAGCGCGCCCCGGCGTCCATATGCCCGATCGAGCGTTCTCCCAGGAAGGAAGCGCGCCCGCGCAGGGCCTTCATCGGCACCGTGGCCTCCGCCGCCTTGTCGGCGGTGTCGACGATTTCGCCAGCCGTCTTGCCTTGCGCCAGCGCCTCATACACCGGCTGCAGCACGTCGAGCATGGTTTTTTGCCCCGGCTGCGATTTGCCGCGCGCCGCCACCGCCTCGATCGCCTTGCCCAGTGCCGCCGCCAGCCCGTTTCGATCGGGTGCCGCCGGCAGGTCCTTGCCGAGCGCCATGAACAGCGTGCCGAACAGAGGCCCGGAGGCGCCGCCCACGGTCATCACCAGCTTGGTGCCGACCGCCTTCAGCGCCTCGGGCAGCGGTTTGGCCGCGAAGGCGTCCGCCTCGGCGCGCACGGCCTCGAAGCCGCGCTTCATGTTCAGGCCATGGTCGCCGTCGCCGATCGCCTGGTCGAGCGCGGTCAACTCCTCGGCATGCGCCGCGATCGTATCGGCCGCCGCCACGATCAGTCGGGAGAAATCGGATGCGGCCATTTCTTGTCCTTCATGCCGGGGCGAACAGCGCCGCCACGGCAGCGAAAACTTCGGCGACCGCGAAAGCGCCGGGGTCCGCTGTGTCGAGCTGCCTGCCGATATAGGCGGAACGCCCGGCCTTGGCCTTCTGCATCGCGGCGGTTGCCTCGGCACCTTGCCGCGCCGCTTTGGCGGCCGCTTCCACCCCGGTTGCATCGAGGGCTTTCAGCGCCGGCTCCAGCGCATCGACCATGGTGCGGTCGCCGATCTTGGCACCGCCGTAGAAAGTCATGCGGTCGAGTCCGGCGAGCAAGGCCTTGCTGAGCGACGCGCCGGTGCCGAGCGACTGCGATGCGGCGGTGAAGAAGATCGACAGAAGTACGCCGCTGGAACCGCCCATCGAAGTGCCCAGAGTATCGCCGATCGTCGCGGCAGTTGCGGCGCGATCGGCAAGCGGCAGTGCATCGATGCGCTCGAGAATGCTGCGCGCGCCCGTCGCCACCGTCGAGCCGGTGTCGCCATCGCCCGCCTTGGCGTCGAGACTGTTGAGCGGTTCTTCCAGCGAGATCAGCTTCTCGCAGACGGCCGTGATCAGTCGATGCGCGCCGGTGTCGCGGCTGGCCACCTTTGTCTCGAGATTGGCGGGCTTGGTCATCGCCATGACGACCGGTACGCGTACCGGCTTCGCCGGTAGCCAGGCATGCGGACCGACAGGTGCCAGCAGGGCTGCCTCGCGCTCCGCGTCCAGCTTGATCAGCGACAGCGAAAAGCCGTTCATGTTGAGCGCGGTCATCAGATGCCCGGGGCCGACAGTCAGCGCCACGGCCTTCGCCAGCGGCGAGGCGAGCACCGCATTGGCGATGAGCGACATTTCGAGCGGAGGTACCGAGCCGAGATTGTTGACCAGCAGGGCATGACGGCTGCCGGCATCGAGCCGCGCCGCGAGGCGCTCTGCCATGATCGCCACCAGCGCGCCGGCGCTCTGCAGCGCGATGCGCTCGACGCCCGGCTCGCCATGGATGCCGAGGCCGAGCTCGCCATCATCCGCGCCGAAGCGATCCTCATGCGCCTGTCCGGGGATCGAGCAGGAGGAGAGCGAGATGCCGAGCGAGACAATATCCTTCGCGGCCGCGCGCGCCGCGGCCGCGACCGACGCCAGGTCGCGGCCGGTTTCGGAGAGGTGACCGGCGATCTTGTGCACGAACAGCGTGCCGGCGACGCCGCGCGGCTGCGCGATGTCGGGCAGCGCGATGTCGTCGGCGACGATCACCATATCGACCGCGAGACCTTCGGCGCGCGCCTTTTCCGCGGCCAGTCCGAAATTGAGCCGATCGCCGGTGTAGTTCTTGACGACCAGCAGGCAGCCCGCGGGGCCGGTCGTGGCGCGGATCGCCGCCAGCACCGCCTCGACGCTCGGCGAGGCGAAGATCTCGCCGGAGACGGCGGCCGTCAGCATGCCGGCACCGACGAAGCCGGCATGCGAGGGTTCATGCCCGGCGCCGCCGCCCGAAACCACAGCCACCTTCGTCTTGTCCCAGTCGGCGCGAAGCACGACCTTGATCTCGGGATAGCCGTCGAGGCGGGCCAGCGTGCCCGACCCCGCCGTGGCGAGGAAGCCGTCGAGTGCTTCGGTGACGATGGTGTCCTTGCGGTTGAAAAAGTGCTTCATGGATTTCGTCCAGTCCGTATCTGCGGTCGTCAATCGGTTTTGCAAATATGTGGTCAGAGCCGGCTACATCAGTCCCCGCTACATCAGTCTTTGCCCGTCCGAGCCGAAATAGAGCGGCGCGATGTAGCGGATCGTCACTTTGTCCCCCTTTGCGAGCGGCGTGTCGGGATCGGTCAGCGTGACCAGCTTTTTCACCCCCACCGTCACGTGCAGGTGGTTCTGGTCGCCCAGGTGCTCGACCCAGTCGACGACGCCGTCGGCATGGCCGTTCATTGCCTTCTCGATCGCGAGATGCTCGGTTCGGGCGCCGATCGTCGCCGTTCCGGCCGGCGCGCCGCCGTCGGGCAGCAGCCCGGCCGGCAGAAGATTGATCGCCGGCTGGCCGAGGCGCGCCGCGACATGGAGGTTTGCCGGCTCCGAATAGATCGCGCGCGGCGTACCGATCTGCACCAGCACCCCATCGGCGAGAATGCCGATGCGGTCGGCCATGGTCATCGCCTCGATCTGGTCGTGCGTGACATAGAGCATGGTGGCGCCGAGCTCGGACTGGATGCGCTTCAGCTCGAGCCTGAGATCGGCGCGCAGCTTGGCGTCGAGCGAGGACAGCGGCTCGTCCATCAGATAGATCGCCGGCTTGCGCACCAGCGCCCGGCCGATGGCGACGCGCTGCATCTCGCCGCCCGACAGTTTTGTCGAGCGGTTGTCGAGCTTGTGGTCGATGCGCACCATGCGCGCCACTTCCTCGACGCGGCGGCGCACCGCTTCCTCCGGAAACCGCCGCGCCGGCGAGCGCAGCGGGAAGGCGAGGTTTTCGAACACCGAAAGATGCGGGTAGAGCGAATATTGCTGGAAGACGAAGGCGGTATCGCGCTCCGCCGGCGACAGGGCCGTCGCGTCCTGCCCGGCTATGCGGATCGCGCCGCTGTCCGGCCGTTCCAGCCCGGCGATAAGCCTCAGCGTCGTCGTCTTGCCGGCGCCGGTAGGCCCGAGCAGCACGACGAATTCGCCGTCCTTGATCCGCAGGTCGAGATCGTTGATCGCGACAGTGTCGCCGAAGCTCTTGGTCACGCCCTGGATATGGACATCAGCCATGGCGCGCCTCCGCTGCCTGATCATGCATGGCGGTCCTGACCGCGCGGCCGGAACCCTTCTCGAACAGCGACAGCCGCGCGCCGTTCAGCGCCAGCCCGACCTGTTCGCCGGGACTGAGATGAATGCCCGCCGGCACCCGTGCCTTGATGATGCCGTCGGCCGTCTCGACGGCAACGATCTGCGTGGTGCCGAGATATTCGGTGCCGTAGATAGCGCCGCGCAGCTTCGAGCCGTCATCGAAGCGGATGTGCTCGGGCCGGATGCCGAGCGCCATGTCGGCGGGCGCGATATCCTCGCGCACTTCCGGCACCGTGACCTTGGCGCCCTGCACGACGATCTCCTTCGCGCCCTTGGCGAGGCCGCCGCCGAACTTCAGGAAATTCATCGGCGGCGAGCCGATGAAATCTGCGACGAACATCGTTGCCGGCCGGTCATAGATCTCGCGCGGCGTGCCGAACTGTTCGATGACGCCATGGTTCATCACCGCTATCTTGTCGGCCATCGACATCGCTTCCATCTGGTCGTGCGTGACATAGACGGTCGTGGCGTGGATGCGGTTGTGCAGCTCGCGCAGCTCATGCACCATCAAATCGCGGAATTCCGTATCGAGGGTCCCCAGCGGTTCGTCCATCAGGAAGCATTTCGGCCGCCGCACGATGGCACGGCCGAGCGCGACGCGCTGGCGGTCGCCGCCGGCAAGGCCGGAGACGGATTTGTCGAGCAAATGGTCGATGCGCAGCAGCTTCGCGGTCTCCTCGACCCGCTGGCGGATCTCGGCCGACGCCATGCCCTGCGCCAGCAGCGGAAAGCCGATATTCTTGCGCACGTTCATGTGCGGGTAGAGCGCGAAGAGCTGGAAGACGAAGGCAATGTCGCGCTCGCGCGCCCGGCGCATGGTGACGTCCTCGCCGCCGAGCAGGATCTTGCCGCCGGTCGGCAGTTCGAGGCCGGCGATCATGCGAAGCGTCGTCGTCTTGCCGCAGCCGGACGGGCCGAGCATGACGAAGAACTCGCCGTCCTCGACGACGAAATTGGAGTCCTGCACGGCGACAAATGCGCCGAAGGCCTTCCTCAGGTTCTGAACACGGATCTCGGCCATGTCTATTCCGGAAATTTCGAGACGATGATGAACATGACCGTGCCGGCAAGCATGGTGACGAAGGAATAGGTGTAGAGCGACAGCGCGAAAGGTTGGAACAGCATCAGGAAGCCGATCGCGATGAGCGCGGTCGCTATGTTTTCCAGCAGGCCGCGCCTTGCCCAACGCGGCCAAGAGGAGCGCTTGGAGACAACCGAGTGGCTCATGCAACACCCCCTTCCTTCTCCCCGTTCACGGGGAGAAGGTGGCCCGAAGGGTCGGATGAGGGGCGGCGCAAACGTCCCTGATTGCGGCATACGGCGGCGCTGCCCCTCATCTGCCTGCCGGCATCTTCTCCCCGTGAACGGGGAGAAGGGGCGCTTCCGCAGCGCTGGTTCCATACTTGCTGACTGTTCATCATTTGCGCACCGCGCCGAAGGTGATGCCGCGCAAGAGCTGTTTGCGGAGCAGGATGGTGAAGACGAGGATCGGCACCAGGAAGATGGTCGTGCCCGCCGCCACCGCCGGCCAGTCCTGGCCGCCTTCGCCGATGATCGTCGGGATGAAGGGCGGCGCGGTCTGCGCGGTGCCGGAGGTGAGCAGCGCGGCGAAGGCATATTCGTTCCAGGCAAAGATCAGGCAGAAGATGGCGGTCGCGGCGATGCCGGTGGTCGCTTGCGGCAGCACGGTGCGCCAGAAGGCCTGCAGCCTTGTATAGCCGTCGATCATCGCGGCCTCTTCATACTCGCGCGGGATCTCGTCGATGAAGCCCTTGAGCAGCCACACGGCCAAGGAGACGTTAACCGCGGTGTAGAGCAGGATCATGCCGAGCGCGGTGTCGGAGAGGCCGAGCTCGCGGTACATCAGGTAGATCGGGATCGCCACCGCGATCGGCGGCATGAAGCGTGTCGACAGGATGAAGAACAGAAGATCGTCGGCCAAAGGCACCTTGAAGCGCGAGAAGCCGTAGGCCGAGAGCGTGCCCAGGAACACCGCGCAGAAGGTCGAGCCGAAGGCGATGATCAGCGAGTTGACGAAACGCGGCAGGAAATTCGATGGCCCGGCGATGACCATGTTGCGCTTGCGCACGGTCTCGTCGCAGAAGCCGGTCGCCGGCCCGAGCGAGTTGATATATTCCGGCGTCTGCCTGGTGCGGGTGGTGAACAGGTTGCAATAGCCCTCGATGCTCGGCTGGAAGACGATTTTCGGCGGATAGGCGATCGAGTCCGGCGGCGTCTTGAAGCTGGTGGCGAAGATCCAGAACAGCGGCACGATCGAGATCAGCGCATAGGCGATGATGATCGTGCCGGCGATCAGCTTGGCGTTCGACGAGGGTGCTACGACGGAATGGGCGGTGGTCAGGCTCATCTCTGCTTCACCTTGTTGAGCGCCTTGACGTAGATGTTGGCCAGCCCGAACACCGCGACGAACAGGATGATGGCGAAGGCCGACGAATAGCCGGTGCGCCAGCTCTCGAAGGCCTGCCGTTTCAGCGTGATCGAGGCGACCTCGGTGGTCGAGCCGGGTCCGCCGCCGGTCAGAAGATTGACCATGTCGAACATCTTGAAATTCTCGATGCCGCGGAACAGCACCGCCAGCATAATGAAGGGCAGCGCCATCGGCAGCGTGATCGACCAGAACTGCCGCCAGTTGGAGGCGCGGTCGACCTCCGCCGCCTCGTAGATGTATTCCGGGATCGAGCGCAGGCCGGCGAGGCAGATCAGCATCACGTAAGGCGTCCACATCCAGGTGTCGACGATGATGATCGACCACGGCGCCAGCTCGACATTGGACAGCATCTGCACATTCGTCGGCGGAATGCCGGTGACGAACGAGATGACATAGGAAAACAGCCCGATCTGCGGCTCGTAGAGGAAGCGCCAGAAATTGCCGACCACCGCCGGCGACAGCATCATCGGCACCAGGATGATGGTCGTCCAGAAGGCGTGGCCGCGGAACTTGCGGTCGATCAGCCAGGCCAGCGTGAAGCCGATCACCGTCTGCAACAGGATCGTCCAGAACACGAAATGCGCCGTGGTCTGCATGGCGATCCAGATGTCGTGGTCGCCGAGGATGCGCTGGTAGTTTGCAAGCCCCAGATTCTTCACCACTTCGTTGGGGCGGTTGGCGCGGTAGTTGGTGAACGACAGATAGATCGCCCAGAACAGCGGGAAGATGTTGATGGCAAGCAGCAACAGGATCGTCGGCGAGATGAACAGCCAGGCGAGGCCCTTGTCGCTGATGCCCCGGATCTTCTTGGCCAACGGCTCCGGGGTCGCCCGGGCAACATTGTCCGCAGTCCGATTGAGCATGGTAAGTCCTGCTTCGGTCACGGGTAGGTCTCAGCGATGGAATTTATCTGAACTGCGTCCCGTGCCAAGGGCGGCACGGGACGCGTCGGTCTGGCTCGGGAGGAGCCTTACATCTTGCCCCGACTACATCTTCCCGTCGTCCTGGAAGACCTGGGTCCAGTCCTTGACCAGGCCGTCGAGCGCGTCCTTGGCCGAGCCCTGGCCGGCGACGACATAGTCGTGGAAGCGCTTCTGCGAGGCCTGCAGCAGCGGTGCGTAGCTGGGTTCGGCCCAGAAATCCTTCACGATCGCCATCGAGTCGAGGAAGGCCTGCGCATAGGGCTGGCTGGACGGGAATTTCGGGTCCTTGACGACGGAGTTCAGGCAGGAATAGCCGCCGAGCGACCACCACTTGGCCTGGACGTCCTTGTTGGCGAACCACTTGATGTATTTCAGCGCCGATTCCTGCTTGTCGGAGTAGGAAACCACCGAGATGCCCTGGCCGCCGAGTTGGGCGAACTGGTCGCCGTCGGGACCTTTCGGATTGACGAAGTAGCCGATCTTGTCGCCGCCGACATTCTCGTCCTTCTGCAGGCCGGGCCAGGTGAAGGCGAAGTTCATATGCATCGCCACCTGGCCGGATTTGAAGGCGTCGACGCCTTCGCCCATGTAGCTGTTGGAAGCGCCGGGCGGGGTGCAGCAGTCATAGAGCGCTTTGTAGAACTCCAGCCCCTTCACCGATTTCTCGGAGTTGACGAAGCCTTCCATCTCATAGGGCTTCTTCGGGTTGTCATACTGGAAGCCATAGCTGTAGAGCACGTCCATGGCGCCCATGGTGATGCCTTCCGAGCCGCGTTCGGTGTAGATCGAGGCGCCGTAGACGGTCTTGCCGTCGATCTGCCGCTTCTGGAAGAACTCGGCGATCTGCTTCAGCTGGTCGAAGGTGGTCGGCGGGGCGAGGTCCCAGCCATATTTTTCCTTGAATTCCTTCTGCAGCTCGGGCTTGGAGAACCAGTCCTTGCGATAGGTCCACCCGACGACGTCGCCCATGGCCGGCAGCGCCCAGTAATTCGGCGTGTTCTTCGGCCATTCGGAATAGCCCACCACGGTCGCCGGCACGAAGTCGTCCATGCTGATCTTCTCCTTGTCGAAGAAGTCGTTCAGCTTCACGTAATGGCCGTTCTCGGCGGCGCCGCCGATCCATTGGCTGTCGCCGATGATCAGGTCGCAGAGCTTGCCATGCGAGTTGAGCTCGTTGAGGAAGCGGTCGGCGTAATTGGTCCACGGCACGAACTCGAACTTCATGCCGATGCCGGTTTCCTTGGTGAAGTCCTTGGACAGTTCCACGAGCGCATTGGCCGGATCCCAGGCCGCCCAGCACAGCGTCAGGTCTTCCGCATGCGCGACGTTCGAGACGGCTGTCGACGCAAAGATCGCCGAGGCCAGTCCCAACGCCAGTTTCAAGGTCGATTTCATGCCTTACCTCCCATTTGCGAAACGCGTCCGGATGACGGTTTCAAGAGCCCTCAACCCTCGCTCCTCCGAGGGCCTGAACATGGTGCGCAATGCGCTGCCGATGTTTAGTAATTTGTTTAGTGATGCTCTTTTTACTAAACAACGCAAGCGAATTCGTTGCTGCGCCGCAGCATGGTGAAACGGGTGACTGAAATCGTTCGGGAAATGCCGGCGGACGCTACGTCCCGCTGCTGTCAGCTGGCCCGGTTGGCGGGCTCGGGCTTGCCGTCACCGGCCGGATCGGCGGCGCCGGCTGCCGGGTCTCCCTTGCCGCCCTTGGCACCATCGGTGGCTATCGCAAAAGTCAGTTCTGCGCCTTGCGCGGGATAGGCGGCCAGCGTACCGAACAGGAGTATCTCGATGTCGTCGGGATGTGCCCCAGCGCCAGTATCTTCTCGTCGTCTCTCCCGGAAATTGCATCGTGCCGAACGGAATCCTGCTCGCTCTGATCGCCTATGCAAGCTATTCGTTCAGCGACGGGGTCATCAAGAGCCTGGGCGGTCAGTTCACCGTCTTCGAGATCGGCTTCTTCTCGACCTTGTTTGCCGGCTGCTTTCTGTTCTTCACCAAGCCCCGGGGCGAACGCTGGCGTGACTTCTGGCGCACCAAAAGGCCGTGGGCGGTGCAGGCGCGCGCCTTGGCGGGTATTGCGTCGGGTGTGCTCAGCGTCTTTGCCTTCACCACCATTCCGCTGGCGGAAGTCTACGCGCTGATCTTTCTGGCGCCATTGCTGGTCACCATCCTGTCGACGCTCGTCCTGAAGGAAAGGGTCGGTCCCTGGCGGTGGCTGGCCGTGGTCGCCGGCTTTGTCGGCGTCATGCTGGTGGTGCGGCCGGGCTTTCGCGAATTGCATCTCGGCCATCTCGCCGCCTTTGCCAATGCCTTCCTCGCCGCCACCAGCGTCATCCTGATGCGCTCGCTCGCCCAGCAGGAGAAGCGCACGACGATCCTCGGCGCGCTGGTCGGCTATGGCCTGGTCTTCAACGGCGTCGGCGCGGCCGCGACGTCGTTCTCTCTCCCCAATCTCGGGCAGCTGGTCTGGCTGATGCTGGCCGGTATTTTCACTGCCGGCGGACAGCTTCTGCAACTGCTTGCGGTCAAATACGCGCCCGCAAACCGCATCGCGCCGACGCATTACTCGCAAATTGTCTGGGCGGTTATCCTCGGCGCGCTGTTCTTCCATGAATATCCCGACTGGCTCTCGTTGGTCGGTCTGGCGGTGGTTGGCGCTTCCGGCCTTCTGACGATGGTGCGCGAAGAGGTAAGGCTCGGCACCGTGCGCTGGAACCCGTTTTCACGCACCAGGCTTTGACCGCGCACCGGTCGCGCAAGTTGCGCGTCGGCCGCGACGGCTGATATGCGGGCGCGATGACGACGAAACCGTTGCCTGAACTTCCGGTCACGGCCGTGCTGCCGGCGCTTGCCGCGGCACTGGCCGGGCGCAGCAGCGCCGTGCTGGTGGCGCCGCCCGGCGCCGGCAAGACGACGCTGGTGCCGCTGGCGCTGCTCGACGCGCCGTGGCTCGGCGCGGGCAGGATCGTGCTGCTCGAACCGCGCCGGCTCGCCGCCCGCGCCGCCGCACGCCGCATGGCCGAATTGCTGGGCGAGGAGCCAGGCGGCACCGTCGGCTACGCCATGCGCATGGAGAACCGCACGTCGGCCCGGACAAAAATCCTGGTCGTCACCGAAGGCGTGCTCTCCCGCATGATCCTCGACGACCCGGAACTGCCCGGCGTCTCGGCGGTGATCTTCGACGAGTTCCACGAGCGTTCGCTCGACGGCGATTTCGGCCTGGCGCTGGCGCTCGACGTGCAGGGCGCGCTGAGGCCGGACCTGCGTCTGTTGGTCATGTCGGCGACGCTCGACGGCGCCCGTGTCGCAAGGCTTCTGGCGCAGGCGCCGGTGATCGAAAGCGAGGGCCGCGCCTACCCGGTCGAGATCCGCTACGACGAACGCCCGGCCGGCGTGGCGATCGAGGACGCCATGGCCAGGGCGGTGCGCGCGGCTTTGGCCGGCGAGCAGGGCAGCGTGCTCGCCTTCCTGCCAGGACAGCGCGAGATCGAGCGCACCGCCGAGCGGCTTCAAGACAATGTCGCCGCCGACACCGACATCGTTCCACTCTACGGCCAGCTCGACAACAAGGCGCAGGACGCGGCGATCAAGCCGGCGCCCGCCGGCCACCGCAAGGTGGTGCTGGCAAGCTCGATCGCCGAGACCTCGATCACCATCGACGGCGTGCGTGTCGTCATCGATTCCGGCCTGTCGCGCCTGCCGCGCTACGAGCCGGCAAGCGGCCTGACCAGGCTTGAGACGGTGCGTGTCAGCAAGGCCTCGGCCGACCAGCGCGCCGGCCGCGCCGGTCGTACCCAGCCCGGCGTGGCGGTGCGCCTGTGGCGGGCGGAGCAGACCGCGTCGCTTCCCGCCTTCACGCCGCCGGAGATCCTGGAGGCCGATCTGTCCGGCCTGCTGCTCGACTGCGCCGCTTTCGGTGTTGCCGATCCGTCGAGCCTCTCGTTCCTAGATGCGCCGCCGGCGCCCGCTCTCAACGAGGCGAGGGTCCTGCTCAAGGCCCTTCACGCCATCGAGGATGCTGGCCGGCTGACGGAGGCGGGCGCTGCGATGCGCAAATTGGCGCTGCCGGTGCGGCTGGCGCATATGGTGGCCGAAGCGGCGAAGACCGGCCAGGCACGTCAAGCGGCTACGCTCGCCGTTCTGTTGACCGAGCGCGGGCTCGGCGGCGACAGCGCCGACCTCGAACGCCGGCTGATGCGCTTTGGCAGTGAAAGATCGCCGCGCGCCAATGCCGCTCGGCAATTGGCGGAGCGCTTGGTCAGGCAGGCTGGCGGAGAAACAAACGACACACCGGCCAGCGCCGGCTCGCTCCTCATCCATGCCTGGCCGGATCGCGTGGCAAGAGCGCGCGGCGAGCGTGGCCGCTTCGTGCTCGCCAATGGTTCGGGCGCCATGGTCGATGCCGCCGACCCGCTGGCCAATGAAACCTGGCTGGTCGTCGCCGACCTGCAGGGCAAGGCGCAGAACGCCCGCATCACCGCTGCCGCGTCCGTCGACGAAGCCGATATCCGCGCCGCCCTTGCCGATCGCATCGAGACGAAGCGCGAGACGACCTTCGACCGAGAGCGCCGTGCCGTGCGCATGCGCGAAACCGCGCGGCTCGGCGCGATCACGCTGTCAGAGCGCATGCTGCCGGCGCCGTCAGGCGCGGACGCCGACCGCGCCGTGACAGACGCCTTGCGCGAGCACGGCCTGTCGCTGCTCGACTGGGGCAAGGAGGCGGAGGTGCTGCGCCAGCGGCTCGGCTGGCTCAATCGCGGCCTTGGCGCGCCCTGGCCGGACGTTTCCGATGCCGCTCTTCTGGATCGCCTCGACGATTGGCTCTTGCCGTTTCTCGCCGGCGACGCCTCCTTCGCGGCCATCAAGCCAGCGACACTGTCGGCCGCACTCATGGCGTTGGTCCCGCACGACCTGCAGCGCAAGGTCGACGCGCTGGCGCCGACCCATTTCGACGCGCCGTCCGGCAGCCACGTGCCGATCCGCTACGATGGCGAGTGGCCGGTGCTGGCAATCCGCGTGCAGGAGCTGTTCGGCCTTGACCGACATCCGGCGATCGCCAGCGGCACCGTGCCGTTGACGCTCGAATTGCTGTCGCCGGCGCATCGGCCGATCCAGACGACGCGCGATCTCCCGGGCTTCTGGCGCGGCTCCTGGGTCGATGTGCGCACCGACATGCGCGGCCGCTACCCCAGGCATGTCTGGCCGGAAAATCCGCTGCTGGCGATTGCCACCAGCCGTGCCAAGCCACGCGGGACTTAGCGACGGGCTTACGACGGCGAACCGCATACCTTTGCGATTGGCGCAAACGCCCGTCGCTTCGTCATCCACGGGCGGAGCAAGGAGCGAAGCGACGCGCGCAGACCCGAGGATCCATTCCGTGACTTCGCCGCTTTGCGATGGTTCAGAATCTTGTTCCGCTACATTCTACGGTCAAGGTAACGGAATGGATCCTCGGGTCTGCGCTCCGCTTCGCGCCGCTCCGCCCGTGGATGACGAAATCGCGAGGAGTCTCGACCAATCACCAAGCACTCATGAGGGTGAACCGAAACACCGGCTGCCAACCCGGTTAAGTCGCCCTTACAGCACTACTAGCGCTTACTCTCCCGCGGCTATAATCGTAAGTCGATGATCAACATCCTGCGCGTGCCCGATTCCCAGCAAAGCCAGCGGTTGCGGCTCAACACGCTGATCCGCCTGCGCTGGCTGGCCATCGTCGGCCAGAGCCTGGCCGTGCTTGTCGTCGCCTACGGCCTGAAATTCCCGCTGCCGGTGCCGATGTGCTTTGCGCTGATCGCCTGCTCGGCCTGGATGAATCTGTGGCTCACCTTCCGCTATCCGGCGGCGCACCGCCTGACGCCGCTCTCGGCCTTCGCCATCCTGACCTTCGACGGCATCCAGCTCACCGGCCTGCTCTACATGACCGGCGGTCTGACCAATCCGTTTTCCGTGCTGCTTTCCGTGCCGGTCGTCATCTCCGCCGCGTCGCTGCCGCTGCGCTTGACTGCCGTGCTGGGCGCGCTGGTCATGGCGGCCGCCACGCTTCTGGTGTTCTTCCACCTGCCGCTGCCCTGGTATGAAGGGTCGCCGCTGCCGATGCCGTTCATCTATGTCGCCGGCATGTGGATGGCGGTATTCGCCTCGATCGCCTTCACCGCCATCTATGCCTTCCGCGTCGCGGCGGAAGCGCGCCTGCTCGCTAATGCGCTTGCCGCTACCGAACTGGTGCTGCAGCGCGAGCAGCATTTGTCGGCGCTGGACGGGTTGGCCGCCGCCGCCGCGCATGAGCTCGGCACGCCTTTGGCCACCATCACAGTCGTCGCCAAGGAGATGGAAAAGGCGCTCGGCAAGGACCCAAAATACGGCGAGGACGTGAAGTTGCTGCGCTCGCAGAGCGAACGCTGCCGCGAAATCCTGAAGCGGCTGACCAGCCTTTCGTCGGAAGGCGAAGCGCATATGTCGCGCATGCCGCTCACGTCGCTGGTCGAGGAGGTGACGGCGCCGCATCGCGATTTCGGCATCTCGATCCGGTTGCGGCCTGGCGAGCGCATCGGCCCGGAGCCGGTCGGCCAGCGCAGCCCCGGCGTCATCTACGGGCTCGGCAACCTGGTCGAGAATGCCGTCGATTTCGCCCGCCAGTCGGTTACCGTCAGTTGGAGCTGGGACAACGAGAAGGTCGTCTTCTCGATCACCGATGACGGGCCGGGTTTCCCGGCCGAGATCATCGACCGCATCGGCGAGCCTTATATGTCGACGCGCCAGGGCACCGAGGCCGGCGGCGGCCTGGGGCTCGGGCTGTTCATCGCCAAGACCCTGCTGGAACGGTCGGGCGCCACCATCGATTTCCGCAATTCGAGCGGGCTTGGCGAAGGCGCGGTGGTGCAGATCGCCTGGCCGCGCGGCGTCTTCCTCAACCAGGAGCAGGCTTCGGCCACCATGTTCGACAATGCCTAGAGCAATTCCAGGAAAAGCGCGCAGCGGTTTTCCGTCCGGAATTGCGGCAAACCAAGGATAGCAATTCCAGGAAAAGCGCGCAGCGTTTTGGCTCGGCGACTTCGCCGTAGCCTCCCGTCCGGAATTGCGGCAAACCAAGGATAGCAATTCCAGGAAAAGTGCGCAGCGTTTTGGCTAGGCGATTTCGCCGTAGCCTTCCGTCCGGAATTGCGAAACGGTGAACGAAGCCTTGCATTCGCCGCATGGCAGCTCTGTTGCCGGCTCTAAAAATTGGACATTGCTGTTGCGGAACTGTATCTGCGTAAAAGTGAGGCATATCGCCCAAAACTGTGCAGGCGGTGTTTGGGAAAATGACATGCCCGGAAACGAGGACTTAAGGCGCATTCGCTAGAATCCGTTTTGATGCGAAGTGCTCTTGGGGATGCCGATAAGATGAGCGGAGACGAAACGACTGGTGCAATGGTCGAGGGCGAGGACACCTCGCTGCTCATCGTCGAGGACGACAAGCCATTCCTCACCCGGCTTGCCCGGGCCATGGAAACAAGAGGCTTCGTGGTCGAGACGGCGGAGAGCGTGGAAGAGGCGGTCGCCAAGGCGCGCGCCCATCCGCCTGCCTATGCGGTGGTCGACATGCGGCTCGGCGACGGTAACGGCCTCGATGTCGTGGCAGTCATCCGCGAAAAGCGCGACGACGCCCGCGCCATCATCCTGACCGGCTACGGCAACATCGCCACCGCGGTGACGGCGGTGAAGCTAGGCGCCGTCGATTACCTCTCCAAGCCCGCCGATGCCGACGACGTCTTTGCCGCGCTCACCCGCACCTCGGGCGAGCGCGCGGCACCCCCGGAAAACCCGATGTCGGCCGACCGCGTGCGCTGGGAGCACATCCAGCGCGTCTACGAAATGTGCGACCGCAACGTTTCCGAGACGGCGCGCCGCCTCAACATGCATCGCAGAACCCTGCAGCGGATTCTGGCCAAACGCGCTCCGCGTTAGGCAAGCGTCGTCATCCACGGGCGGAGCGGGAGCGAAGCGGACGCGGAGACCCGAGGATCCATTCCGTGACGTCGACGCGCCGCAACGATGCAGAATTCTGCACCGCCATATTCTACGGCTCAGGTAACGGCATGGATCCTCGGGTCTGCGCCGCGTCGCTTCGCTCCTTGCTTCGCCCGTGGATGACGAACGGACTGGCGTTTCAGCCAACTTTCGAAGCGTGCGCCGCGGTGTAACTAAGCCTTGCGCCGCAATTGACGCCGCGCATCATTGGAATACAGGCTCCCGGCCAACGGGCTGGGTTATGGAGGGGTGCATGCGCGACGAAAAGCCAAAATCGATCCTGCGCGAATTCCTTGACGGCGAGGCGGCCGGCGGCATCATCCTGATGGTGGCCGCCGCCCTCGCGCTCATCGTCGCCAACTCGCCTTTGGCCGCAACCTATTTCGCCGTCCTTCACGCCTATCTCGGTCCGCTCAGCGTCTCGCACTGGATCAATGACGGGCTGATGGCTGTGTTCTTCCTGCTGGTCGGGCTGGAGATCAAGCGCGAGATGCTGGACGGGCAACTGTCGACCTGGCCGCGCCGGGTGCTGCCGGGCATCGCCGCCGCCGGCGGCATGGTGGTGCCGGCGCTGGTCTATGTCGCCATCAATCGCGACAATCCGGCCGCGATCGCCGGCTGGGCGATCCCCACCGCCACCGACATCGCCTTTGCGCTCGGCGTTCTGTCGCTGCTCGGCAGCCGCGTGCCGGCCTCGCTGAAGGTCTTCCTCACCGCCTTGGCCATCATCGACGATCTCGGCGCCGTCATCATCATCGCGCTGTTCTACACCAGCGGCCTGTCGCTCGCCTATCTGGCAGCCGCCTTCGTCGTCATCGCCTTGCTGGTCGTGCTCAACCGCATGCGGGCCATGAAGCTCTGGCCTTATCTGCTGCTCGGCGCGCTGCTGTGGGTGCTCGTGCTGAAGTCGGGCGTGCACGCCACGCTTGCCGGCGTGGCGCTGGCGCTCACCATTCCGCTGGAGCGTTCTCCCGGCATCAGCCACGATCTCGAACATTCGCCCCTGCACCGGCTGGAACACGGCCTGCACAAGCTCGTGCCCTTCCTCGTCATTCCGATCTTCGGCTTCGCCAATGCCGGCGTCTCGCTCGGCGGCGTGAGCTTCGCAGCACTTGTCGAGCCGCTGACGCTCGGCGTTGCCGCCGGCCTTGTCGTCGGCAAGCTGGTCGGCGTTTTCGGCTCCTCGGCTTTAGCCATCCGGTTCGGCCTCGCCGACCTGCCGGTCAATGCCGGCTGGCTGCATATGCTGGGCATTTCGCTGCTTTGCGGCATCGGCTTCACCATGAGCCTGTTCATCGGCCTGCTCGCCTTCGCCAGCGACCCGGCGCTCCAGGATGCGGTGAAGGTGGGCATCCTTGCGGGCTCACTGATTGCCGCGCTGCTGGGCGCAGCTGTGCTGCTCATGGCGCCGGCGGGAGGCGGGGTGGAAGAAGATCTGGGCTAAAGCGCGTCGCGCTGAACCGGCTTCAGGCGACGCGCTTTAGGTCTTTGTTTTGATGCATGTCGTTGTCCCAGAACCGCTGCACACTTCTGGGCGACATGCATCAAACCTCTCGGTCAAGGCGGGCCAGGCTCCGGCGGCAGGCCAAAGGCCGCGAACAAAGCGGGGCCGAGCGGCGGGACATAGATCGTCAGCGAGGCGATCTTGCCGTAGTCGGGTTCGATGACATGCAGCGAATGCGGCCGCCAGATGGAATCCCTGTGGCCAAGCGCGTAAACGCCCACGGCCGGCTGGCCGTTGGCGCCGACGGCGACCGCGCGGTAGCCGGCAAAATTGCCCCAGACGCTTCCCAGGAAAGCGCCGATTGCCGGGCGCCCGTGGTACCATTCCCGCCATGGCGGCATGTGATAGACGGCGTCCTCGCGCAGCAGGTCGACGAGCCCATCCAGATTGTCGGCCTGCCAGGCCAGCATATAGCGCTCGAGCAGCAGGCCTTCGTCCGCACTGGGCAGCGATCGCTGCGGCGGGCGCCCTTGGGGGTAGCGCTCGCCCAGCGTCGCGCGGGCCCGCTGCAGGGCGCTGTTGATCGAGGCGGTCGATCCGCCCAGCAATTGCGCGGCCTCGATGGCGGACCATCCAAGCACATCGCAAAGCAGCAGCGCGGCGCGCTGCCTCGGCGGCAGCAGCTGAATCGCCGCGACGAAGGCGAGCCGCACGGCCTCGCGGGCCTCGTAACGCGCTTCCGGCCCCGGCCTGTCATCGGCAATGTCGGGCAGTTCCGCGTCCGGATATGGCTCCAGCCAGGCGAGCTCCGCGGTCGGGCCATCGGTCGCGCCTCCTTCGGAGGGCGGCCGCTCGGGTTGCTCGAGAATGCGCCGCGCCGACGACCGTGCCTTGATCGCATTGAGGCAGCTGTTGGTGGCGATCGAGTAGAGCCAGCCGCGCGCCGAGCCGCGTCCGTCGAATTGCGACCGCGCGCGCCAGGCTTTGAGGAACGTCTCCTGGACGAGATCGTCCGCCTCGTTGAGCGAGCCCACCATCCGGTAGCAATGGAGTTTCAGCTCGCGGCGGTGGGCGACGGTCAGGCGCTCGAACGCCAGCCGGTCGAGGACCGGCTGGCCTGGTCGGCCCAAAGGCTCGATAGGGCCGGAAGCATTAGTCATGTGGAGCCCGGAGAGCTGAATTCGGTTGCCATCCTGCGCGTCTCATGCCGCCGCCGCAAGGCCGCTGCCGCTCACCGTGAAGGAGCAGCCCTGCGGCTTGCCCGTCGCGAGCTGGACCACCGCTTGTCCGACATCGGCCGGCGTCTGCATATCGCTCATGCTGGCCAGGAAGTCGGCCGGGCGGATGCCCATATAGGCCGCAATGCTGTCGATGCCGCGATCGCCGACCCCGGTGCCCGGCATGATGCGGGCCGGCGAGAGCGCCATGAAGCGCAGGCCGAGGCCGAGCCGCTCCGATTCCTTCTGGCAATGGCCGGCCAAAAATATCTGCATGCGCTTGGCGCCGGCATAGCCGCCGGAATTCGGCGGTCCGCCGCTGATGGCGGCGCCGCTGGCGATCAGCAACACACGGGCTCCGGGCTTGAGCCGGCCTTTAAGGGCTTCCCGGCAGAACAGGAACGACGCCTTGACGTCCATTTCCCAATTCGCCGAGAAGACCTCCCAGCTCTGCTCCTGTATCGGCGCCGAAGGGGCGAGCGCCCCCGCGCAAAGCACCAGCACGTCGGGTGCCAGCGCGTCGAAAACCGCTTGCGGCGCGGTCTCCGCCGTCGCGTCCGTGCTGAGCGTCCTCAAGCCCGGGCGTTCCCAGGCGAGTTGCTTCAGGTCGGCGGCGCCACGGGCAACCGCAAGCACGGTCGCTCCCTCGCCAAGCGCTGCTTCCACGATCGAGCGGCCGACACCACGGCTGCCACCGACGACGACGACATTTTGATTTTGCAGCGATTTCATTTGATCACCTCTTTTTCCAGGCCGCCGGCCATCCGGACGCGCCTGTTGGTGAAGACAATCACGATCGGCGGAAATCATCGGTGCGGAACGAAAATTCTCGCTGGCCTTGGGCAGGGGGTGGCTTGCGGCCCGGCCTGATGCCGGGTGTCAGCAGCAAGACGTCGGCGCACACGCTCGACTACTACTCGCTCTCGCCGTCCAGCGCCGGCACCGCAACGCCGGCAAGCTCCGCCGCCAAGAGCCGGGCAGCACCCGCGCGGGCGATCCGCAGCATCAGCGCTTTGCGCGTCGCAGCCGCCATGCGGTGCTCGGGCGCATCGCGCAGGACCTCCGCGCCATAGCCGTCGGAGAGGATGAAGCCGCATTCTTCCGGAAAGATTTCCTGTGGAACGCCGGGATGGGTGGCGAAGAAGAAGCGGTCGGAGTGCAGCCGGTAGTCCGGCCATTTGCGGTCGACCCGGAAATCCTCGATCGAGGATTTGATCTCGATGATCCAGATATCGCCCTGCCTCGTCAGCGCGACGAGATCGGCGCGCCGCCCGGTGGCCAAGGACAGTTCCGGCAGCACATGCGCGCCCATCTCGGTGAGAAGCCGCTGCACGCCGCGCCGCACCAGCATGGCGCGCTCCGACTGGCGGCCGTCGATCAGCGGATTGAGGGGAATCGGGGAAACAAGTGGCATGGCAGCCACCATGCCAGATTTTGTTCACGGTTTGAACCCAGCTAGTGGGGGCGATTGTATATTTGACAGACCCATTGCCCAAATCAGTGGTGCGCTGATATGAAAAGCGCATGGGGCTTATCGACTTTCTTCAAGCTAATTGGACTGCGGTAATGGCCGCGCCATGGGTGTTCGTAACCCTAGCCGTCCTATTCGGTGGTGGCGGCTGGGCGATTGGCCGCTTCATGTACGGCGAGCGCATCGAAACCCTGAAAGGTCGGATCGAGGCGGGGGACGAGAAGATTGCTGCTTTTGAAGCGGAGCGGAGCAAACCCAAGCCTGTCGAGGCCGACAAACCGCCGCAAACGCTATCGACACATGATGTTAGCGACGCGGTTCTAGGGCCGCCAGCTATGCGCCGCCGGGTCGCATCAGCTATCAAAGACCCTGAAGCACTGAGAGATCGATTAACCCGCCAGCGCTGGACCTTTTATTTCAGTCCGGCCGGAAACAATGGGAGCAAGAGCCTTTCCTTCCGGCCAGACGGGAGTATTGGCGAGGGTCGCAACGAGAACGAACATAACTGGGTATTCGAGGGTGATCGATTGGCTATCTATCGGCGCAACGGGGATTTGCAGAATGTTTTTCGCTATAGCGATAGCGGCCGATTTGAATACGTTTTTGATGTACGGGCCGTAGGATTCAAGCACCAATACCTTGTACCAGCCTAGCCTAGCGCGATCCGGCCCCGAACCACTTGATGAATGCGGCATCTTTTCCGGTGACGTCCTTCACCGCTTTCAACAGCGCTTCGTGCAGATCGCCCATGGCGCGATAATGATCGCATTGCGTCGATATCAGGGGCCGCACGATTGCCGTGTGCATGGCCGATGCGGCCTCCATGAACCGCTCAATCTCGACCTCTGATAGCTGCTTTGCCTTGTTGCGCCGAACCATTGCGACCTTCTACGAGAATCGCCCCATCTAGGATTATGGTCCTATGTAGTTTAGCGTGTTGGCAAGTGGCTACGTGGACCGATAACGAAGCACCCAATTTTGGTCAGGCACGAAAGCGCTACCTACATTAGGAATCGCTCTGGTTGTGTTACTTTAGGTGATTCGAATCTTTAGGTTGTGTCGTTAGGATCGAGGAAATCACCGAAATGACAGTTAAAATCAATATCTTAGCTGTTAAATCGAGCCAAATCGGCCCGAAAGGAAATCAGCCCAACTTGCCTCTTGTTGTCGAAAAAGAGCGCGAAATCGACGGCGTTGTTATGGGCGTTCTATCCGATGGAACGCCATACTTGAACCAACGCGGCCTTGCTGCGCTATGCGACGTGCAGAACGCACATATCGGCACCATCAGCAGCCAATGGAATGATGTTGATCAGAAGCCGCGCATTCAGAGGATAAAGGCAATCCTCGAAAAGGTCGGAAAGATACCGGCAACCGCCCATATCGAGGTCTTGCACCGGGGCGTGGTCCATTACTGCTATCCGGCGGATGTCAGCCTTGCGATCATGGAATACTACGCCATTGACGCGGGGGTGAACGTCTCAGAGAAGGCTCGCGACAACTATCGCATTCTTGCCGGCTCGCGCCTTCGCGACATGATCTATAGCCAAGTCGGCTATGATCCGCGCCGTGGCAAGGATCGTTTCGCGAAGTGGCACGAGCGATTGGCTTTGAATTATCAGTCGGCTCCCAAGGGGCATTTCCACGTCTTCAACGAAACCCACACAATCATTTACGAGCTAATCGTGGCGGGAGCCAACATCGGCGAAAAGTTCGTAGTGGACATCTCGATAGGCCAACACTGGTCAAAATATTGGGACGACCACAACCTGTCGGAAATTCACGGTGTTCGCCGCAAATACCCTCATCGCTACCCCGACGACCATCCTCAATCGAAAGCCAATCCGCACGAATCGTGGTGCTACCCGCTTGCTGCTCTTGGTGCATATCGGGAATGGCTACAGGATGAATATTTGGAAGGCGGCAAGTTTAAGGGCTACTTGGCCGGCAAGGTGGCGAAAGGCGATCTTCCACCGTCATTCGCTCAACTTGCGATTTCAGCGCTCGCTCCCGGTCAGATTGCCGGGCCGGGGGCCAATGTCACTTAGGCGATTTCGCCTTGTCGTCCTTTGGGGGTGGCGGCTTCGCCACCTTCCTAAGAGCAGCGTTCAACGGCTCTTCGGAATCGACGGTTTCAATCTCACGCGCCAGTTCGCGGAACTTGTCGATTTGAGTTTTAGGCTCGCCCGACTTGGGCATGTCTCGGCTCCGTAAATCTTGCATCAAGAAGGACGATCCCATGCTTTCCTGTGATCTCGTACACCACTGTTATCGTCGGCTGTTTGATCGACTTCGCACCATCGTAAGTGAACGCTCTTGTCTTCCCGTCTTCTGTCAATGGTTTGCCTAGTGTCGGATCGCGCGCGAGCACCCAGGTAACGGCATCCCATGCAGCGGAGGTGCCCTCCCATTTCTCTAGCGCGTCATCGAGCGCTGCTTGCGCTGCTGGATCCTCCACGATGTGCAAGCTAAAGCAGCCTTGTTCGCTTTAGGACTTTTTTGGCCCATTCCATCTCTTCATCGTTGGGGTCTCTAATCCGCTCTGCCAAGATGGAGTTGAACGGTATCCGTTCACCCATGCGAGCAATTTCCCATCCGTAGTTGTGAGACAACTCGCTGATGCTTGATGCGGTATGATCTTTGTCTACATGCCCTATCCAATAGTCGATCAGCGCTTTTTCATCGTCGCCGAATACCCCGACTTTGGGGGGCCTAAGCGCCTTGAACTTCCATCCCTCATGGTCATAGACCTTGTCCCGCCACTGGCGAATTGATCCCTCCGCCTCAAGGTCCGCACGTACCATCATGCCGTCACGCGGGATCGGCCCATGCTCTTGCCGGATATATGGTGCGCCAGTGATGGATTTGCCCGTGAGCACAAACCGTCTAGCGTCTGCAAACCAAGCGACCTTGTATAGCTTTGTCGCTCCAAAATTAGCGTGCGATCCCGCTTCCCAAATCACATAGTGAAGTAGGGTCTTTAGCCGGCTTCTGTCATACGCTCTGTCGGTCATCTTGAACCTTCGACGCTCAAGTAGGAACTTCGCGTCGGGATATCTACGTCTTGTTCACGGCGTCCCACGATACACCAAACGCTTGCCTTTCGCACCTTTCAGCGCGATCAGCGACCGCACCACGTCATCAACGCCCATCGCAACGCGGTTCGAATAGCGGAAGTCGAATTCCGCCAGATAGCGATGCAGATGCTGCTCGCTGGAATGCTGGTAGACGCCCTTCATGCCGCGCTTGAAGACCGAGAAATAGCCTTCGACGGTGTTGGTGTGGACGTTGCCACGAACGTATTCGTCCTTCGAGTGGGTGACGAATTCGTGCGAAGCGAAATCCTGGCCGGCGCGGCGATAGATGCCGCTCTCGTCGGTCATGAGCGCGCTTTCCTTAGCGATGTTGGCGCGCACGATCGGCATGACGTTGCCCATGCGGGCGGTATCGACATGGAAGGAACGGGCCTTGCCGCCGCGCTCGACCAGCTTAACGACCGTGTTCTTGTGAGCGCCGCCGCCAGACTTAACAGGGGTGCCCTTCAAGCGGCCGATGTAGGTTTCGTCCACCTCTACGAACTTGCCAGCGCCACCCATGGGCGTGAAGTCATCCGAGCGCATGGCTTCGCGGATGCGATGGCAGAGGAACCAAGCCGTCTTGTAGGTGATTTCCAGAGCGCGGTGCAGTTGATGGGCCGAAACGCCCTTCTTGCTGGCGCACTTCGCGTGCAGAGCCTGAAGCCAGATGTGCAGCGGGAGCTTGGACTCCTCGAAGATCGTGCCCATGCGGACGGTGAACTTCTTGCGGCAATCCGAGCACTTGTAGAGGCCGTGGATTTCAACGCCGTGCGGGTTCTTCTTCGAAGGCTTCGTGCGGCCGCCCTTCAAGGCGTAGTGCTTTTCCATCGAACCGCAATGAAAGCAGACCGGACCCTGCGGCCACAGCATACCCTCGACATGCTCGAAGGCGGCGGCTTCATCGTGGAAATAGGGGCGGGACAGGACGGACATAGCGATAACTCCTTGGATTCGTTATCGCATATCGCGTTGGGTCTGTCAAATATATAATCGCCCTAGTGGGGGCGATTATCTATTTGAAGAAGGTGGATGCTCGAGCAATGGTCAGCTCTTGCCAATCGCGCCCCTTGGCAGCAATCTCGGCGTGACCGGATTTTTCCCATGACACGCGATCAAATGCTCGCCCACCTGCGATCCGCCGACGCCGTCGCGCGCGAGGCGGCGGCGCATGGGCATCATCCGTTCGGTTGCATGCTGGTCGGCCCGGACGATCGCGTGCTGATGCGGCAGGGCAACCTCGATACGGTGCGCCATGCCGAGACCGAGCTGGCCCGGCGCGCCGCGGCGGCCTACGAGCCTGAGTTCCTATGGCAATGCACGCTGGTCTCGACCGGCGAGCCCTGCGCGATGTGCGCCGGCACGATGTATTGGGCGAACATCGGGCGGCTGGTCTACGGCTTCGAGGAGACAGCGCTTCTCGCGCTTACCGGCGATCACGCCGAGAATCCGACGATGAACCTTGCCTCGCGCACTGTATTCGCCTCCGGCCAGAAAAAGATCGAGGTCTTTGGCCCTTTCCCCGAAATCGCCGACGAGATGCTCGCCCCGCACCGCGATTTCTGGAAGCGCTGATAGGCCGTC
The DNA here is from genome assembly GCF_033977265.1 of Mesorhizobium australafricanum. Classification (NCBI taxonomy): domain Bacteria; kingdom Pseudomonadati; phylum Pseudomonadota; class Alphaproteobacteria; order Hyphomicrobiales; family Phyllobacteriaceae; genus Mesorhizobium; species Mesorhizobium australafricanum. The sequence continues at coordinate 313,179 of NZ_JAVIIT010000004.1, read as the reverse complement.
CTGCTTCAGGCCGCTCCCGCCATGTCATCCAGGATCGGGCAGTCCGGCCGGTGGTCGCCATGGCAAGCCTGGATCAGCGTCTGCAGCGTCGAGCGCATCGACTGCAATTCGCGCACCTTCTCCTCGATCGCCCTGACATGGGCGGCGGCGATCTCGCGCACGTCGTGGCTGGCGCGGTCGCGGTCCTGATAAAGCGCCATCAGCTGCCTGCAATCGTCGATTGAGAAGCCCAGGTTGCGGGCGCGGCGTAGGAAGGCCAGCCGATGGATGTCCTCGCCGGAGTAATCGCGATAGCCGTTTTCGGCCCGCGCCGGGCGGATCAGGCCGATCTCCTCGTAATAGCGGATGGTCTTGGCCGGCAGCCCGGAACGCTCGGCGGCATCACCGACATTCATGGCGCTCTCCTCGGGTTCCCGGCGGCTCTCAAGTCGCCCCATTGATTTTGTTTCACAATCCTGTGAGGCCTGTTGCGGAAATGCCGCAGTTCGGCACTTACCGGCACGTGAGGCCTTGCATATAGGCAGTGCACGCTTGGCAAGCAAAAGAAATGCCAGCATGAATGATGTCAAGAAAGCGGCCGACTCGTGCCGCTGCATCGAGACAGGGCGTCGGACCTATTCATGCGTTTGAAGTCATTTGCAATCCTCGCCGCCCTTGCGCTGTCCGCCGCGATCAGCGGCTGCAGCACCATCGGCGGACAGTTGTTCACCAACAACTATGGCGCGATGAGCGATGCCGGCTATCAGCTGCCGCGCATCCCGATCGAGAAGGTTCCCGCCAGGTACCACCGCCAGGAAGTGCGGTATGACTCTTCGGAGAAGCCAGGCACCATCATCGTCGATACCCAGAACAAGTTCCTTTACTTCATCGAGGGCGACGGCATGGCGATGCGCTACGGCATCGGCGTCGGCCGCGAGGGTTTCGAGTGGCACGGCACCGCTCATATCGCGCTGAAGCGCGAATGGCCGACCTGGACGCCGCCTTCGCAGATGATCAAGCGCCAGCCCGAGCTTGCCAAGTTCGCCGGCGGCATGGAGCCGGGCCTGAAGAACCCGCTCGGCGCGCGCGCCATGTATCTTTTCAACAAGGGCGGTGACATGGGCTACCGCCTGCATGGCAGCCCGGAATGGTTCTCGATCGGCAAGGCGATGTCGTCAGGCTGCATCCGGCTGATGAACCAGGACATTATCGATCTCTACGACCGCACGTCGGTCGGCGCCAAGGTCATCGTGCTGTGATCACGAAGGCCGAGGCCAAAAGCTTTCGCAAGCGGACCGTCTAGGCAACAACAAGACGTCCAAAAACAGAAAACCGGGCTGTTGGGGCCCGGTTTTTTGTTTTTGCGATGAGGCTCAACCGGTCGCGTGGCGGCCGGGAGGGAACATGTCAGGCGACCTGCTCGACCTGCTGGACTTCCGGAACAAAGTGGCGAAGCAGGTTCTGGATGCCGTGCTTCAGCGTCGCCGTCGACGACGGGCAACCGGCGCAGGCGCCCTTCATGTGCAGGAACACAGTGCCGTTCTCGAAACCGCGGAAGGTAATGTCGCCGCCATCCTGGGCAACCGCCGGGCGCACCCTTGTGTCGAGCAACTCCTTGATGGTCAGCACCAGTTCTTCGTCGGCCTTGTCGTAGAACTCGCCGGTGTCGCCAGCTTGGCTCGCCGGGGCGGTCGAGGCCATGACCGGAGCGCCGGACATGAAGTGTTCCATGATGGCGCCGAGGATGGCGGGCTTCAGGTGCTGCCAGTCGGGGCCGTCCTTGGTCACGGTGATGAAGTCATAGCCGAAGAAGACGCCGGTGACGCCCGCAATCTCGAACAGCCGGCCGGCCAGCGGCGAGGCCTCCGCCGCGGCTTCGGCGCTGCGGAAATCGGCTGTGCCTTCGCGCAGCACCTCCTTGCCGGGAAGAAACTTCAACGTCGCCGGGTTCGGCGTCGATTCGGTCTGGATGAACATGAGGTATCTCCAGGCCCTTCTGGGCCGATAGTTTGGAATAATTCTAAATAGGCTCTATCGGCTGGACATTCAAGCGAAACGCGTCGCGCGAATAGCTGGCTGGCGGAATGTTTTTTCGACCCTTCACTACGTCGAGATGTGTCGAGATTCAGGTCAGGCCGAGTCGAGAATGGTGGCTTCCGAGAACCGGCCTGTGCCGGCCGTAGCCTTAATTTCGCTGCCACGCCACTCGCTAGTGCTTCGGTCGGCGAAGGCCGGAAGCGCAGGAAGCCGCTATTCGCAGGCCGGCCTCACCTGAATATCAACACATCTCAGGCCAGGCTGTCGATCTCTTCGTCCGACAGGTTCTGCGGCACCACCGTGACCGGAATGGGGAAGGCGGCACCCTTGCCGGCCACCGCGCCGACCAGCGGCCCTGGGCCTTCCTTGCCGGCGCCGGCCGCCAGCACCAGGATGGCTATGTCCTGGTCTTCCTCGATCAGCTTGTGGATCTCTTCGGTCGGCTTGCCTTCGCGCACCACCAGCTCCGGCTCGATCCCGACATCCTGGCGCACCTTGTTGGCGTAGCCGTCGAGCGCCGCGCGCGCGGTGGCCGTCGCTTCCTCGCGCATGATTTTTTCGACACCCAGCCAGTGCTGGAAGTCGTCAGGCTCGATGACATAGAGCAGCACCAGCACGCCGCTGGTGTGCTGCGCCCGCTTCGAGGCGTAGGCGACGGCGCGCTCGCATTCGGGCGTGTCGTCGATGATCGCCAGGAACTTGCGGCGATGGCCGGCTTCGCGGCTGAGGCGTTTGGAGACCATGTCTATCTGCTCGGTATGGTTTCGACCGCAATCTGCCACCGCCGCGAACCGGCGGCAAGCCGCCCGCCGGCGCGGCAATGGTCCCACGAGGTCGCGGGATCAGTCCTGCAGCAGGCCGATAATGTCGCGCACTGTCTTCATCGTGCCCTCGGCGATCGCGCGGGCGCGGTCGCCGCCATCCTTGAGCACGGCGTCGACATAGGCGCGGTCGCCCTCGATGCGGCGCATCTCGGAAGCGATCGGCGCCAACTTCTCCACGGCAAGATCGGCCAGCGCCGGCTTGAACACGGAAAACTGCTGGCCGCCATATTCCTTCAGCACATCTTCCTTCGAGATCTCGGCGAGGCCGGCATAGATGCCGACAAGGTTTTCCGCCTCAGGCCGGCTTGCAAGTCCGTCCAGCTCGCTCGGCAAGGCCTCCGGATCGGTCTTGGCCTTGCGGATCTTCTTCGAGATGGTGTCGGCATCGTCGGTCAGGTTGATGCGCGACAGGTCAGACGGGTCGGACTTCGACATTTTCTTCGAGCCGTCGCGCAGGCTCATGATGCGCGCCGCCGGGCCGCCGATCACCGGCTCGGTGATCGGGAAATAGCCGTTCACGGTCTCTTCGCCTATCCTCATCTCGATGCCGACGCCGAGCGCGGCGATCTTCTCGGAAAAGTCGTTGTTGAATTTCTGGGCGATGTCGCGGGTCAACTCCAGATGCTGCTTCTGGTCCTCGCCCACAGGCACATGGGTCGCGCGGTAGAGCAGGATGTCGGCGGCCATCAGGCTCGGATAGGCGAGCAGGCCGAGCGAGGCGTTCTCGCGGTCCTTGCCGGCTTTGTCCTTGAACTGCGTCATCCGGTACATCCAGCCGATGCGCGCCACGCAGTTGAAGATCCAGGCAAGCTCGGCATGCTGCATGACCCGCGACTGGTTGAAGACGATGTGCTTCTTCGGGTCGATGCCGGAGGCGAGGAACGCGGCCGTGATCGAGCGCGTCTGGTCGCTGAGGTCCTGGTGGACGAGCTGCGCCGTCAGCGAATGCAGGTCGACGACGCAGTAGATGCAGTCGGACTGTTCCTGGAGGGCGACGAATTTCTTGATGGCGCCGAGATAGTTGCCGAGATGCAGGTTGCCGGTCGGCTGGACGCCCGAAAAGACGAGTGGCTTGAAGGCGGACATGAGTTCCTCATGGCTTGTGGAGGGCCGTTTCGCGCGAGGCGAAAGTCTTTCGACGGCGGGCTTATGGACGAAGGGGGCCGCGCGATCAAGAGGCGCACATTGGGCCGATTATGACTCAGCGGGGCGTTGACATTGCCGCGCAGTAACTACATCTTTCAAGCTACATGAAGGAATGTAGCGATGGCTATCAACATCAATAACAAGGAAGCCGACAGGCTGACGCGCGCTTTCGCCAAAGCTGAAGGCGTCGGCATCACCGAGGCAATCGTGATCGCCATGCGTGAAGCCCTGGAGCGGCGGCGCAATCGCGAGACGCCGCTGGAGACCGCGGCACGACTGCGCGCCGAATTTGGAATCAAGCTTAGCGAACAAGCGCGCAAACCGTTGCCGCAGTCGGTCTATGACGAACTTTCCGGCGACGATTGATGTTTGTCGACGCCGCAGCCATCGTCGCGATCCTGAGCAATGAGGTGGAAGCCGAGCGATGCGCGCAGGCCATCGTGGAGGCATCGACACCGTTCACGTCGGCGATAGCCGTTTGGGAGGCCGCGATGGCGCTTGCGCGACCAGAAAAACTAGCGATACCGATCGCCAGAAGCGCGGAGATTGTGAACCGCTTTCTTGAAGAACGGGCAATTGCCTTGCGCGAGCTTCCGCCCGCGCCCGAGGCAACATCGCTATCCATTGAAGCCGCTTCGCGGTTTCGCAACAATGCGATCCGCCTGAACATGGCGGACTGCTTCCACTATGCTTGCGCGCGCTACTACGCCGTTCCGATGCTGTCTACGGCGAGTGGGTTCAGGCTTACGGATCTGGAGACTGTTCCGTGACCGATGGCGCCGGCTTGCCCGTTCCGCGCTTGACGTTCCTGCGGATCATGCCGAAATCGGCTCCGCCGGTGCTGAAGGCGGCGATGAAGTAGAGCAGCGCGCCGCCAGCGACGAGGCCGAGCACCGTCGTCGCCTTGACGACCAAAGGCGAGCCCGGCCCGATTCTTGCGGCCAAATAGTGCTCGGCGAAATAGAGCGCCGTCGCCATCACCACCGCTGACAGCACCAGCCTGGGGATACGCTTCAAAAGCGGTACGTCGCGGCCCCAGTGGCCGCGTTTGATCAGCATGGCGAGCAGCATCAGCGCGTTGACCCAGCCGGCGACGGCCGAAGCCACCGCGATGCCCGGCGCACCCATCGACGGGAACAGGGTCAATGCGGTGGCGACGTTCACGCCGACCGAGATGGCTGCGAAGATCATCGGCGTGCGCGTGTCCTCGCGCGCGAAATAGCCGGGCGTGAAGGCCTTGATCAGCACGAAGGCGGGCAGGCCGAGACCGAAGATCGCCAGGATAGCCGCCACCGTCGGCGTCGAATGATTGGCGGCGAAGGCGCCGCGCTCATAGACCAGCCGCACGATCGGTTCCGACATCACCCAAAGCGCCGCCGCCGCCGGCAGCGTCATGAACAAGGTGAATTCGACCGAACGGTTCTGCAGATTGGCGGCCTCGACAAGATTGCCCGATTTCAGTGCCCGCGACAGTTCGGGCAGGAGGACGATGGCGACGGCCACGCCGACGACGCCGAGCGGCAGCTGGTAGATGCGGTCGGCATAGGCCAGCGACGACACGGCGCTGTTCTGCGCCGAGGCGATCGCCGTGCCGATCAGCTGGTTGATCTGCGTGATGCCGCCGGTGATCGCCGCCGGCAGCGCCAGGATCAAGAGCCTCTTGACGTTCGGCGTCATCTTCGGCCGACGGAAGCCGATCGAGATGCCGGCATTGCGCACCGCGATCCAGACGATCGCAAGCTGCACGATGCCCGCCGCCAGCACGCCCCAGGACAGGCCGAAGCCGACATCATGCGCATCGAGCCCATGATACCAGGCATAGGCAAGCACGCCGATCAGGATGATGTTGAGGAAGGCGGGCGCGATCGCCGCCGCGAAATAGCGGCGCAGCGAATTCAGCATGCCGGCCATCATGGCGCCGAGCGACATGCAGATCAGGTACGGGAACATGATCGTGGCAAGCCGTACGGTCGTCTCGAACTTGCCCGGAACGTCGGCAAAGCCCGGCGCCACCAGGTAGCGCACGATCAGCGGCATCGCCAGTTCCATGGCGATCGTCAGCGCCAAGAGCGCGGAGAACAGCACGCCGAACACTTCCTCCGAAAAGCGCTTGGCGCCCTCGTTGCCGTGCTGCTCGATCTCCTTGGCGAACAGCGGCACGAAAGCGGCGTTGAAGGCACCTTCGGCAAACAGCCGGCGGAAGGTGTTGGGGAACTGGAAGGCGGCGTTGAAGGCGTCGGCGACCGGCCCGGTGCCCAGCGCCGCTGCCATCAGCATCTCGCGGCCGAAACCAAGCGCGCGGCTCATCAGCGTGCCGGATGCGACGGTGGCGAATTTCTTGACTAGGCTCATGCTAGGGCGTGTCGTCAGTTACGGTTTGGGCTAGACGGGAGCGATTTTGACCGAGGAGAAGGAGGGTGAGGACGCAAGCCTTTCGGCCTGCTACGATAGCCGACGCGCTCATCGGTCAAAAGCGCCCCGCCGCCGGAGGCGGTGAGGTGAAAAATGGCCGTCTGCAACGTCGCTTCGCTTGCCGAGACGTAAGTCTTGGCTGCGCTCGCTCCTTCCATCCAGCCATTTTTGACCTCATCTAGCTCCAAACCATAACTGACGCCACGCCCTAGGGACGACTGCCAGGGAAATTGCGTCAAATGGATGTCACTCGGCCGCCGCCTTGGCCTTGCCGTTGCGGTCGGACGAATTGCCTTCCAGCGTATCGATCAGCCGCTTGTGGATGGTGGCGGTGCGCGTCGGGCTGTCGATCTTCTGGCCGGTCAGGTCGGTGACGTAGAACGTGTCGATGACCTTCTCGCCGAACGTCGTGATATGCGCCGAGGCGATGTCGAGCGAAAGGTCGGACAGCGTTCCGGTGATCTCGGACAGCAGGCCCGGCCGGTCCAGCCCCTCGACCTCGATCACCGAGAAGCGGTTCGACAGCGTGTTGCGGATCTCGGCGCGGGGCGGAATGCGGAACGCCTTGGCGCCGCGCTTCGGCTTGGTGCGCTTCTCGATCATCTCGGGCAGCCAGCTCCTGCCGGAAAGCACGTCCTCGATCAGCCGGCCAACCCGCTCGGCGCGGCGGCGCTCGTCCTCGTCGAGGTCGAATTCCCTGGAGATCAGGATGCTGTCCAGCGCGCGCCCGTCCGAGGTGGTGAAGATCTGCGCGTCGACGATGTTGCCGCCGGCTCCCGCGCAGGCCCCGGCAATGATCGAAAGCAGGCGCGGATGGTCCGGCGCCAGCACGGTGATCTCGGTCACCGCTTCGAACTCATGCGTCTTGACCATGGTGGCGAGCTTCTTGCCCGCCGCATCCGCCTCGCGGACGAATTCGGCATGGCGAAGCTGGTCGGACAGGTCGACCGTCAGCAGGTAATTCTCGTAATGCTGCGCGACATAGCGCTTGCGCTCCTTGGCCGGCCAGGCGGACAGCGCCTCGGCCAGCCGCTCGCGCGCCGCAGCAGTGCGCTCGGCACGCGACACTTCCGAGAAGCCGCCGGTCAGAAGCAGCTCAGTCTCGAAATAGAGCGTGCGCAGCAACTGCCCTTTCCAGCCGTTCCACACACCCGGCCCGACGCCCCTGATGTCGCAGACGGTGAGGATCAAAAGCAGCTTCAGCCGCTCGACCGACTGCACGATCGAGGCAAAATCCTCGATCGTCTTGCGATCGTTGAGGTCGCGCGTCTGCGCCGTCATCGACATCACGAGATGGTTCTCGACCAGCCAGGCGACCGTCTCGGTGTCGGCTGCCGACAGTCCCATATGCGGACAGATGCGCCGGGCGATCCTGGCGCCGGCTTCCGAATGGTCTTCCGGCCGGCCCTTGGCGATGTCGTGCAAGAGCACCGCGACATAGAGCGCCTCGCGGCTCTTCTTCAGTCCCGGCATCAGCGAATGCGACAGCGGATGCACTTTCGCGCCGTCGCCGCGCTCGATCTCGGCCAGCACGCCGATGCAGCGGATCAAATGCTCGTCCACCGTGTAGTGGTGGTACATCGAGAACTGCATCATGGCGACGATCTTGCCGAAGTCGGGGATCAGCCGGCCGAGCAATCCCGCCTCGTTCATGCGCCTGAGGTTGAGCTCGGCATAGCGGTCCGAGGTCAATATATCGAGGAACAGCCGGTTGGCTTCCGGGTCGCGCCGGAGCGACTTGTTGACGAGGCCGAGCGAGCGGGTGAGCAGCTTCAGCGCATCGGGATGGAACTCCAGCCCGTGCTTGTCGGCGAACCAGAACAGCCGGAGCAGGTTGACCGGATCGCGCTCGAACACGCTGTCATCGGCGATGTTGATGCGGTGGTTGTCGACGATGAAATCGGAGGTGCCGGCGAGCTTGCGCTTGCGCCGCGAGAAAGTGAGGAAGATGCGGTTGAAGCCCGGCACATGCTTGGCCTGCTCTTCCTCAAGCGCCGCGCAGAAGATGCGGGTGAGGTCGCCGACATCCTTGGCGACGAGAAAATAGTGCTTCATGAAGCGCTCGACCGCCGACAGGCCGGGATGCGTCGTATAGCCCAGACGCTCGGCGATCTCGCGCTGGATGTCGAAATGCAGCCGCTCTTCCGCCTTGCCGGTCAGGAAATGCATGTGGCAGCGCACCGCCCACAGGAAATCCTCGGCCTTCTGGAATTCGCGATATTCGGCCTCGGTGAAGACGCCTTTTTCGACCAGTTCCTCGCCGGTGCGCACGCGATAGAAATATTTGCCGATCCAGAACAGCGTCTGCAGGTCGCGCAGGCCGCCCTTGCCGTCCTTGACGTTGGGCTCGACCAGGTAGCGGCTTTCGCCCGCCTTGGCATGGCGCTCGTCGCGCTCGGCAAGTTTGGCCTGCACATATTCCGGCCCGGTCGTGCGCACCACTTCATGGTCGAAGCGGGTGAGCAGCTCGTCATAGAGCTTGTGTTCGCCCCATAGGAAACGCGCTTCCAGGATCGAGGTGCGGATGGTGATGTCGCCGCGCGACAGCCTCAGGCATTCGTCGATGTTGCGGGTGGCGTGGCCGACTTTCAGCCCCATGTCCCACAGCATGTAGAGCATGTATTCGACGATCTGCTCGCCCCACGGCGTCTGCTTGTAGGGCAGCAGGAATAAGAGGTCGATGTCGGAACCCGGCGCCAGCGTGCCACGGCCGTAACCGCCGACGGCCACGACCGCCATGCGCTCGGCCGCCGATCGGTTCTTGACCCGGTAGACATGGGTCGCGGCGAAATCATAGAGCTCCCGGATCAGCTCATCCATCAGATGCGAGAGCCGCTCGGCGCAGGCATTGCCGCCGCCATCCCCTTTCAGCATGGCTTCGGCGATCTTTCGCCCTTCCGCCATCCTGCTTTTGAGCAGCTGAAGGACGGCCGTTCGAACAGCGGGTCCTGAGCCGTCGCCGGCGCTTGCCGCCGTCAGCGCGGTCAAGTCGCGGCGCAAGGCGTCGCCATCGATGATTTCGTCGAGTTTCAGGGAGATCTTTGCCATTCGGCGGCGTCTATAGCGCGTTTTGTCCGCGCTGTGTATGGGCGGCGGAAGCGTTCGAATGCCATGCGATTGATGCAGCGCAAGGCCGTGCGACCAGAATTCCCAAAAATAGAAGCCGGCCCTTGACCTTCCAGTTACTGGAAGGACTACCTCCGCTTCAATTGCGAGAAATCCCGAGGCATTTGCTCATGACCCATTCCGACCACAATCACCATCACACTCATGGCGCAGCCTGCTGTTCCGCAAAGAGCGCCGCGCTCGCTGCCGAAGTGGTGATTCGCGATCCTGTCTGCGGCATGACGGTCGATCCGGCGGCCGGCAAGCCGACGGCCGAGCATGGCGGCCGGACGTTTCATTTCTGCAGCGAGCGCTGCCGCACGAAATTCCAGGCCGAGCCGGATAAATATCTGACGGCAATCGATCCCGTTTGCGGCATGAATGTCGACCGGGCAAGCGCCAGGCACTTTCTGCGCCATGAAGGGCAGGGCTTCTATTTCTGCTCCGCCGCTTGCCAAGGCAAGTTCGAGGCGGAGCCGGCAAAGTACCTTGCCGGCCGGCCCGAGCCGCAGCCGATGCCGAAGGGCACGCAGTACACCTGCCCGATGCATCCCGAGATCATCCGCGACAAGCCCGGTTCCTGCCCGATCTGCGGCATGGCGCTGGAGCCGATGGGCGTTCCAACCGGCGACGAGGGGCCGAATCCGGAGCTCGTCGATTTCACGCGCCGGTTCTGGGTCAGCGCGGTGCTCTCCGTGCCGCTCCTGATCGTCGCCATGGCGCCGATGCTCGGCTTCAGCTTCGAAAACCTCATCGATGGCCGCACCAAGACGTGGGCAGAGCTGGCGCTGGCAAGCCCGGTGGTGCTGTGGGCGGCGTTTCCGTTCTTCCATCGCGGCTGGGAATCGATCCTCAACCGCAGCCCCAATATGTGGACGCTGATATCGCTTGGCGTCGGCGCGGCCTATCTCTTCAGCCTCGTCGCGACGCTGTTCCCGGATGTCTTCCCGCATCAGTTCCGCGGTCATGACGGCGCCGTGCCGGTCTATTTCGAGGCCGCCGCCGTCATCGTCGCGCTGGTCTTCCTTGGCCAGGTGCTGGAGCTGCGCGCTCGCGAGCGCACCGGCTCGGCCATTCGCGCGCTGCTCGACCTCGCCCCGAAGACGGCGCGGCTGATCGGGGCCGACGGTTCCGAGAGGGATGTGCCGCTCGACAGCGTCCAGACCGGCGACCGCCTGCGCATCCGCCCCGGCGACGCCGTGCCGGTGGATGGCGTTGTGCTGGAGGGCCGCTCGGCGATCGACGAATCCATGATCACCGGCGAGCCGCTTCCGGTCGAGAAGACGGAGGGCGACGCGCTTACCGGCGGCACGCTGAACAAGAACGGCTCGCTCATCATGCGCGCCGAGAAAGTCGGTGCCGAGACCACGCTGTCGCGCATCGTCGAGCTGGTCGCCAAGGCGCAGCGCTCGCGCGCGCCGATCCAGGGTCTGGCCGACCGCGTGTCCTTCTATTTCGTCCCGGCAGTCGTGCTGGTGGCGATCATTGCCTTCATCGCCTGGGCGGCCTTCGGCCCCGAGCCAAGCCTGATCTTCGCCATCGTCTCTGCCGTTTCGGTGCTGATCATCGCCTGTCCCTGCGCGCTCGGTCTCGCGACGCCGATGTCGATCATGACCGCGACCGGGCGCGGCGCGCATGCCGGCGTGCTGATCAAGGAAGCGGCGGCGCTGGAGCGTTTCGCCTCGGTCGACACGCTGATCGTCGACAAGACCGGCACCTTGACCGAGGGCAGGCCGAAGCTGACGGACGTCGTGGCCGCCGAGGGCATCGACGGGAATGAATTGCTGGCCCTCGCTGCCGCCCTTGAAAAAGGCTCTGAACACCCGCTCGCCGAGGCGATCGTCGAGGGCGCGGCTGAGCGTGGCGCCAAGCTAGCGGATGCTGAAGACTTCGAGGCGATCACCGGCAAGGGGGTCTCCGGCACGGTGTCCGGGAAAAAAGTGGCGCTCGGCAATGCGGCGATGATGGCCGACCTTGGCGTCGACACCGCACCTGTTTCCGCCAATGCGGAGACGTTGCAGGCCGAAGGCAAGACGGCAATGTTCGTTGTCGTCGGCGGCAAGCTCGCCGGCTTCGTTGCCGTCGCCGATCCGGTCAAGGCAACCACGGCCGAGGCGATCAAGGCCCTGCACGACAAGGGCCTGCGCATCATCATGGCGACAGGCGACAACGAGCGCACGGCAAAAGCCATCGCCGGCAGGCTCGGCATCGACGAAGTGCGCGCCGGCCTGCTGCCCGACGGCAAGAGCGCGCTGGTGGAAGAACTGCGCGCCAAGGGTGCCGGCGTCGCGATGGCCGGCGACGGCGTCAACGACGCGCCGGCGCTGGCCAGCGCCGATGTCGGCATCGCCATGGGCACCGGCGCCGACGTCGCGGTCGAAAGCGCCGGCATCACGCTGGTCAAGGGCGACCTCAACGGCATCGTCAGAGCCCGCACTCTCGCCCAGGCGACGATCCGCAACATCCGCCAGAATCTGTTCTTCGCCTTCCTCTACAACGTGCTCGGCGTACCGGTCGCGGCCGGCGTGCTCTATCCGCTCACCGGCACGCTTTTGTCGCCGATGATTGCGGCGGCGGCGATGAGCCTGTCGTCGGTGTCGGTCATCGCCAATGCTTTGCGGCTGAGAACATTGAAACTCTGAGCAAAACTCCCAGATACGCTATCCGACAGAAGGAGATCCTGAATGACCTTGGCCAAGAAAATCGTGCTGCTGCTGATGGCGGCTGGAATGCTGCTTGCCGTCTTCCTCGAAAGCGTGCCGGCCTCGTCGGAGGAGATGAAGCACGACATGTCCAAGATGGCGATGGGCGCCCAGAGCCCGGCCACCGTCGGCTATGAGGCGGCGATGAAAAGGATGCACAAGGACATGATGGTCAAATACACCGGCAATGCCGATGTCGACTTCGTCCGCGGCATGATCCCGCATCATCAGGGCGCCATCGACATGGCCAAGGTTGTGCTCGCCAACGGCAAGGACCCGGAGATCCGCAAGCTTGCCGAAGGCGTCGTCACGGCGCAGGAAGCCGAGATCAAGGAGATGCAGGACTGGCTCGCCAAGCATCCGGTGAAGTAGCCACCAGAGAAATCCGGATGGCCAGGAGCCTTCGGTCTGGATTTGCGCCCTTCGGTCTGGATTTCCGACTGGGGCTGTGCTGCGATCCGGCTTCACGCGGAGAAAGCCATGCCCTCGTCAATCAGAACCTTGAAGCTGCCATCCGGCGAAGCCGTCCCGGTTCTGGGCCAAGGCACCTGGAAGATGGGCGAGGACCGGCGGCGCCGCGCCGATGAGGTGGCGGCCCTGAAGCTCGGGCTCGATCTCGGCATCACGCTCATCGACACGGCCGAAATGTATGCCAGTGGGGGCGCCGAGGAAGTGGTGGCAGAAGCCATCGCCGGGCGCCGCGACGAAACCTTCCTGGTCTCCAAGGTGCTGCCCTCCAACGCTTCGCGCGCCGGCGTGAAACGTGCCTGCGAGAACAGCTTGAAGCGGCTCGCGACCGACCGCATCGACCTCTACCTGCTGCATTGGCCGGGCAGCGTGCCGCTCTCCGAAACCGTGGAGGCTTTCGAGGCGCTGAAGGCCGAAGGCAAGATCCGCCATTGGGGCGTCAGCAATTTCGACACCGATGAGATGGAGGAACTGGTCGGCTTGGTCTCCGGCAGCAACGTCCAGACCAATCAGGTCCTCTACAATCTGTCGCGGCGCGGCCCCGAATTCGATCTGGCGCCATGGTGCCGGAAGCGCCGCATCCCGCTGATGGCCTATTCGCCGGTGGAGCAGGGCGCGCTCGCGCGCAATGCCCGGCTTGAAGCGGTCGCTTCCCGCCACGACGCCACCGCCGCGCAGATCGCGCTCGCCTGGGCGATGGCGCAGGAAGGTGTCATCGCCATCCCGAAGGCCGGCCGACAGGAGCATGTCCGTCAGAACGCCGCCGCGCTCGACATCGAGCTGACGCCCGAGGATTTGGCCGAGCTCGACCGCGTCTTCCCGCCGCCGACACGCAAGCGCGGCCTGGAGATGATCTGACCGAAAACCTCACTTCGGAATGTGCGGTTGAAAGAGAGCAAGCGTTGGAACGAATCTCAACCGGGCCGCATCACACGACCTACAAGGTCGGAGACATCAACGTCACGTCGCTGCGCGACGGCTATGTCGACATGCCGACCGGACGACTGCGCCAGCCGGGCGACAAGCCCTTCGGCGACAATCTCCCGTCGCAGGTACCGCTCTTCGACGGCGCACTCAGATTGTCGGTCAATGCCTTTGCCATCGACGACGGCCAAGAAATCACCCTGATCGATACGGGATCCTCGAATGCCTGGCATCCGACGATGGGCTTTCTGCCGCAGGCGCTGAGCGAGGCGAAGATCGCTATCGACCGGATACGCACGGTCGCCTTCACCCATACCCATCTCGACCATATAAACGGGCTCATCCTTCCGGATGGTCGGGACGGCTTCCCGCAGCTCGCCCGCTTGCTTGTCCCCCGGCTTGAACTCGACATGTTCCGGTCGGAAGCGAGGTTGAGCCGCTTCCATGATCGAGCGCAGCCTTTGGATCCGGGACAGCGCCTGAGCGCGAACATCGAGGCGATCGCCGCGCCGGGCCATGAAATCGGCCATACCTGCTTTCGTGTTACGAGTGAGGGCGAAACATTGCTGGTCTGGGGCGACATCGTGCATGTGCCGTCGCTTCAGTTCGATAGGCCGGAGGTCACGTGGGAATTCGACGCCGACCAGGAACAGGCGAGGGCAACCCGGCTGCGCATTTTGGCGCTTGCGGCGGACAACGCCTATTACGTTGCCGGAGCGCATCTCGATTCACCGGGCGTCGGCACGGTTTGCCGAACCCAAACAGGCTTCCGCTTCGAACATCTGTAGGAACCGGGGCTAGATCTTAGCCGGTAGCCCAAGCCGCTTCCGCAGTCGCCGCAATGCCCTTGAAAATACATCGATATCATTGGCGGCGCGGGCAAGGGTAAGCGCACCCTGGATGGCGGCGACGGTTTCCTCGGCGAGTTCCATGGCTTCGGCTGGTCCATGTCCGCCTCGCGCCAGCGCTTCGGCGAGATGCGTGACCCAGCGGCCGAAATAGTCCCTGATCTGGCCGGCGAACAGGTCTCGCGATTCATCCAGCGCGAAGGCGCCGATGAGGCAAACCCGCCGCCCGGAGCGGAAATAGCTGTCCGTCGCCTCGAGCATGTGCCCGATCCCGGCCTGCGGGTCAGTGCTGTCGCGCAGAGGCGCAAAGACATTGTCCTCGAACCAGCCGTCGATATGGGCGATGACGGCGCTCGCCATCTCTTCCTTGCCGCCGGGAAAGAAGTGGTAGAGGCTCCCCTTGCCGAGCCCCGTCGCCTTGCCGATCAAGGCCAGGCTGGCGCCTTCATAGCCATGCTCGCGGAAAACTTCCGCAACGATCCCCAGCAGCTGGTCGCGATCTGGAGCGACGCGCCGCACCGGGCTAGTCCTCTTGCTTGAGCATGATCTTTTCCGAAAACCGCTGCACACTTTTCGGGATCATGCTCTAGAGCCCGAGTTCGGAAAGGCCGGGATGGTCGTCCGGCCGGCGGCCGAGCGGCCAGTGATACTTCCGCTCGCTCTCACCAATCGGCAGGTCATTGATGCTCGCCACACGGCGGCGCATCAGTCCGGCTTCGTCGAATTCCCAGTTCTCGTTGCCATAGGAACGGAACCACTGGCCGCTGTCGTCATGCCATTCATAGGCGAAGCGCACCGCGATGCGGTTGCCGTTCCAGGTCCACACCTCCTTGATCAGGCGGTATTCCAGCTCACGCGCCCATTTGCGCGTAAGGAAGCCGACGATCTCGCTGCGGCCGGAGACGAACTCCACCCGGTTCCGCCAGATGCTGTCCTCGGTATAGGCGAGCGAAACCCGTTCCGGGTCGCGGCTGTTCCAGGCGTCCTCGGCGAGGCGTGCCTTTTGCGCCGCTGTCTCGGCCGTGAATGGCGGCAAGGGCGGACGGCTCATTGAAAATCTCCTGTCGGTTTCGATCATCGATAACCGACATTGTACCGATTGGTACAATGAGTCAATGGCGGAAACACGCTATTGCTTCGTCGCCAGCCCCTTCAGCCGGTAGAGCGCCTCCAGCGCCTCGCGCGGCGTCATCTCGTCGGGGTTGATGGCGCCGAGCGCGTCGCCCACCGCATCGCCTTTGGCCGGCTTCGGCGCTTCGCGCTTCACCGCCACCGAAAACAGCGGCAGGTCGTCGACCAGCCGGTTGGTCTTGCCCGATACCTCGCCTTCCTCGAGCTGGTGCAGCACTTGCCTGGCGCGGGCAACGACAGCTTCGGGCAGGCCGGCGAGCCGCGCCACCTGCACGCCGTAGGAGCGGTCGGCGGCTCCTCTGCCGACCTCGTGCAGGAAGACGACGTCGCCTTCCCATTCCTTCACCCGCATGGTGACGTTGGAGAGCCGCGGTAATTTGCCGGCCAGCGCCGTCATCTCGTGGAAATGCGTGGCGAAGATTGCCCGGCAGCGGTTCTTTTCATGCAGATATTCGACCGCCGCCCAAGCGATCGACAACCCGTCGAAGGTCGCGGTGCCGCGGCCGATCTCGTCGAGGATCACCAATGCCCGCTCGCCGGCCTGGTTGAGGATCGCCGCCGTCTCGACCATCTCGACCATGAAGGTTGAGCGGCCGCGCGCCAGATCGTCCGAGGCGCCGACGCGCGAGAACAGCCGGTCGACGACGCCGATATGGGCGCTTTGCGCCGGCACGTAGGAGCCGGTCTGGGCAAGGATGGCGATCAGCGCATTCTGCCGCAGGAATGTCGATTTACCACCCATGTTGGGGCCGGTGAGCAGCCAGATCGCGCCGGCCTTGGCGCCGCCCTCGGGCGACAGGTCGCAATCATTGGCGACGAACGGGCCTTCGCCGGAACGTCGCAGCGCCTGTTCGACCACCGGGTGGCGCCCGCCGGCAATCTCGAACGCGAGGCTGGAGTCCACCAGGGGCCGGCACCAGCCCTCGCTTTCGGAAAGCAGCGCAAGAGCCGACGACACGTCGAGCACGGCCAGCGCCTCGGCGCCGGCGCGAATGCGGTCGGCTTCGCCCACGACCTCAGCGGTCAATCGGTCGAAAGTGGCGAGCTCGATGCCGAGCGCCTTGTCAGCGGCATTGGCGATCTTTGATTCCAGCTCCGCCAGCTCCGTCGTGGTGAAGCGCATGGCGTTGGCCATGGTCTGGCGATGGATGAAGCGCGCCTTGGCGGCATCGCTGCCGGTCATGATCGAGTGGTGGTTTGCCGTGACCTCGATGTAATAGCCCAGCACATTGTTGTGCCGGATTTTCAGCGAGCGGATGCCGGTTTCCTCGATCAGCGAGCGCTCCAGCCCGGCTATCACTTTTCGCGATTCATCGCGCAGCGCCCGCATCTCGTCTAGCTCGGCGTGATAGCCGCCGCGCACGAAGCCGCCGTCGCGCCTGATCAGCGGCAACTCGTCGTCGAGCGCTTCGCTGAGGTGGCGGGCAAGCGCCTCCGGCAAGGCTCTGATCGCGGCCAGTGCGGCAGCGAGCTCGGCGGGCAGGGCGGCCGCGGCGAACAATTCGGCGATCGCGCCGGCCGCTTCGAAGCCGGCGCGCAGCGCGCCGAGATCGCGCGGGCCGCCGCGGTTTAGCGCCAGCCTGGACAGCGCCCTCGGCATGTCGGCGACGCTTTTCAGGCTCGCCCGCAAACCCTGGCAGAGCCGCGTTTCGGAACGGAAGAAGGAGACCGAATCCAGCCGGGCCGCGATCGCCGCGGAATCGGTCAGCGGCGCCATCAGCCGGTCGGCCAGCAAACGCGCGCCGCCGCCCGTCACGGTGCGGTCGATCGCCTTGAACAGCGAGCCGTCACGGCTGCCGGACAGCGTGCGCAGCAATTCCAGATTGGCGCGCGTCGCCGGATCGATGAACAGCGTCGAGCCCTGCTCCTCGCGCTCGGGGCGCGACAAAGGCGGGCGCTCCGCCTTCTGCGTCTTTTCGACATAGGCGATGGTGCCGGAGATCGCCGACAGCTCGGCGCGCGAAAACATGCCGAAACTGTCCGGCGTCGCGACCTCGAAGAAGCGTGCGATGCGGCCCGTGGCCGAAGCCGAATCGAACAGCGAAGGCGGTTGCGGATTGGCGACCCGCCCCAGGACGTCGAATATGGGCCTGAGCTCCGGATCGTGGAAAACCGGCTCGGCGACGATCAGCTCGCGCGGGTCGACGCGGAAAATGTCGGCAAGCAGCCGCTCGGCGCTCGTCTCGGCGACCCGGAACGCACCGGTCGAAATGTCGATCCAGGCCAAGGCAAAGCCTGCCTGGCTGGTCGCGGCGCCGCCACCCTTCACCCGACCGAGCGCCATCAGGAAACTCGATTCCGAGGGCGCAAGCAGCTTGTCCTCGGTGATGGTGCCTGGCGTGACCAGCCGCACCACGTCGCGCCGCACCACCGATTTGGAGCCGCGTTTCTTGGCTTCGGCCGGGTCCTCGATCTGTTCGCACACGGCAACGCGAAAACCTTGCGTGATCAGCTTCTGCAGATAGTCGTCCGCGGCATGCACCGGCACACCGCACATCGGGATGTCGTGGCCCTGGTGCTTGCCCCGCTTGGTCAAGACGATGCCGAGCGCCTGGCTTGCTTTCTCCGCGTCGTCGAAGAACAGCTCGTAGAAATCGCCCATCCGGTAGAACAGAAGCGAATCCGGGTTTGCCGCCTTGATTTCGATGAATTGCTCCATCATCGGCGTGACACCGCTCGCGGCGGGCGCCGGGGTCGTCGTCTCCTGGGCGTCGGTATCGGCTGGCATGTGCATGTTCATGCCCGGACGCTAGCAGATCGGCCAGCCGGGTTTAATGCCGGCCGCTCGAAAAGCAGGGGAAAGCCGGCAGTCCTGCTGCCAGATGCCGTCGCGGCGCCAAGCCGGAGCCACCGGATCCGCATTGAATGAGCTTTGCCAGGCTTGCCGGTTTACAGCTGTCGCCTGTAGCCTTAGTCCTGAAATTCCAAAAGAAAGCACCCATTTCAAGCGGTGCCGTGCAAGGCGAGGAAATCAAAAGCATCATGGCCAGGAAAACCGAAAGCAGCGGCCCCTCCGTCAGCCCCGAGGAGGCGTTGGAATTCCACGCCATGGGACGGCCCGGCAAGCTGGAGATCGTCGCCACCAAGCCGATGGCGACGCAACGTGATCTGAGCCTCGCCTATTCGCCGGGCGTCGCCGTTCCCGTGCGCGCCATCGCCGAGGATCCGAGCCGCGCCTTCGACTATACGACACGCGGCAACATGGTCGCCGTCATCTCCAATGGCACAGCCATCCTCGGCCTAGGCAATCTCGGCGCGCTTGCCTCGAAGCCGGTGATGGAAGGCAAGTCCGTGCTGTTCAAGCGCTTCGCCGACGTCGATTCGATCGACCTCGAAGTCGACACCGAGGACGCCGACGAGTTCATCAACTGCGTGCGCTTCCTCGGGCCTTCCTTCGGCGGCATCAATCTCGAGGACATCAAGGCGCCGGAATGCTTCATCATCGAGCAGCGGCTGCGCGAGCTGATGGACATCCCCGTCTTCCATGACGACCAGCATGGCACCGCCATCATTTCGGCGGCCGGGCTGATCAACGCGCTGGCGGTCACCGGCCGCGACATGAAGACCACCAGGATGGTCTGCAACGGCGCGGGCGCCGCCGGCATCGCCTGTATCGAATTGATGAAGGCGATGGGCTTTGCGCCGGAAAACGTCATCCTGTGCGACACCAAGGGCGTCGTCTATCAGGGCCGCACCGAAGGCATGAACCAGTGGAAGTCTGCGCATGCGGTCAAGACCGAGGCGCGCAGCCTGGCCGAAGCGCTGGACGGCGCCGACGTCTTCCTCGGCCTGTCCGCCAAAGGGGCGCTTACACCCGCCATGGTGCAGTCGATGGCGAAGAACCCGATCATCTTCGCCATGGCCAATCCCGATCCGGAGATCACGCCGGAGGAAGTGGCCGAGATCCGCACCGACGCCATCATGGCGACCGGCCGCTCGGACTATCCCAACCAGGTCAACAATGTGCTGGGCTTCCCCTATATCTTCCGCGGCGCGCTGGATGTGCGCGCCACCACCATCAATGACGAGATGAAGATCGCTGCCGCAAGGGCGCTGGCCGAGCTGGCGCGCCAGGACGTGCCGGACGACGTCGCCGCCGCCTATCAGGGCAACCGGCCGAAATTCGGCCCCAACTATATCATTCCGGTGCCGTTCGACCCGCGCCTGATCTCGGCGATCCCGCTGGCGGTGGCGAAGGCTGCGATGGAATCCGGCGTCGCCCGCAAGCCGATCCTCGATCTCGACCGCTATGCACAGGAACTGTCCGCCCGCCGCGACCCGATCGCCTCCACGCTGCAGCGCATTTACGACCGTGTGCGCCGCCAGCCCAAACGCATCGTCTTCGCCGAAGGCGAGGAGGAGCAGGTGATGCGCGCCGCCGTCTCCTATGTGAACCAGAAGCTCGGCACGGCGATCCTGCTCGGCCGCGACGATATCATCAAGGACAATGCCCGCAATGCCGGCATCGACCTCAACAAGCCGGGCCTCGAAATCATCAATGCCAGGCTGTCGCGCCGCAACGGCATCTACACCGACTATCTCTACGAGCGCATGCAGCGGAAGGGTTTTCTGTTCCGCGACTGCCAGCGCCTGATCAACAATGACCGCAACCATTTCGCCGCCTGCATGGTGGCGCTGGGCGATGCCGACGGCATCGTCACCGGCGTAACGCGCAACTATTCGACGGCGCTTGACGACGTGCGCCGCATCATCGACGCCAAGCCCGGCCACCGCGTCATCGGCGTGTCGATCGTGCTCGCACGCGGCAGGACGGTGCTGGTCGCCGACACCGCCGTGCACGACATGCCGAACGCCGAACAGATCGCCGACATCGCCGAGGAGGCGGCCGGTTTTGCCCGCCGCATGGGCTACGAGCCGAGGCTCGCCATGCTTGCCTACTCCACTTTCGGCCATCCGCAGGGCGAGCGCTCCGAGCGCGTCCAGGAGGCGGTGCGCATCCTCGACAAGCGCCGCGTCGATTTCGAATATGACGGCGAGATGGCGGCGGACGTGGCGCTGAACCCGCGCGCCATGGCGCAGTATCCGTTCATCAGGCTGACCGGCCCGGCCAACGTGCTGATCATGCCGGCCTTTCACTCGGCCTCGATCTCGACCAAGATGCTGCAGGAGCTCGGCGGCTCGACCGTCATCGGCCCGCTGCTGGTCGGCCTCAACAAGCCGGTCCAGATCGTGTCGCTGAATGCCAAGGATTCCGACATCGTCAATATGGCTGCGATCGCGGCCTACACCGCGGGGAATTGACGGGCAGCCAGCGCGTCAACGGCCCTGCTTGGGATCAAGCAAAAAAGGCCCGCGGCGATGCCGCAGGCCTTTCCTTTAAGATCGCGGCTTCGATCAGAACGAGCGCTGGAAGCGGACGATGCCGCCGACGCTGTCCTTCTTGTCGGCCTTCGTCCAGTTAACGGCCGAGGTGCCGTCGCCGAAGTGACCGTAGTGATCCCAGTCGACTTCGGTCGTGATCGTGAAGCCAGGAACGATGGTGTAGGCGACGTTGGCTGCGAGCGCGTAGTTCTTGTCGTCGTCAGCCGAGGCCTGGACGTTGAACGAGGTCTTGGCGTTGAACTTGTAGGTGCCGCCGCCCCAGACAGCCCAGTTGCCGCCCCACGGCTTGTAGAAGCCCCGGCCATGGGTGTCGATAGCGTTGCCCGCATCGTCGGAGAGGTTGTCGTCGGTGCCGTAGCCGCCCATGATGAACAGCGACAGTTCCTTGGTGACGTTGACGTCCAAGCGAACCTTGCCGGCCACTTCCTCGTAGGAGCTGTCATAGGCAACGACGCCGGTGATCGCGCCCCAGTCGCCCTTGTACTTCAAGCCGCCGACGACATGCGGAACGTAGCTGTCGATCGTGCCGGAAATGCCCTTGTCGTCCGAGCCTTCTTCGAGCGAGATCACGCCCGAGAAGCCGCTGCCAGCATCGAAATAGTAGCTGACGACGTTGGTATCCTTGATGCCGTACGGGATGATCGTGTCCTGGATGACACTGCCGGCATAGCCGATGAACTGGTCGTAAGGGGTCTCGTCCTTGCCGACGCGCAGGCCACCGAGCTGGATCCAGGCGAAGTTCAGTGTAACCGACTTGTTGACAGCCGGATTGTCGGCGGCAGCGCCACCGCCAGTCACGCCGGCGCCGTTGCCGAAGTTGAAGCGGGTCTCGGTGTAGGTCTTCAACGTGCCGAGTTCGGTTTCCTGGCCGGTCCAGGTTTTCAGGTTGAAGCGCGCGTTTTTCCGCCACGTTTTGTTGTCGTCGCCGTCTTGATGATCGATAGCCTTGGCGCCATCGAAGGAACCGACATCGCCGAAGCCGGCGTCATAGCGGATGTAGCCGCCGACGCGCAGGCAGGTCTCGGTGCCGGGGATATAGAAGTAGCCGGCGCCATAGACGTCGCAGATCTTGACGTATTCGGCCGGTTCCGGCTCGGCGACGGTCACCGCGTCGGCGGCGCGGGCGCCCGAAACTGCGATCAGGGCCGCAGCGGAGCCGAGAAGAAGGCTCTTGATGTTCATTTTCTTGAATCTCCAGTCAAAGGTTCAAGACAGGCCTGACATGCCGTTCGGCTAGTGCCACCCCCGTCCCCATCGTTGAAAAAGTACGCGCACCGGCGCCGCTTCTTCGCTTCGGACATGGCCTAAACGGCCGTCACGCACAACATAGATTGTGTCCGAAAGGCGGCCTTTTGACTCTTATAAAGGTCTTGTTGCCCAAATATCACGTCATATATTTGTAAAATTGGGACAGATTGCACAATTTATACAATCGAAACGTCAGGAAATCATGGCAATGTGCCAAATGTGCCAATCATTACAGTTCTATGGTGGATAGTTATCCGGCTAATTTGTTCCGTTCGGAGAAGGTTGTCGCCGGGTCAGCTCAGGACAGGGCGCGGGCGGTGCGGACCACGTCCTCGACCATGTCTTCCCTCAGCATCTCGATGGGGACCCGGCCGTCAAGCTCGGGCGAAGGCCGGCTCAGCCAGAACCAGGCAAGCCTCGGACTGGCGATCGCCGACAGCACGTCGCTGATTCCCGGAACCGGCCTGCCGTCGACGAACTGGGCCAACGGGAAGACATGCTTGCGGCCGCCCTTGCGCAGCGCAACGACCTCGCCGCGCCTTTGCCATCGATGCAGCGTGGAACGCGGGATGCGGAGCTTCTCTTCCAGATAGGTCGAGCCGGCGACCTCGCCGGCCCAATCCTCGATCAGCATCGACTGAAGATCCGCGGCCCGTTCGGCAATCTGCTGGGCCGTCAGCCTTGCCGTCTCCGGTTTCGGCGCGCGCTCAAAAGCGCGGTCGGCCGAATCCTCGCTCGCGATCCTGTCCGCCATCACGCGGAAAAAATCGGCGGCAAGGCCGGTCCACTCACCCTTGAAGGAACCGATTGCAAGGCGCTGTGCCGGCGGCAGGAAGAAAAGGGCGGCAGCCACATGGCCGGCGATCTTGCCGGCCGTTACAAGCGCCTCGGTGTCCAACAGGACACCATGCTGTGTCAGGGCCTGTTGCACCGCTTCGGCCACAAGGCCGGCCAAAGCCGCTTGTGAAATCCCTTCAGACGGGTTCTGGAATCTGGTCATGCATCTGTCTTGTGGCCCGCGCTCCTCCCTAGGCACCGGCGGTTTGCTGAACTCTATAGTGGAAAACAAAAATCGCGGCGGCAACGGACGCCGCGGCCCGGCAGGTTGCTGGCTTGCATCTTCACACCCTGGTTTTGGCGCGCCGAAATGTCAGTCGCGGAACGCCTTATTTTGCGTTTTAGAAGTCCAACGTGACAGGTCCGCGACAACCGGCGTTCTTCCTTCTCCCCCTGTGGGAGAAGGTGGCTCGGCGCGTAGCGCCGAGACGGATGAGGGTGCTCCAGCTTGGCGCTGCTTACCCCTCACCCGGATTGCCATCCCGATTTGCAAGGACAAATCGGGGCAATCCGACTTCTCCCACAAGGGAGAGGTAAGAAGCTTTAAAGAAGCCCGGCCTGCTCGGCCTCGCGGCGCAGATTCTGGCGCGGACGCGGGCCGATCTGCTGGATCACCAACCCGGCGGCCAGCGAGCCGAGGTCGCCGCAATCCTTGAGGCTGCGTCCGGTGGTGTAGCCGTAAAGGAAGCCGGCGGCATAGAGATCGCCGGCGCCGGTCGTGTCGACCAGTTCCTTGATCCTTGTCGCCTGGATGGCGACAGTCTCCTCGCCGCGCACGATGACCGAGCCTTTTTCGGAACGGGTGACCGCGGCTATTCTGCAATCCTTGCGGATGGCGTCGAGCGCCTCCTCGAAGGAAGAGGTCTGGTAAAGCGACTTGATCTCGTGGCTGTTGGCAAAGACGATGTCGACGGTGCCCGAGCGCATCAGCTCGAGGAACTCGTCGCGGTAGCGGTCGACGCAAAAGGGATCCGACAGCGTCATCGACACTTCGCGGCCCGCCGCATGCGCCAGCTTCGCCGTCTGGCGGATAGCCTCCTTGGCGCGCGGCGGATCCCAGAGATAACCCTCGAAATAGGTCACCTTGGCGCCGGACGCCTTGTCGGCTTCGACATCCTCGGGGCCAAGCTCCACGCAGGCGCCGAGATAGGTGTTCATCGAACGCTCGCCATCCGGCGTGACGAAGATCATCGAGCGCGCCGTCGGCGGCTCGCCCTCGAGCGGCCCGGTATCGAAGGCCACGCCCTGGGCGTGGATGTCGTGTGTGTAGATTTCGCCCAGCGCGTCGTTCGAAACCTTGCCGAAGAAGGCGGCGCGTCCGCCGAGACTGGCGACACCGGCCGCCGTGTTGCCGGCGCTGCCGCCGGAAGCCTCGATCGCCGGTCCCATGCGGCTGTAGAGCAGCTCGGCGCGCCTGGCGTCGATCAGGTTCATCGCGCCCTTGATGATGCCGTTGGTCTCGAGAAAAGCCTCGTCGCATTGCGCGATGATGTCGACAATGGCATTGCCGATGCAAAGCACGTCATATTCCGGCATCGAAATCTCCGCCAAGGACCTACCCGGCTTCTGCCATGCCGGCCGCGCGCGGGTCTAGCTGGTCGCAACAGCTTTGCCTACCCCGAAAATCGGGACCATTCGCCGTCGCCTCGATCTTGGCCGGGATTGTACGCCGGCTGCGGCAGTGGTCGCATCGAACTGGCCCATATCAGGCGCCGCCCGGACGGCTATGGTTTCGCTGTCATCGAAACATTGCCGCCTGCTCATGCGCTAGAAGCGGATCGTTCCGGCAACAGGCTGAAGGCGCGAACCACGAATGTCTCAAAAAACCGAAATGTCCACCGATCTCGCGCTGCTTGGCCTACTGGCGGTGCTGTGGGGCGCTTCCTACACCTTCATCAAGATCGGCGTCGAGACGATCCCGCCTGTGACCTTTATCGCCGCACGGACGCTGATCGCCGGGGGTATTCTCTTCACCATCATTCGCTGGCGCGGCCTTGCCATGCCCGCCGATGCGTCAACCTGGCGTCGGTTCGCCTTCCAGGCCTGCCTGAACAGCGTCGTGCCGTTCACGCTGATCGCCGCCGCCGAACGCTCGGTCGATGCCGGCCTCGCCACCATCCTCAACGCGACGTCGCCGATTTTCACCTTCCTGCTGACCGCATTGATCACGCGCCATGAGCCCGTGACGGTGCGCAAGCTCGTCGGCGTCGGCGCCGGCATCGTCGGCATCTGTCTCATCATCGGGACGGAAGCGCTTGGCGGACTTGGCCATGAGCTGTGGGCGCAGCTTGCGATCATCATTGCGACGATCTCCTATGCCGGGGCGGCGATCTTCGGCCGCGGCTTCAAGGGCCTCGATCCGATGATACCCGCCGCGGGTTCGATGCTTTGCGGCGCGGTGATGCTCGTGCCGCTCAGCCTGCTGGTCGACCGGCCATGGACGCTTGTGCCGTCGGCCGCATCGATCCTGGCCCTGCTCGGACTGTCGATCTTTTCGACGGCGCTGGCCTTCGTCATCTATTTCCGTCTGATCCACACGCTGGGCTCGGTCGGCACCACCTCGCAGGCCTATCTGCGCGTGCCGATCGGCGTCGGCATCGGCGCCGTCTTCCTCGGCGAAAGCCTTGGACCGGCGGCCTGGGTCGGCATGGGCTTCGTCGTCGCCGGCGTTGCCGCTATGACTATTCCCGCCCGGCGGGCCGGAGCAATTCCAGGAAAAGTGTGAGACGGTTGGGTTCGGTGCCTTTGCCGTAGCCTCAGGGGAACCACCCTCGCCTGGCGCAATAGTTGCGCCGGTTGCCGTCGCAGCCTATCTCGGAGACGTCGCTTCTCGATGAGGGCTTGGACCTGCCGTGATCCTAGACGCTGCCCGCGCCGCTGCCAGCCGGCTGTTCTCGCCTGAATTCCGCTCAGTTTTCCTGAAGACGCTGGGGCTGACGCTGCTCGCTTTGGTGGCGCTCTGGCTCGGCCTGGAGAGCCTGCTCGAATGGCTGGCCTGGCCGTGGCTGCAGACGCTGCTGCCGGGTCTGCCGTCCTGGGCCGGATGGCTGGGCGGCATCATTGCCGGTATCGTCCTGGCGATGGGCACGGCCCTACTCATCGCGCCGGTGACGGCGATCGTCGCCGGCCTGTTCCTCGACGATGTCGCCGAAGTGGTCGAGCGTTCCGACTATCCCGACGATCCGCCCGGTCGCGCCGTGCCGGCACTGCATTCGCTTGCACTGGCGATCAAATTCTTCGGCGTGGTGGTCCTCGGCAACATCGTCGCGCTGCTGCTGCTTCTGGTGCCGGGCATCAACATTGCCGCCTTCTTCATCGTCAACGGCTATCTGCTCGGCCGGGAATTCTTCGAGTTCGCCGCCATGCGGTTTCGCCCCGAGGCCGAGGCCAAGGCGCTGCGCCGCAAATATGCCGGCACGGTCTTCCTGGCCGGGCTTGTCATCGCCGTGTTCCTTGCCGTGCCACTGCTCAACCTTCTGACGCCGCTTTTCGCGGCCGCAATGATGGTGCATCTGCACAAGGCGGTTGCGGCGCGAGAGCCGATTTAGTCTTCCTCAGCCGCGCCGCTGCGGAACAGCGCCTGCAGCTTGCCGAACGGCATCGCCGCCCGGGTGAAGCCGAAGGTGCCATCTTGCTGGATCTCGCGCGCCGCCGTCTCCAGCATGCCATAAGCAAAGTTGGTCAGCCATGGTCCGAGCGAGATGCGCTTGACGCCGGCCATGGCAAGGTCGGCGGTGGTGAAGCCGGGTCGGGCCATCACATTGACCGGTCGGCTCACTGACGAGCAGATGGTGCGCACCATTTCGACGTCGCCGATTCCCGGCGCATAAAGCACGTCGGCGCCGGCTTGCTCGAAGGCCTGCAGCCGCTTGATGGTGTCGTCGAGGTCGGTCTTGCCCCAGAGGAAATTCTCGGCCCGCGCGGTAAAGATGAAATCGTGCTTGAGCGCCCGAGCCGCCTCGACGGCGGCCGCGACGCGTTCGACGGCGTGCGAGAAATCATAGATCGGATTGGCGGGGTCGCCCGTATGGTCCTCGATCGAACAGCCGGCGAGACCGGCGGCTTCCGCCGCGAAGATGGTCTCGGCAGCCTGTTCGGGGCTGTCACCCTTGCCGCGTTCGAGATCGGCCGAAACCGGCAGGTCGGTTGCCCCGGTCACCTCGCGGCAATGGTGGATCATGGCGTCGAAAGTCACGGCGCCGTCCGGCAGGCCGCGCGAGAAGGCGAAGCCGGCGCTGGTCGTGGCCAGCGCCTTGAAACCGAACGAAGCGAGAAGCTTGGTCGTGCCGATATCCCAGGGGTTGGGCATGACGAAGGCGGAGGCATGCAGATCGCGAAAAATCTTGCCCTTGTCCATGGCGGGTCCTCAATCATGAGTGGGGTCGTGCGGGGAATTTATCGCGGCCGTTCGAGCCGGGCAAACGAATGCGACGGGGTTCAGAAGCGTTTGGCGTTTTCTACTGACAATTTCTCGAAGGCGTCGGAATTCCGAACGTAACGCGATCCGGCCTTGTCCCAGCGATAGATGACCGAAATGTCTTGCGAGACGGCGTTGGGTGCTGGCTCCTCACAGCTTTCATCGCTGGGCTTGGTGGCATCGGTCACCGTCACCTTGATCGCCGCATAGGGTTTTTCACCGCCGCGCGTCTGGAAGGAGAGATCCTGTGTCCGTTTGTAGGCGCAGACATTCTCGTCGAATGTATTGATCTGGTCGATCGGCTCGAAGCGGTCGTTGCGAACCAGGATCAGGATCGTGCCGACATAGCCCTGGTTCGAATTGAAATGCGTGCTCATGATGATGAGCGCATCGTCGCCGGCACTGACCGCGAGCTTGCCCGGATCGCGAAAATAGGTGCTCTGGTCGGTTCCGACATTGACGGCGTCGAGCAGCTTCGGCTTGCCGGTGAGGTCGTAGAGCGCCAGCACGGCAAACCCTTGGGCGCTGTCCTGCGACTGGCCGAGGTCGAAAAGCATCGTCAGCCGGTCCTTGCCGCCGGCCTTGATGGCTAGCACCGCCGCATTCGGCAGGTTGACCGCTTCGGGCGGCGATCCGCCGTCGTCGCCGCCGAGGATGTCGCGCATCTCGATCGGCGCGCTGCCCTTGTAGAAACGGTCTCCGCCGGCCTTGAGATCGGGCACGATCATCTTGGCGAGGTCGAAATAGGTGACGTCCTGATGTCCGCGAACGGCGCTGTTCAGCTCCGGAAAGCTGACGGCCTGGGCCTGCGCAGCCGTCCAAATAGAAGGCAGCAGCAGGCATGCGAGCATGAAACGGCATAACGTGGAAACCATGGACCGCGCCCCTCGGATGCGCTCACGCTAGCACGGCGTTTCGCAGCGCGCAGCCGGGTGCGATCAGCGGATCGGCACGAGTCCGGCGAGTTCCCGCATGTCGTCGAACAGGATGCCGCCGGCCGCCGCCAGGCCGTCGCGGTCGGAGAGCGGATCGGCGTGGTAGGAGAACACCCGCATGCCGGCGGCGACGCCGGCTTGAGTTCCCGCGACGCTGTCCTCGATGACGATGCAATCGGGGGGCGCGAAACCCATCGTCTCTGCCGCATGGAGGAAGAGGTCCGGGAACGGCTTGCCGCGGCTGACCATGGTGGCGGAGAACATGGCGTGCTCGAACAACGGCAAGAGCCCGGTCTGGCCGAGCGTGATGTGCATCTTCGAGACCCGCGCCGATGAGGCGACGCAATAGGCGATGCCGGCCGCGCGGACTTTCTCGACGAACTCACGAACATAAGGGATCGCCTCGACGCCATGAGCGAAAAGATCCGGCAGGCCGGCATTCCAGCGTTCGACGAAGTCGGCGCCGAGCCTGACCTTTGTCGTCTCTTCGATCTCTTTCTGCACCGAGACCATGCTGCGGCCGGAAAAATGCTTGCGGCAATATTCGAAGCTGGTCGTAAACCCGGCGGCAGTGAGCCATTCGGCCAATCGTCGATTGGCAAGGTTCTCGGTATCGACCAGAACCCCGTCGCAGTCGAAGATGACCAGTTTTGGAACTTGCATTTAGGCGGTGCCGGTCGATCCGAACCCGCCCGCGCCGCGCGTCGTGCCACCGGCCAGTGCCCGCTCCTCGCTGGCCACCTGCGTCACCGCGGCAAAAACGATCTGGGCGATGCGCATGCCGCGCGTCACCGAGAAATCCTCGTCGCCGAGATTGATGAGCAACACTTTCACCTCGCCGCGATAGTCGCTGTCGACGGTGCCGGGCGTATTGAGGACGGTGAGGCCATGCTTGAAGGCAAGGCCGGAGCGTGGCCGCACCTGGCCTTCCATGCCTTCGGGGATTTCCAGGATCAGCCCGGTCGGCACCAAAGCGCGTTTTCCGGGCAGGATCAGCAGCGGCCGGTCTTCAGGCACCGCGGCCCGCAGGTCCATGCCGGCGGCGCCGGCGCTTTCATAGGCCGGCAGAGGCAGGCCTTCGCCATGCGGAAGTCTGACGAAACCGACGGCAGGGCCGATGACGGAGGAAGGATAGACAGCGGTGCGCATAAAATCGATCCTATCGGCGCGAGCGGCGATTCGGTCAACTCGCCCGCCATGCTATCAACGGCTTTCTTTCTGGCGTGACTATGACCCCGCCATCTACGATTGGCGAAAACACCCATCGCTTCGTCATCCACGGGCGAAGCAAGGAGCGAAGCGACGCGGCGCAGACCCGAGGTCCATGCCGCGACGCTTGAGCGCCGCTACGGTACAGAATTCTGCTCCGCTGCACTCTTTGGCTGAGGTCACGGAATGGATCCCAGGGTCTCCGCGACGGAGCTTCGCTCCTGCTTCGCCCAGGGATGACCCAGGGATGACGAAGTTGGTAGGTTTCGGCCAACCTAGCGCAATTCCACCGGCACCACGGTCGTCTCCTTGATCTCCTCCATGACGAAGGACGCCGAGACATCCGACAGCGCCACCTTGGCGATCAGCCGCTGGTAGAGCCGGTCATAGGCCTTCACGTCGGCGACGCGGGCCCTCAGCACATAGTCGAGGTCGCCCGACATGCGGTAGACGCCGGTGATCTCGGCAAAGCCGGTCACCGCCGCGCGGAACTTCCGCAGCCAGTCCGGATCGTGGTTGGAGGTGCGGATCAGGATGAAAACGGAGAGGCCGATCCCGACCTTGTCGGCGTCGACGAGCGCCACGCGCCCGGTGATGACGCCGTCTTCCTCCAGCCGCTTGACGCGCCGCCAGCAGGCATTGCGCGACAGCGCCACGCGCTCCGACAGCTGATCGACTGAAAGCGTGCCGTCGCGCTGCAGCTCGGCCAGCAATCTTCGATCGATCTCATCGATTTCCGTCGCCATTTTGGGATAAATGTCCCATTAAACTGCCAGATGCAAGGATAATTTGGGACCAATGAACCGAGGCACCATGGCATGATACTCACCATCGGGGCTCATCCCGGCAGGAGGGATCACCATGACGACACGGTTTACGGCGCTGTTCACCTCTCACCCGCAGAAGGTCGGCGAGACCTATTTCGGCCACATGGCCTTCGCCGCCTGGTTCTGTTCGCGCCTGTCGATGGCCGCTGGTGCCGCGCTTGTTCACGCTTTCTTGCCGTTTCTGTTCGAAACTACGGCGAGCCGAATCGTACGCGAGCTCTATGAGCGCACGCACAACCGAGGCTCACATGCGGTCAACGAGCCGGCGGCTCTGATGGATCGCGCCTAGAGCCGGATGATTTCAGGTCGATTCGACCTGAAATCTGAATCCGTCGCTAGATCAAAGGAGTGGAGCATGATGTCGTCCGAAAACCGTTTCACACTTTTCGGCATCATGCTCTAGGGATGGTGGAAAGCGATGTGCCGGTGGGCGGCCTATCTTGGTGAAGCGGTCTTCCTCGAAGACATCATCACCGCGCCCTGCCACTCGCTGATCGCCCAGAGCCACTGCGCCCAGGAAGCCAAGTCGCCGACCAATGGCGACGGCTTCGGCCTTGCCTGGTATGGCGACCGGCCAGAGCCCGGCCTTTATCGCGACATCCTGCCGGCCTGGTCCGACCCCAACCTGAAGAGCCTCTGCCGGCAGATCAAATCGGGACTGTTCCTCGCCCATGTGCGCGCCTCGACCGGCGGCGCCACCAGTCGCATGAACTGCCATCCCTTCATCTCCGGCCGCTGGTCGTTCATGCATAACGGCCAGATCGGCGGCTTCGAAAAGATCCGCCGGGCGTTGGAGAACATGCTTTCCGACCAGGTCTTCGATCAGCGCGAGGGCACCACCGATTCCGAGCTTTTCTTCCTTCTGATGATCGACCAGGGCCTGGCGGCCGACCCGCAGGGCGCGGTGTCGCGGGCAACCGGCCGTGTCGTCGAGGCCTCGCGCCGCGCCGGCATCGAGCCGGCCCTGAAACTGACGGCGGCCTTTTCCGATGGCGAGGCGCTGTACGCCGTTCGCTATGCCACCGACGACCACGCGCCGACGCTCTATACCGGTGCCTTCACGAAGCGCGCCGGCCATTGCATCGTCTCGGAACCCTTCGACCGAGACGGCGGCGAATGGCAGGCGATCCCGCCATCGAGCTTCGTCACCATGACGAGGGGCGGCACCAGCATCAGGCCGTTCGCGCCGGCGGTGGCCTCATTGGCGCTGGTGGGCTGAACCGCAATTTCGATCAAGCACCGCCGTCCTCCGGATGCTGAACTCGGCTTGAAGCTGTCGCGCGATCCTCCATCTTCGTAGCGGCAGCAGCCGGAGCCTTCGCCATGGACCTAGCCTTCTCCTCCGCCATCGAGCTCGCGGCCGCGATCGCCGGGCGCAAAATATCGGCTGTCGAGGCGCTCAATGCGTATCTGGCGCAGATCGACCGGCACAATGAAGCGGTGAACGCCGTCGTCATCCTCGACCGGGAGGGGGCGCTCGAACGCGCCAGGCAAGCCGATGCGGCGCAGGCTCGCGGTGATACGCTCGGACCGTTGCATGGCGTGCCTTTCACCCTGAAGGACGCGCATGAGACCGCGGGCATGAAGACGACCGTCGGCTTCCCGCCCTTCGCCGATTACATGGCCGGGCAGGACAGCCCCGTCGTGGCCAGGCTCAAGGCGGCTGGCGGCGTGCTTATGGCCAAGACCAATGTCGCCACGATGCTGGGCGACTGGCAGTCGGACAACCCGCTGTTCGGCCGCACCGGCAACCCCTGGGATTTGTCGCGCACCGCGGGCGGCTCTAGCGGTGGCGCCGCGGCAGCCGTTGCGACAGGCATGACGCCTTTCGAGGTCGGCACCGATATGCAGGATTCCGTCCGCTTGCCTGCCGCCTTCTGCGGCGTCTATGGCCTGAAGCCGACCGAGCATCGCGTCTCGCTTGCCGGAGCCTTCCCCAATCCTGGTGGCGCGCCGCGCAGTGTGCGGCTGATGTCCTGTCCAGGTCCGCTGGCGCGCAGCGCCGAGGATCTGGCGCTGATTTATCGCATCATCGCCGGGCCGGACGGAGCGGACACCGACTTGCCGCCGATGCCGATCGAGACGATGCCGAAGCTCCAGCTGAAATCGCTGCGCATCGCCTTCGCCGGTGCTTTCCCGGGCTTTCCCGCGGCCACCGAGATCAGCGCCGCGCTGGAGAAACTGGCTGCGCAACTCGCGTCAGCCGGCGCGCGCGTCGAGGATGCAACTTTGCCGAAGCTCGATCTGCATGACGATTTATCCGAGGGCGGCAAGCTGATCGGCATGATGCTCGAGGCCGCCCAGCCGGAACTGCCGGAGCAGCCGACGCCGGTGTCGCAATGGTTCGCGGCACTCGCCCGCCGCGACCGCTCGATCCTCGCCTGGGAGCGCTTCTTCGAAAGCTGCGACGCCTTGCTTTGCCCGGTCGCCATGACAACCGCCTTTGCACACTGCAAGCCGGGTAGCTCGCTGAAGGTGGACGGCAGGGACGAAAGCTATTGGATGCTGCCGGCCCACGGCGCGGTGTTCAACTATTCCGGCCATCCGGCAGTCGCGTTTCCTTGCGGGCAGGACAGCAACGGCTTGCCGATCGGCCTGCAATTGGTCGGCAAGCACTGGTCGGAGGCGAAGCTGCTCGGCATCGCAGCTGCGATCGCGCCGCTCACCGGCGGTTTCCGCCGCCCGCCGGCCTACTGAGCAAAACGCGACAGGGCGTAAGGCTTGAGCAGCCCATCCCGCTCGCCGTCGAGGATTTCGCGGGTGGCAAACAGGCCGACGGCCGGCGCCAGTGTGATGCCTGAATGCATGACGGCGATGTAGAGACCGCCGACTCCTTCGGCGCGGCCGATGATCGGAAAGCCGTCGGCCGGTGTCGGCCTGTAACCGACGGTGTGGAAATCGAGCTCCAGCCCGTCCGCGCCATGCAATGCAGTCTTGGCGACCACGAACAATTCCCGCGCGGCGGCTTCCGGGTTTTCGCCAGGATCGCCGCCGGCGAAGTCCGAGCCGACGATGATGCGGCCCTTGACCGTCTGGCGCATATGCAACCTCTCGGCAAGCACCAGCCCGTTGAGCAATTTCCTGTAGGGGCGGGAGTGCACGATGAGACCCGGCGGCGTGTCGAGCGGCAGCTTGATGCCGGCCGTCGCGGCAATCGCCGGGGCACCGGTGCCGGCCGCGACGACCACCTCGTCGGCGCCGATGGTTTCGCCCGAAACGACCGCACCGGTCACCTTGCTGCCCGATAGGGTCAGCCGGTCCGCGGCGCCGTCGATCACCCGCGCGCCAAGCCGCTCGGCATCGGCCAGCAATGCCTTGGCGGTTGACACCGGCTCGGCCGCGCCTTCCTCCGCGACGTAAACGGCGAAATCAGGGGGATCGACAAGGTTGGGTTCGATTTGCGCCGCCTGCTCACGGTCGACACGCTCGATGCCATAGCCCCATGACGAGTGTTCGGCCGCATAGGCTTCGAGCCTGTCCGGCGGCAGGTCAAAGCACAGGCCGCCGCACCATGCGAGCGGCAGTCCGGGCACGTCTTTCGCCAGCCTTTTCCATTCGGCCATGGCGCGGATGCGCAACCGGAAATAGACTTCCGGGTTACCCCAGCTGGCATTGATCCAGGCGAAGGAATTGGGTGTGGCGACACCGCCGGCGCCGCTCTCGGAAATGACCGTCACCCGCGCGCCGGCCTTCGTCAGATGCCAGGCGATCGAAGCCCCGATGATGCCGGCGCCGATGACGATGATTTCTTTCATCACGCTGATCTCCATCCTGTTCCAGGTGAGGTCCCTCCACCTGCCATTTGCGGGAGCACTTGCCAACGCAAACTTGTGCGCTTGACATCAATACGTACGTACGTATTATATCGGCATGGCTAGACAATCACTCCGCGAAAACCTTATCGAGGCCGGCTTCCAGACCATCTGGAATTCCGGTTACACCGCAGCCGGCGTCCGCGACATCGTCGCTGCGGCCGGCGCCCGGCCAGGCTCCTTCACCAACCATTTTGCCTCCAAGGAGGAATTCGCCGGCGAGGTGCTGGAGCGCTACTTCGCTTATGTCGGCGGGTTGGTGGAAAACGCGCTGGCGCGTGACGGCACGCCGCCCATCGGCAGGCTTCGCCGCTATCTCGATGTCATCACCTCCAAGCTCGAAGCGCATGACTGGGCGCGGGGCTGCATGATCGGCAATCTCAGCCTGGAAACGGCTGTTCACAGCGAGCCGCTCCGGCTCAGGCTGGTCGACATTTTCGAGCGCTGGCGCCAGCCATTCGCGGCCTGCATCGCCGAGGGTCAGGCGGCGGGCGAGATCACCAAGGCCTTCGACGCGGAGGACCTTGCCGATTTCCTGCTGTCGTCCTGGCAGGGCGCCATGCTGCGCATGAAGGTCGAGCGCAGCCCCGAGCCGCTCGATCGGTTCAAGAAAATCATCTTCAGCACCGTATTCGCGAGGGAGTGAGTCCGATGAATTCAACGACTGATAAGCAACAGCTGCAGCGCGCCGAGATCGCTGTGCTTGATTCCACCATGTCCTACTTGGAGGCCGGGGCATCCGGCCCGACCGTGTTGTTCCTGCACGGCAACCCGACCTCCTCCTATATCTGGCGCAACATCATCCCGCATGTCGCGCCGTTTGGCCGCTGCATTGCGCCCGATCTGATCGGCTATGGCCAGTCGGGCAAGCCGGACATCGACTATCGCTTCTTCGATCAGGTCCGCTATCTCGACGCCTTCATCGAGGCGCTCGATCTCAAGGAAATGGTGATCGTCGCCCAGGATTGGGGCACGGCGCTGGCGTTCCATTTCGCCGCGCGGCGGCCACGGCGTGTTCTCGGCCTTGCTTTCATGGAATTCATCCGGCCCTTCGAGCGCTGGGAGGATTTCCATCAGCGTCCGCAGGCGCGCGAACTCTTCAAGGCGCTGCGCTCACCCGGCGCCGGCGAGAAGCTGGTGCTGGAGGGCAATGTCTTCGTCGAAAAGATCCTGCCTGCTTCTATCTTGCGCAAGATGAGCGAGGAGGAGATGGACGCTTATCGGGCGCCGTTCCCGACGCCGCAGTCGCGCAAGCCGGCACTGCGCCTGCCGCGCGAACTGCCGATCGAAGGCCAGCCGGCCGATGTCGCCGCGATCAGCGAGCACGACCACCGTGCGCTGCGGCTCTCCTCCTATCCAAAACTGCTTGTCGCTGGCGACCCCGGCGCTCTGATTTCAGCCCAGGCGGCAAAGGAATTCGCGGCCGGGCTGAAGAACTGCCGCTTCATCGATCTGGGGCCGGGCGCTCACTATCTGCAGGAAGACCACCCCGATGCGATCGGCAAGGCCATTGCCGGCTGGTTGCCGCAGATTGCCCAGGCGGAAAGCACGGCCGAACCGGCATGAGCCGGCGCGGCGGGCAAGAAGCGTTGCCCGCCCCATGTCGACAGGCCGGCGCCGCGCTGATAGAAGCGCCGCCTGTCACACGGAACGCCTTGAAAGAAATGCCCGAAACAATACCCGAAGAGGTTGCGCGCCGCCGCACGTTCGCGATCATCGCGCACCCCGACGCCGGCAAGACCACGCTCACCGAAAAGCTGCTGCTGTTCGGCGGCGCCATCCAGCTTGCCGGTGAGGTCAAGGCCAAGAAGGATCGCATCCAGACCCGGTCCGACTGGATGAAGATCGAGCGCGAGCGCGGCATCTCGGTCGTCACCTCGGTGATGACCTTCGAATATGACGACAACGTCTTCAACCTGCTCGACACGCCCGGCCACGAAGACTTCGCCGACGACACCTATCGCACGCTGTCGGCGGTGGATTCCGCCGTCATGGTCATCGATGCCGCCAAGGGTATCGAGCCGCGCACGCTGAAGCTGTTCGAGGTCTGCCGGCTGCGCGACATCCCGATCATCACCTTCGTCAACAAGATGGACCGCGAGAGCCGCGATCCTTTCGAGATCCTCGACGAGATCGAGCAGAAGCTGGCGCTGGACACCGCGCCCATCACCTGGCCGATCGGCCGCGGCAGGACCTTTTCGGGCACCTACCACCTTGCACAGAACGCGGTGCGTCGCGGCGACGACGAGAAGGAACGCACGCCGGTCAATGGGCCCGATTCCAACCGCGTCGCCGGGTTGTTGCCGGACAATGAGCGCGAAGCCTTCATCGAGGAATTGGAACTCGCGCGCGAAGCCTGCCGTCCGCTCGATGTCGACGCCTTCCGCGAAGGCCATCTGACGCCGGTCTATTTCGGCTCGGCGCTGCGCAATTACGGCGTGCGCGACCTGATCGAGGCGCTCGGTGCCTACGGCCCGCCGCCGCGGGCGCAGGAAGCCGACGAGCGCACGGTCGAGGCGACCGAGGACAAGATGACGTCCTTCGTCTTCAAGATCCAGGCCAACATGGATCCCAACCACCGCGACCGCATCGCGTTCGTGCGCGTCTGCTCCGGCAAGCTGGAACGCGGCATGAAGGCCAAGCTCGTGCGCACCGGCAAGCCGATGAGCCTGTCGGCGCCGCAGTTCTTCTTCGCCCGCACCCGCGTCACCGCCGACGAGGCCTTTGCAGGCGACGTCGTCGGCATCCCCAACCACGGCACGCTGCGCATCGGCGATACGCTGACCGAGGGCGAGGAGATCCTGTTTCGCGGCGTGCCGAACTTCGCCCCGGAAATCCTGCGCCGCGTGCGCCTCGGCGACGCAATGAAGGCCAAGAAGCTGAAGGAAGCGCTGCACCAGATGGCCGAAGAGGGCGTCGTGCAGCTGTTCTCGCCGGAGGACGGCTCGCCGGCCATCGTCGGCGTCGTCGGTGCGCTGCAACTCGATGTGCTGAAGGAGCGGCTGAATATCGAATACACGCTGCCGGTGGATTTCGAGATGTCGCGCTTCTCGGTCTGCCGCTGGATCGCGGCCGACGACAAGGCGGAAGTGCAGCGCTTCATCGAAGCGCATCGCGGCGATATCGCCCGCGACCTCGACAACGATCCCGTCTTCCTCGCCCAGCATGCCTTCTCGCTGAACTACGAAGCCGAGCGCTGGAAGGCGATCCGCTTCACTGCGGTCAAGGATTATCAGATCCGCGACAAGGCGGCGTAAGCTGTTTTTCCCTTCCCCCCTTGTGGGGGAAGGTGGCCTCGCGAAGCGAGGTCGGATGAGGGGTGTTCCAGGGAAAGCCGACGTCTCACTCCGCTGGAACACCCCTCATCCGTCTCGGCGCTGGCGCGCCGATCCACCTTCTCCCACAAGGGGAGAAGGAGAAGCGCTCAGCCTCGGGCCGCTTCCTCCAGCTTGTCGATCTCGATCTTGCCCATCTTCATCATGGCGTCCATGACACGGCCGGCCTTGGCACGGTCGGGATCCTGAAGCAGGCGCGGCAACTGCTCCGGCACGACCTGCCAGGAAACGCCGAACTTATCCTTCAGCCAGCCGCAAGGCCCGGGCTCGCCGCCGCCTTCGGTAAGCCGCGTCCAGAAATGATCGACTTCTTGCTGCGTCTCGCAGTCGATCGACAGCGAGATTGCCTCGGTGAACTTGTATTGCGGCCCGCCGTT
Source organism: Mesorhizobium australafricanum (assembly GCF_033977265.1). Classification (NCBI taxonomy): domain Bacteria; kingdom Pseudomonadati; phylum Pseudomonadota; class Alphaproteobacteria; order Hyphomicrobiales; family Phyllobacteriaceae; genus Mesorhizobium; species Mesorhizobium australafricanum. The sequence goes on along the minus strand of NZ_JAVIIT010000004.1, from coordinate 275,263 downwards.
CAGCGCCTGGAAGGTCACGCCGTCGAGCTGGAACGAGGCGACCAGCACCTGGCCTTGCTGAGGATGGCCTTCGGGCCAGCGCGTGACGCTCAGCACCTTCGAGTGCCTGAAAATGGAGATGTAGTGGTTCATCGCCTGTTCGGCCTGGTTGTCGAACCAAAGGAAGGTGGTGATCTTCTGCATGTCTTGCTCCTCGGACTTGTTTAGGTTGGTTCCATCTTCAAACGGCGCGCCGGCGATTTGGTGCCGTCCGCCTCTCAAGGACGGACCGGCGGGGCGCGATCCGACAGTCATTTCAAATTTCCTGAAGAATCTTGGCGCAGTGCAAAATTGTGGCAAGGCGGGATCATGGCCGCTATAACCGCTGCCGACTAAAATTTGAGCGCCGCCCTGCCGCGCATCGGCACGGCCAGCCAGCAAGGACAATCAGATGCCTGCCTATCGTTCCCGCACCACCACCCATGGCCGCAACATGGCCGGCGCCCGCGGCCTGTGGCGCGCCACGGGCATGAAGGACTCCGATTTTGGCAAGCCGATCATCGCGGTGGTCAATTCCTTCACCCAGTTCGTGCCGGGCCATGTGCATCTGAAGGACCTTGGCCAGCTCGTCGCGCGCGAGATCGAGAAGGCCGGCGGCGTCGCCAAGGAGTTCAACACCATTGCCGTCGACGACGGCATCGCCATGGGCCACGACGGCATGCTCTATTCGCTGCCGTCGCGCGAGCTGATCGCCGATTCCGTCGAATACATGGTCAACGCGCATTGCGCCGATGCCATGGTCTGCATCTCCAACTGCGACAAGATCACTCCCGGCATGCTGATGGCCTCGCTGCGCCTCAACATCCCGACAGTCTTCGTCTCCGGCGGTCCGATGGAGGCCGGCAAGGTGGTGCTGGCCGGCAAGGCGCAGGCGCTCGACCTCGTCGACGCCATGGTCGCGGCCGCCGACGACAAGATCTCCGACGAGGACGTCAAGGTCATCGAGCGCTCGGCCTGCCCGACCTGCGGTTCCTGCTCGGGCATGTTCACGGCCAATTCGATGAACTGCCTGACCGAGGCGCTGGGCCTGTCGCTGCCCGGCAACGGCTCGACCTTGGCCACCCATGCCGACCGCAAGCGCCTGTTCGTAGAGGCCGGCCACCTCGCCGTCGATCTCGCCCAGCGCTACTACGAGCACGACGACGAAAGCGCGCTGCCGCGCAGCATCGCCTCCAAGGGCGCCTTCGAGAACGCCATGACGCTCGATATCGCCATGGGCGGCTCGACCAATACGGTGCTGCACATCCTTGCCGCGGCACATGAGGGCGAGGTCGATTTCACCATGGCGGACATCGACCGGCTGTCGCGCAAGGTGCCGGTGCTGTGCAAGGTGGCGCCGGCCAAGTCCGACGTGCACATGGAGGACGTCCACCGCGCCGGCGGCATCATGGCCATCCTCGGCCAGCTCGACGAAGCAGGCCTGATCAATCGCGACCTGCCGACAGTGCACACGGCAACGCTCGGCGAGGCGCTCGACCATTGGGATATTTCGCGCACCTCCAGCCAGAATGTCCGCGACTTCTTCCTCGCCGCCCCCGGCGGCGTGCCGACGCAGGTCGCCTTCAGCCAGGACCGCCGCTGGGACGAGCTCGACACGAACCGCGAGACGGGCGTCATCCGCTCGGCAAAGACGCCGTTCTCCAAGGATGGCGGCCTTGCCGTGCTCAAGGGCAATCTGGCGCTCGACGGCTGCATCGTGAAGACCGCCGGCGTCGACGAGTCTATCCTGAAATTCACTGGCCCGGCCCGCGTTTTCGAAAGCCAGGACGCCTCCGTCAAGGCGATCCTCGGCAACGAGGTCAAGGCCGGCGATATCGTCGTCATCCGCTATGAGGGGCCGCGCGGCGGCCCGGGCATGCAGGAGATGCTTTATCCCACGAGCTATCTGAAGTCGAAGGGCCTCGGCAAAGCCTGCGCGCTGATCACCGATGGCCGCTTCTCCGGCGGCACGTCCGGCCTGTCGATCGGCCACGTCTCGCCGGAAGCCGCCGAGGGTGGAGTGATCGGGCTGGTCCGGGAAGGCGACACGATCGAGATCGACATCCCCAACCGCAAGATCCATCTCGCCGTCAGCGACGCCGAGCTCGATGCTCGCCGCGCCGCGATGGCGGCGAAGGGCGCTGACGCCTGGAAGCCGGCGGAAAAGCGCAAGCGCAAGGTGACGACCGCGCTGCGCGCCTATGCGGCTTTCGCCACCAGCGCCGATAAGGGCGCCGTAAGGAAAGTGCCGGAGTAGGGAGCGCTTTTCCTTCTCCCCTTGTGGGAGAAGGCAAGGACGCCCTACGGCATCAGCTGATACTCATAAAGCTTCTGGTAAAGCCCGCCCTGCTTGAGCAGGGTCTTGTGCGGGCCGCTTTCCTGGACCTTGCCGTTCTCCAGAACCACGATGGTGTCGGCCTGATGCACCGTGGACAGCCGGTGCGCGATCACGATCGTGGTGCGCCCGACGGTAAGCTGCTGCAGCGCATCGCGAAACAGCGCTTCCGATTCGGCGTCGAGCGCGCTGGTCGCCTCGTCGAGCAGCAGGATCTCGGCATTGCGCAGCATGGCGCGCGCGATCGAGATGCGCTGGCGCTGGCCGCCGGAGAGCAGCGAGCCATTCTCGCCGACCTCCGTGTCGTAGCCCTTGGCCATGGCGCTGATGAAATCATGCGCGTTGGCGGCCTTGGCTGCGGCGATCACCTCTTCGTCGGTCGCATCCTCGCGGCCGAGGCGGATGTTATGCATGACGGTGCCGGCAAACAGGAACGTGTCCTGGCTGACATAGGCGATCTTGCGCCTGAGCGAATCGAGTGTCGCGAAGGAAATGTCCTGGCCGTCGAACGACACCTTGCCCGTTTGCGGGTCATACATGCGCATGATCAGGTTCAGGATCGTCGACTTGCCGCTGCCCGATGGCCCGACCAGCGCGGTCATCTTGCCGGCTGCCAGCGTCAGGTTGAAGCCTTCGAACACCGGCGAGCTTTCCGGATAGGCGAAGCTCACATTGTCGAAGCGGATTTCACCTGGGCCGGGCTGCAGCGGCCTGGCATCGGGCTTTTCGGCGAGCGTCAGCGGCCGGTCGGCGAGCTGGAACATCATGCGCACGCCGACGATGCCCGTCTCGAGCGAGATGCGCACGCGGGCCAGGCGCTTTGCCGGCTCATAGGCGAGCAGCAGCGACGCGATGAAGGCCATGATGTTGCCCGGCATCTGGCCACCTTGCAGCACCAGGAAGCCGCTGACGAAAACGGCGCCGGCAATCGCCAGGCCGGCAAGCGTTTCCATGACCGGGCTGGTGGCTGCCTCCAGCGTAGCGATGTTGTTGGCGCGGTTCTCGACGTCGGACACGGCCTTGTACATACGCTTGCGCATCGCCCCTTCGAGGTTGAAGGACTTGACGACCCGCACGCCGATCGCCGTTTCCTGCATCACATGCACGATCTGGCCGAGTGAACGGAATTCCATGGCAGCGATGCTGCGGACACGCTTCAGAATGCGGTTGACGCCATAGATTGCCACCGGTCCGACGACAAAGCAGATCAGCGACAGCACCGGCTGCTTCCAGATCATGACTGCCACCAGGGCGATCAAAGTCACCAGATCGCGTACATAGGATGTGACGACGAGGTCAAGAACGCCGCGTGCAGCCTGTGCGTTGTTCGTCATGCGGGTGATCAGGTCGGACGATGAGGTCGAATGGTAGAATTCGATGCCTTGCGCCAGGATACGGTCGTAGATCTTGCGTTGCCGGTCGGCGATGATGGCGTTGCCAACGCGGCTCATGAAGTACGCTTGGACGAAGTTGGCGATGCCCTTGGCGATGAAGATCGCGGCGACCGCCAAGGCGATCCAGTTAATGCGTTCGACTCTTTTATAGATCACGAACTCATTGGTAATTACGCTAAGGATCCAGGCGCTGGCGGCAGTCGTGGCCGCTACCACCAGCATCGACACGATGGCGGAGCCATAGCCGAATTTGTGCTCGTGGAAGGATTCCCTCACCAGCCTCGCGATGAGGCGCTGGTTTTCCGTGAAACGGAAGAAGCGAAACAACGGCCGATCCCTGTGTCTGGCTGCAAGAATTTCGAATTCGCCACGAGGGCGAGACGCGGCTTATAGAGCGAGTTGCGGCGCGTTGGAACCTTTCGGCCGCCGGGGAAAGAAAAGGCTGCGCCAGGCTGTCTTTTCGGCCACGATGATTGCCGATTCTTCAGAGGGGTGACGACAGATGGATTTCGACCTCATCGTGCGCGGCGGCACGCTGCCGGACGGCAGGATTGCCGATATCGGCATTACCGGCGAAACCATCCGGGCCATAGAGCCGAACTTGCCGGGTTCTTCACCGACGGAGATCGACGCGCGCGGCGATCTTGTCTCGCCGCCCTTCGTCGATCCGCATTTCCACATGGATGCCACGCTGTCCTTCGGCATCCCGCGCATCAACGCATCAGGCACGCTGCTCGAAGGCATTGCGCTCTGGGGCGAGTTGAAGCCGCTTCTGACGCATGAGGCGGTGCGCGAGCGCGCGCTTGCCTATTGCGACTGGGCCGTGTCGATGGGCCTGCTCGCCATCCGCAGCCATGTCGATGTCTGCGACGACCGGCTGCTTGCGGTGGAAGCGCTGCTCGATGTCAAGAAAACCGTCGCGCCCTATATCGACCTGCAGCTGGTCGCGTTTCCGCAGGACGGCCTCTATCGCTCGCCGACGGCGTTCAAGAACACCATCCTCGCGCTCGACAAGGGCGTCGACATCGTCGGCGGCATCCCGCATTTCGAGCGCACCATGGCCGACGGCACCCGCTCGGTGACGGAGCTTTGCGAGATCGCGGCCAAGCGCGGCCTGATGGTCGACATGCATTGCGACGAGACAGACGATCCGCTGTCGCGCCATATCGAGCAGCTCGCCTTTGAAACGCAACGGCTCGGCCTGCAGGGCAGGGTGGCCGGCTCGCACCTCACATCGATGCATTCGATGGACAATTATTACGTCTCGAAGCTTTTGCCGCTGATCGCCGAAGCCGGTGTTTCGGCTATCCCCAATCCGCTGATCAACATCATGCTGCAGGGGCGCCACGACACTTTCCCGAAGCGGCGCGGCCTGACCCGGGTGAAGGAGATGCTGGCGCTCGGCATCCGCGTCGGCTGGGGCCAGGATTGCGTGCTCGACCCCTGGTATTCGCTGGGCACGGCCGACATGCTCGATGTCGCCTTCATGGGCCTGCATGTCGCCCAGATGTCGAGCCCGGCCGACATGGCGCGCTGCTTCGACATGGTCACCAATGTCAACGCCGCCATCATGGGGCTCGACGATCTTGGCCTTGCCGTCGGCAAGCGGGCGAGCCTCGTCGTGCTCGATGCAGGCAATGCGATCGAGGCCGTTCGCCTGCGCCCCGAACGGCTCTGCGTCATCGCCCGAGGCAAGGTCGTGGCGCAACGTACCAAGCAGGAAACGCGGCTGTCGATCGCGGGCCGGCCGGAAAGCATCAACCGACGGCATAAAGCAGCGTAGGTCTCTGCGTCTCGGCTGGACCAGTCGCATTAGCTCGCGACTTCGTCATTCTATGGCGAAGCAAGGAGCGAAGCGACGCGGCGCAGACCATAGAATCCATGCCGTTACCTCTAAGCGTCGCCGCGATGCGGAACGACCTTGTCCTGCGCCGCTTCCGCCCTTCGCGCGAGGTCACGGCATGGATCCTCGGGTCTGCGCGTCAGCTTCGCTCCCGCTCCGCCCGTGGATGACGAGGTTCCGGCGCCTCGGCCAACCTCGATTTCCGCTGCTGGTCTTACGGATTTCCCTCGTCAAGCCGGCTGCTTGCGTCTAGGGAGCCAGCATGGCTCAATCCCTTGCCCGCAACTTCACGGTCAGGAACGTGTTGCTCGCCGGCATCCTGTTGATGCTGGCCGGCGACTTCATGTTCGCGCTGAACGACGCGATGGGCAAATGGCTGGTCGCCTCCTTCTCCGTCGGACAGGTGGTGCTGATCCGCTCGATCGGCGCCTTCATCGTGCTCGGCCCGATGATCGCCAACCAGGGCACGGCCAGGCTGTTTCACATGGAACGGCCGCTTCTACAGGTCCTGCGTGTCGTCGCCACCACCACCGATACCGCGCTTTTTTATGCCGCGGTCGTCTATCTGCCGCTCGCCGACGTGATGAGCTTCTACATGGCCGGGCCGATCTACGTCGCGGCGCTGTCGCACCTGCTGCTTGGCGAAAAGGTCGGCTGGCGCCGTTGGCTGGCCATCCTGGTCGGCTTCTGCGGCGTGCTGATCATGCTGAAGCCGTCCTCGGCGGCCTTCTCCATGTCTTCCGGCTTTGCGCTGGTCGGCAGCATCGCTTTCGCCTTCGCCATCATCCTGAGCCGCCTGCTGCGCGGCACCAGCGACACGACCTTGGTCACCTGGCAGACCACAGGCACGCTGCTGGTCGGCGGTGTGCTTGCCATCGGCGCCTGGCGCACGCCGTCGGCGCTCGATCTCGGCGCCATGCTCCTGCTCGGCGTCGTCTCCTGCGCCGCCCATCTGATGATCACAAGGGCGCTGAAGCTGGCGCCGGCCTCGACGCTGGCGCCGCTGCATTACAGCCTGCTTCTGTGGGCGGTGGTCTTCGGCCTGGCCTTCTTCGGCGATGTACCCAGCCCGCGCATCCTGGTCGGCGCGGCCATCGTCGTGCTGGCCGGCATGTTCATCTTCCATCGCCAGAAGGTGGTGGAGACGGAGGTGCCGCCTGAGAACGTGCCGAAGGGCGTGAATTAGGGATCGGCAGAAGACGCTTCGTCGATCGTGCCGGCGCCTATGCCCTGATCTTCGGCGCTGTGCCGGTGTTGTTTGATCGTGTCGACAAAGGCGCGCAAGGTCGACGGCACATGACGATAGCCGGGATAATAGAGCGCTAGCCCAGGTATCGGCGGACACCACTCGGTCAACACCGTCACGAGTTGGCCCGAGCGCAGTTCATTGCCGGCGAAAGATTCAGGCACGTAGGCGATCCCCAGGCCATTCACCGCAGCCTGGACCATCAAGACGTTGTCGTCGAGCGACAGCGGACCGGGGACATCGATCGAGAGTTCCTGGTCGTCGCGGCTGAACTCCCAGAAATATCGTTTGCCGCTCGGCAATCTTTGGCGGATGCAGGCATGGTACCGCAGATCCTCAGGCGTTGCCGGCGGCTTCCGGTCAGCCAGATAGGCCGGCGCGGCAACCGCGACAAAGCGCGCGGGACCACCGAGCGGCACCGCAATCATGTCTTGCGGTATCGCATCGGCCAATCGCACACCGGCGTCGAAGCCGTCGCGGACGATGTCGACGAGGCGGCCTTCCGAAACCAGGTCGAGCTCGACGCTTGGATATTGCCTGAGGAAATGCGGCACGACATGGCCGAGCAGCCATGCCGCCGCGGCCTTGTTTGCATTGATGCGTAATATTCCGTTCGGCGCGCCGCGATCGTCGGCAAGCTGGTCGAGGGCGGCATCGAGCTCGCGCAGCGCCGGCTCCAAAAGCCGGAGCAGCCGCTGTCCGGCCTCGGTAGGTGATACGCTGCGGGTGGTGCGGTTGAGGAGCCGCACGCCCAGCGTCTTTTCAAGCGCGATGATGGTGTGGCTGAGCGCTGAACGCGATACGCCCACCGCGTCGGCCGCCTGGCGGAAGCTGCGCTTGGTGGCGACCGCGCGGAACGCTTCGAGCTCGTTGAAAATCGGCCGAGTCATTGGTGAAAACCATTCACGAACCCATGCGGGTTTGTCCATCTTATTCGACGAATGGAAACTGTCTATCTCCCTGGCAGCTCGCCGAAGGCTGATCGGTTCGCGCCTGCCGTGGCAGTCTGCTGGCAAGCGCGATTACACCAGAGGAAAGGGATATCGCCATGAGCATGCAGTTGGCACGAGACGAACTTGTCGCCCGCCTTGTCAAAGCCGGTGAACTTGAGGTCGCCGGCGCGCCGGCGGCTGAAATCACCGGCTATTTCGACGTCGAGAATTTTCGCTTTCACGGGCCGGACGGCTTTGAAAGCGACTTCGATGGGCTGAACAGCTATTTCGCCGCGATCCGCGCGGCATTCGAGGATCGCAAGATCCGGCGCGGCATTATGGTGGTCGAAGGGAATATGGTTGCGTGCCAGACCTGGATAACCGGCCGCTTCGTCCACGCATTCACCATGTCGCCGGCCGGGCCGCTGCCCCCGAATGGCGCCGACATCACCATGGACCTGATCAACATCTTCATATTCACCGACGACGGCCGCCTGGTCGAGGAGTTCGTCCGCACCGATTATCGGAGTTTTCTGAGGCAGCTCGGCGCCGAGGGACGATAAGTCGGGCATCGCCCGGTTTGACGAGTCTTGCCTAGCCGTTTCGTATCGCCGCAAGGTGACGTGAAAATTCCTGCGTCTCCATCAGCGCCCTGCAGCGGGCGAAGCGGCCGTCGGCATAGGCGCGGAAATCGTCGACCGGATTGTCGCTGGCGAGCTGGATCAGGCCCCACAGCGTCCAGAGCAGATCGCACATCGCCTTGTAGATGACGATGCGGCCGCGCTCCGCCGGTCGCGCCTCGCCGCCGAAATAGGCGCGTATCATTTCTTCGTCCTGGCCCGCGTCGAACTTGCCTTCGACCGAGAGATCGCCCAGGTCCCAAAGCGGATCGTTCATGCCGGAATATTCCCAGTCGACGATCCACATCCGGTCGCCCGTATCGAGAAAATTCTCGCACAGCGGATCGCAATGGCAGGCGGCGAGCTGGATGGGGTGCGCGTCAAGGGCGGCGCGTACTGCGCCTGCCTCGCGCACCACGTCGTGATAGCCGGCGGGCAGCGCCACGTCCTTCGTCGACAGAACCTTGAGATAGTCGTCGATCATCGCGAACAGTTCGAAGCGGAAGGGAAAGACCGCGCCGGAGGAATGCAGTTTTCGGAAAACCTCGCCCGCACGCGCCGGGCTGCCCGGTCTCGCCTTGAATTTCTCCGGCGACATCGTCTCGGCGCCGGCGATGAAGCGCGTCGCCATCCGGCCGGATGCCGGATCGGCATAAAGCACTTCGGGACTGACACCGGCTTTGGCCGCCTCGCGCGCCGCAACCGCCTCGTTGGCGCGGTTGATGTATTCTTCCGTGCCCTTGCCGGGAATGCGCAGGCACACATTGCCGGCCCTGTAGACCATGTTGGTGAGACCGCCGAGCCGCTCCAGGGGTCCGTCATAGCCAGCCAGCACCGGAACAGCCGCCAGCGCCGCGCGCAGCTCGTCGGTCATGTCGTGTCCCCTTCACGCCATTGTTGTCGTTCTGACGGTTCCACAATTTTAGCTGCTTGGCTATCATCGGTTGAACGAGAATCGGGCGTCGGGAGCGGCAATGGCAGACGGCAAGCACAACAGCGCGCTGGGCGCCGCTTATGCGGCGCAGCGACCGGAGGAAGTGGCCGCGATCTATGACGGCTGGGCGGACACCTACGACACCGACATGTCGGCGGCCGGCTATCGCCATCCGACGATCTGCCTGGCGCTGCTGGCCCGGCACCTGCCGCGCGGCGCCGAACCCTTGCTCGACGCCGGCGCCGGCACCGGCCTGATCGGCGAGTGGCTCGCCATCACCGGCTACCCGCGGGTCGAGGCGCTCGATATTTCGCAAGGCATGCTGGACAAGGCCGGGGCGAAGGGCGTCTACACGGCGCTGCATCGCCTGGCGATGGGTGACACTTTGCCCTTCGCCGACGGCGCCTATGCGGGGATTATTTCGGCAGGCGTCTTCACCTCCGGCCATGTCGGGATCGAGGGCCTGGACGAGTTGATCCGCATTTGCCGTTCCGGCGGCGTCATCGTGCTGACGGTCAAGAACACGCTTTGGCATGCCGGCTTCGCCGAGCGCATTGCCGAGCTCGAAAAGCAGGGCACGCTGGCGCGTGTCGAGGAAACGTCGCCTTATGCCTCGATGCCGGGCGAAACCCATACCGTGCCTAGCAGGGGGCTTGTGCTGCGCGTGAGCTGACCCGCTCTTCGTGGATCAGGACTTTATCTTCGCCCCAGCAGGGTCATACATCGGCTCGAGATGGATCCTGGCTGGCGTGCGCTCCATCGCCACCACCAGCTCATAATCGCCCGAGGCGAGGAAATCGTCGCTGACGCCGTCGGCATTGCGCACATAGCCGTAGCCGATGTTCTTGCTCACCGTGTAGCCGTAACCGCCACTGGTCAGATAGCCGGCCGGCTCGCCATTGCGCAGGATCGTCTCGCGCCCGACCAGCACGGTCTCCAGGTCGTCCACGGTGAAGCCGGCAAAGCGTTTCGTCAGCGGCTTGCCTGTCGCTTTCTCCAGCGCCCCGCGTCCCACGAAGTCGGTGTTCTTGCGAAGCTTCACCGCCCAGCCGAGGCCCGCCTCCAGCGGCGTGTCGTTCGGCGTGATGTCGGAACCCCAGGCGCGATAGCCCTTCTCCAGTCGCAGCGATTCCAGCGCCCGGTAGCCGACCGGGAGGATGTCATGCTTCCTGCCTGTCGCCATCAGCGCGTCGAAAACCTCGCCGGTGGCGGCGATCGGCACATGCAGCTCCCAGCCAAGCTCGCCGACATAGGTGACGCGCAGCGCCTTCACGTTATGGCCGGCAATCGCGATCTCGCGCGCATGGCCGAAGGGGAAGGCGCCGTTCGAGACGTCGGCATCGGTCACCGCCGACAGCACGTCGCGGGCGCGCGGTCCCATCAGCGACAGCGTGCCGAAATCCTCGGTGACGTCCTTCAGCCTCGCGTCCAGGCCGGAGCCGATATGATCGCCGATCCAGGACAGGTCATGCGTGCGGAAACCGGTGCCGGTGACGATGTAGAACCTGTCTTCGCCCAGCCGCGATACGGTGAGATCAGCCTCGATGCCGCCGCGTGTGTTGAGAATCTGCGTGTAGGTCAGCCGCCCGACCGGCTTGTTGACGTCGTTGGCGCAGACCCAGTCGAGCGCCTTCAGCGCGTCAGTGCCGGTCAGCTCATATTTGGCGAAGGACGACTGGTCGAAGATGCCGACCTTCTCGCGCACATGCCGGTGCTCGTCGCCCACCGGGCCGAACCAGTTCTGCCGGCCCATCGAATAGACGTCTTCGGCGGCTGTGCCATCCGGCGCGAACCAGTTCGGCCGTTCCCAGCCAAGCTTGGAGCCGAACACCGCGCGATGCGTCTTCAGCCGCTCATAGAGCGGCGAGACGATGCGCGGTCTGCCGGAGAGATACTCCTCATGCGGGAAGCCGATCGTGTAGTGCTTGCCGTAGGCTTCCAGGGTGCGGTCGCGGACCCAGTCGCGGTCGCGATGCAGGCCGGAGAAGCGTCGGATGTCGACCACCCACAGGTCGAGCGGCGCCTCGCCGTCGACCACCCACTGCGCCAGCACCCAGCCGGCGCCGCCGCCGGACGCGATGCCGAAGGCGTTGAAGCCGGCGCCGACGAACATGTTGGCGCATTCCGGCGCCACGCCGAGAATGAAATTGCCGTCCGGCGTGAAGCTTTCTGGCCCGTTGATCATCTGCTTGACGCCGACGGTTTCCAAGGCGGGAACCCGCGCGATCGCCTGGGTCATATGCTGTTCGAAATGATCGTAGTCGTCGTCGAACAGGCGGAATTCCCAGTCGTTGGGCACATCGCCTGTCGTCCAGGCCTGCGGGTTGGGCTCATAGCCGCCCATCACCAGCCCGCCGACCTCTTCCTTGAAATAGGTGCGGCGATCCGGGTCGCGGATCGTCGGCGCGTCGGTCGCAAGGCCTTCGATCTTCTCGGTGATGATGTACTGGTGCTTCACCGGCTGCAGCGGCACGTTGATGCCGGCCATCGCGCCGAGCTGCCTTGCCCACTGTCCGGCGCAGTTCACCACCTTGTCGCAGGCGATGTCGCCTTTTGAAGTCTTCACCGCGGCGATGCGGCCGTGCTTCATCGTAAAGCCGGTGACACGCACGTCCTCGAACAGTTTTGCGCCATGCATTCGCGCGCCCTTGGCGAGTGACTGGGCAATGTCGGAAGGGCTTGCCTGCCCGTCGGTCGGCAACCACGAGGCGCCGACCAGATCGCCGGTCTCCATCAGCGGCCACATGCGGTTCACTTCCGCCGGCGACAGAAGCTGCATGTCCATGCCGAAGCTCTTGGCCGTCGTCGCCAGCCGTTTGAACTCGGTCCAGCGGTCGGCGTTCGTCGCCAACCGCAGGCACCCCGTCATCTTCCAGCCGGTCGCCAGGCCGGTCTCGGCCTCGAGGCCCTTGTAGAGCTCGACCGAATATTTGAGCACGCGCGTGATCGAGGCCGAGGAGCGCAACTGCCCGACCAGGCCGGCGGCGTGCCAGGTCGAGCCCGAGGTCAGCTTGCCCTGTTCGAGCAACACCACATTGGCCTTGTGGTCGCGCGCCAGATGATAGGCGGTGGAACAGCCGATGATGCCGCCGCCGATGACGACGATTTCGGCATGGCTGGGCAACGTCATGACTTTGGTCCGTACTTCGTCCGGTAATTCTCCAGCGCCGCATCGAGCCGTACGAGGTTTTCCTCGGTATAGGCGACGTAGTCGATGCCGGGCGCGTCGAGATAGAGCTCGGAGACCATGCTCCACATCGCCTCGCGCAGCAGCGAGGCGCATTGCATGGCGGCATGCGAGCGGCGGATTTCGTTGTCCGGTTCCTTCATGAAATAGGCGGTCATGAAGGCGAAGGACTCGTCGTCGCTCATGCCGGCATTGGAGGCCACGCCGGCGAGGTCGAACATCGCCGTGTTGAAGCCGGCATATTCGAAGTCGATCAGCCACAACCGCCTGCCGTCGTCCAGGATATTAGCCGGCAAAAGATCATTGTGGCCGAAGACGATCGGCAAAAGCTTCTGCGCCCGCTCGAGCTCGTCCGCGAGCGAAAGATAACGCGGCAACTGGTCCTTCTTGCGGCTGCCGCCTTCGTTGAGCGTGCGCGCATAGTCGCGGATGACGTGGAACACCCAGAACATGAAGCCGGCGCCGGAGACGTGGTTCGGCATCTCGCGATGGAAGCCGCGCAGCAACGCCGCCACACGGCCGAGATTGGCGCGCACATCCTCGCCCAGAAAAGTCTTGGCGCCGAGAAATTCCGTCACCAGTATGCCTGGCTCGGAATAGTGCACGGCCGGAGCGAAACCCGCGGCGTGTGCGGCCCGCGCGGTCATCACCTCGCGCTCGCGAAAGACGTGGTGGAACGGGAAGTCCTGGCCGAAGCGCACGACATGGCGTCCGGCGGCGTCCGTGACGACATAATTGGCGTTGCTGAGGCCGCCCGGCAACGGCTCGATCTCGATGCCGCCGCTCCAGCACGGCAAGGCGCGGATGCGGTCCTCGGCATTCACGGTTTCGCTCCGGCCTCAGCCGGTCCTCCGGAAAACAACGATGGGAAAAAACGAAAAAGCCTCGTCGGTGCGAGACGCCAGGATCGGTATCCCGCACCGCACCGACGAGCCCCTTGGCCAGGTTTAGTATCCCGGCGTCCGCCCCCGCGGATTCGACAAAAGCCCGAGTCTGGATGGTTCCAGACAATCTGGTCGTTAGGTTGCGGCTCTGCCATCACCCTCCCGTGGCAGTTCCGAGCCTGACACTGGGTTAGTTTCACGCCGGGGTGGCAGAGCTGTCAATCAAAAGCTGTGACCTTTTTTGGGTGTTTTGCCCGAAAACATAAGCGACTCCTTTCAAAGCGTTGCTGAAACCTTAAATTCGGTCAAAAACCCGGACATTCAGATGATCCATTCGAAACGGCATGGCGAAATCCTGCGGCTCCTCAAGGAGGAGGGCACGATCACCATAGCCAGCCTCGCCGAACGGCTGGGCGTCTCGCTGGAAACGGTGCGGCGCGACGTCAAGCCGCTTGCCGATGACGGGTCGGTTCTGAAGATGCACGGCGCCGTGGGCCTTGCCTCGATGGTGGGCGAGGCGCCGTTCGAGCGGCGCATGCGCGAGAATGCCGAAGCCAAGCGCCTGATCGCCAAGATGGTCGCGGCCACGATCCGCGATGGCGAGGCGATCATGCTCGACACCGGCACGACCACATCCTTCCTGGCGCGTGAACTGCTGGGGCATCGCCGGCTGACGGTGGTCACCAATTCCTCCGACATTGCCCGCACGCTGGCGACGGTGAACGGCAACAGGGTCTATATGGCGGGCGGCGAACTGCGCAGCGATTCAGGCGCGGCTTTCGGCATTTCGGCAATCGAGTTCGTCAGCCGCTTTTCGGTCGATCATGCGGTGATCTCGATCGGCGCGGTCGATGCCGCCGCCGGTCTGACCGACTATGATCTGGACGAGGCGGAATTCGCCCGCATGGTGCTGTCGCGCGGTCAGCGCTCGCTGGTCATCACCGACCATACCAAGTTCGGTCGCCAGGGCCTGGTCCGGGTCTGCGGCTTCGACGGCTTTTCCGAGCTTGCGACCGACCAGCCGCCGCCGCGCGACATCGCCGCCGCGCTGAGCCAGGCCGGCGCGCGCTTGGCCATTGCGACGGCCTGATGTTACCCAAGAAACAAGAACCTATCCGAACACCAGCGGCTGATGCGCCGCGACCCTGGCCATGGCGCCAAATCGCTCTTGCTTGCGACGACTGTTGGAAGCTGAATTAGGCGGCCGGCACGCCCGGAAAAATCATCCGGAAACAGGCACCGCCGTCCTTGCCGTCAAGCACCTCGACCTTGCCGCCATGCAGCTGCATCAGGTCGCGGACCAGGTTCAGGCCGAGGCCGGCGCCATGGTCCTGCCGATGCAAGCGGTGGAACGGCTCGAAGATGCGCTCGCGTTCGGATGTCGGCACGCCGTCGCCTTCGTCCTGCACTTCGATCGCCGCGGGCGGCCGCACACTGACAGTGATCCGGCCGGCCTTGCCGCCATGGTCGATCGCGTTCTGGACAAGATTGGTCACGGCGCGTTCGATCGCCGTGCGGTCGCCGCGCACTATGAGCTTTTCGCTGGCCGGCTCGAACGACATCTCGTAGCCGGCGGCGAAGGCCATCGGCGCCAGGTCGACCACGACGTTGCGCGCGATGGCGACCAGGTCGACCGGCCCGAAATGCTCGGCCTGGCGGTCGAGCCGCTGCAGGTCGAGCAACTGATCGGCAAGCGTCGATAGCCGTGCGGCGTCCTGCAGAAGCCGCGCCCGCTCCGGCGTCGCCGGCAACGCGGCGAGCCGCGTGTTGAGGATGGCGACCGGCGTTCTGAGTTCATGCGCTGCGTCGGTCAGGAAGCGCTTGTGCCGTTCATAGCCCTTGTCCAGGCGCGCAAGCGCGGCGTTCACCGCCTTCACCAGCGGTGTGACTTCCCTCGGTACATCCTTCAGCGGCAGCTGCACGCCGCGCTGGTCGATGTCGATGCGCTCGGCTTCGGCGGCCGCATGGCCAAGACCCGACAGCGCGCCACGCACCACCCAGGGCGTCGCGAACAGCGTGGCCAGCGCCATCAGCCCGGCGAGTGGCAATATGCCCTGCAGGAAGAATTGCGGCGCCTGCCCGAGCAAACGCAGCAGCGAAAGCCTGCCTTTGGTGCCGGTAAAAATCTGGACGTTCCCGGCGGCGGTGTCGGTCCAGCGGATCTTTGCATCCGGTGGGGCGCTCTCGCCGATCGAATTGTCGATACGGGCGTCGCTGATGTTGTCCAGCAGTCCGACAAAAGCCTGGAAAATGACCGGCACCGTGCCTTCCTGAAGCCGCTGCCCCTGCTTGTCGCGGATGATGAACCAGAGGTCGGGAACCCCGGCGCGCAGCTTCGTGACATCCGGAGTTTCACGCAGGACCAGCTTGCCGCCAGCGTCGCGCGCCACGGCATCCGCCAGCACGTCCATTGTGCCGTCTTCATAGTCGTGTGGGATGATGCCGGTGGCCAGCATGGCGCCGAGAATGCCGGCGATGATCAGCGTCAGCATGGCGCATTGCAGCAAGGCGATGCGCAGCACCAGGCTCCATTTCAGCGAACGCGGGCGTTTGATGCTCATCGCCTGGCGCTCATGTCGTTTCGCGCAGGAGATAGCCGACGCCGCGAATGCCGTTGATGACGACTCCGCCATCGGCATCGGCAAGCTTGCGGCGCAGCCGCGAGACATGGGTGTCGAGCGCGTTGGACTGGATTTCGTCGTCGAGCCCGAACACCGCTTCCATCAAGGCTTCGCGCTGCACCATCCGTCCCATTCGCCGCATCAGCGCCTCCAGCACAAGCAGTTCCCGCCGCGGCAGCGCGAGCGGCTCGCCGCGGATAGAAGCCTCGCGATGGCCGACGTCGAGCGAAAGGTGCCCAGCGCGGATCGTCTGGGTCTCGATCGCCGCCGGGCGCCTCAGCAATGCCCTGAGCCGCGCTAGCAGTTCCTCGAAGGCGAAGGGCTTGGCCAGATAGTCGTCGGCGCCCATGTCGAGCCCTTCGACCTTGTCGACGGTATCGCCTTTGGCCGTCAGCATCAGCACCGGCGTCGTATTCCTTGCGGCGCGAAGCTTCGGCACCAGCGACAGACCGTCGCCGTCCGGCAACTGCCGGTCGAGCAGGATCGCGTCATAACCGTCGACGGCGACGAACCCTTCCGCTTCCAGCAGCGAGCCGGCATGGTCGACCACCATGTCGTGCCGCCTAAGCGCCGCGCGCAGCGCCGAAACCATTTCCGGCTCGTCCTCGACCAGCAGGATACGCATTCAAAACCTCTTACAGTCCCCAGCCCTTACAATCGCTTGCCGGCCGACTAGCGCGCCAAGATTGCGCAAACATGGCGCCAGTTTGCGCTGCCGGCGTCGAACCTTTCTTTCGCCAAGCTCCGCCATGCGCAATGTCCATGCAATGCCGCGCCCGCAAACAGCCCTCGTCGAATGCCGGGCAACCGAATCGCCCGTGTAAGCAATGAGGTCAACATGCCTGTAAATGACGCTTTGTCCTTCCTGATGGCCTGGACGCTGGCGCCGTTCCGGATGGGCTCGGTCACGCCCTCCAGCCCGCGGCTGGCGGCGCTGATCACGGGCGAGATCGGTCCCGATACTGGTCCGGTGCTGGAACTCGGCCCGGGCACCGGTCCCTTCACGCGCGCCTTGCTGGAGCGCGGCGTCCGCGAAAACGACCTGACGCTGGTCGAGTCCGACCCGGATTTCGCCTCGCTGCTCACCCGCCGTTTCCCGTCGGCGCGCATCTTCGAGATGGATGCGGCCAGCCTGCGCCATCTGCCGCTGTTCGATGGCCCAGTCGTCGGCGCGGCGGTCAGTGGATTGCCGTTTCGCCTGATATCGCCGCGCAAATCATCCGCAATTCTGGAAGGTGTCTTTGCCACTCTTCGGCCGGGCGCGGCACTTTACCAGTTTACCTTTGGCCGCCGATGCCCGTTCGATCAGGCAGTCCTCGACAGGCTCGACCTTGAAGCTGTCCGCATCGGCGGCACCTTCCGCAACTTCCCGCCGGCGACGGTCTATCGCGTCTCCAGGATCAAGAGCCTCAGCACCTATGATTGGCGCTTCGCATGATCGATCTCGTGTCGATGATGCTGGGGCTTGGCCTGTTCGGCGCTGCCTGTCTGGCCTTCACCGAAAAGATCCTTCCGGTGCCGCCGTCGCATGTCCTGCTGCTCTTTCTCGGCATGACCCGGGCGTCCGATCTTACGGCGCTCGGCGCCCTGCTGGCGGTGACGACGCTGGCTTCGACGGCCGGCTGCCTGTTCTGGTACGCTCTGGGCGGCCGGCTGGGACCGGCGCGCGCCGACGTTCTGGCCCGGCGTTTCGGCCGCTATATTTTCCTGCGCCATGAAACCTATCTCCGTTTTTCTGGCGCCTACCGCCGCAACCACGTGCGGGCGTCGCTGCTGGCGCAGTTCGTGCCCACGGTGCGAAACTATCTGCCGATCGCCGCCGGCGCCTTGCGGCTTCCGGCTTTGCCCTTCACGCTCGCCACCTTGCTTGGCGCAATGCTGTGGAACGCCGGCTTCCTTCTTGCCGGCTATGCGATGCGCGACAGCGTCCACGATCTGCTCACGGTGGCGTTTCGCATCATGGCCATCGTGCTCGCGCTGGAAGTCGCGTTTCTCGTTGCGCTGCGCTCCCACTGGCGTCGCGTCAGACCGGCAGGAGGGTAAAAGCTGCCGGCGCAAGGCGGCTGCGCCGGCTTTCTTTCCCACGCGTGCCGGTGTTTAGTCCGGCCATGGCTTTCACCATCCGCCAATTGCAGTTCTTCGTCGCGGTCGCCGAGCAGGGCACCGTCTCGGGCGCCGCGCAGAACCTGTCGATTTCCCAGTCCTCGGTCACCGAGGCGATCAAGGAACTGGAGAGCGATCTCGGCGTCGAGCTCTTCGAGCGCCATCCGCGTGGGCTGAACATCACCCACAAGGGCCACCAGTTCCTGCGGCACGCGACCAAGATCCTGGCCGATGTCTCCGATGCGCGCCGTTCTTTCTTCAGCGAGCAGGCCGTTACCGGCGGCCGCCTGCAGCTCGGCGTCACCTCGCTGGTCGCCGGCTATGTGCTGTCCGACCTGCTCGCCCGCTACCGCCGCGCCTATCCAGGCGTCGAGGTCTCGGCCATCGAGGACAATGGCGACTATCTCGAGCACCTTCTGGTCGGCGGCAAGCTCGACATTGCCGTCATGGTCACGTCGAACCTGCGCGATCGCACCGCGCTGCAGTCGGAAATCCTCGAAGTCTCGGCCTACCGCTTGTGGATCCCGCTCAGCCACAGGCTCGCCAGCGCCGACATCATCGGCATCAGCGATATCGCCGCCGAGCCGCTGATCATGCTCACAGTCGACGAGATCGAGGAGAACACCGGCAAGCTGCTGTCGGCGATCGGCGCGCGGCCGCATGTCGCGTTCCGCACCCGCTCGGTCGAGGCCGTGCGCAGCCTCGTCGCCACCGGCGCCGGCGTGGCGCTGCTGCCAGACCTTGTCTACCGGCCCTGGTCGCTCGAAGGCGACCGCATCGAATCGCGCGACATTTCCGGCTCGCTGCCGGTGGTCCAGGTCGGTATGGTCTGGCGCCGCGGCTCCAGTCTGCCGCAGTCGGCGCGTGATTTCATCGGCCTCGCGCAATCGCAGCGCATGGTTCGCCAGCGGCTCTGATCGAGCAATTCCAGGAAGTGTGAAACGGTTGGGTTCGGCGACTTCGCCGTAGCCTTCCGTCCTGAATTGCGTCAAATAGAAATATCGGAAAAACCGATATCGGCTTTCTGATAAATGAATTTGCGAAACCGGATTTTTCACAGCACTTTTTGCTCAGGGAACAAAGCCGCGCCCTGAAAGCGCTGCCGTCAGGGCAAAGCGGGTCCTGACATTTTGAGTTTGCGCATGATTCTTTCCGAAAACCGGAGCGGTTTCGGGGTCATGCGCCAAAATGGGAGATCGACGATGAATGCATTCCTGAAGTCGTGCACGGCGTTGACTGTCGCGCTGACCTTCTCGGGTCAGGCCATGGCCCAGGTCAAGGAACTCGGCAAGGGCGAGGGCGAAGTCAACATCGTTGCCTGGCCGGGCTATATCGAGCGTGGCGAGACCGACAAGGGCTATGACTGGGTGACGGCTTTCGAAAAGGAAAGCGGCTGCAAGGTCAACGTCAAGACCGCCAACACCTCGGACGAGATGGTCTCGCTGATGAACGAGGGCGGCTTCGACCTGGTCACCGCTTCGGGAGATGCATCGCTGCGCCTCGTCGCCGGCAAGCGCGTGCAGCCGATCAACACCGATCTGATCCCAAGCTGGAAGACTGTCGACGACCGCCTGAAGGACGCGCCCTGGTTCACCGTCGACAAGGTGCATTACGGCGTTCCCTACCAGTGGGGCCCGAACATCCTGATGTACAACACCGATGTCTTCAAGGAAGCGCCCAAGAGCTGGAACGTCGTCTTCGAGGAAATGAAGCTGCCCGACGGCAAGTCGAACAAGGGACGCGTCCAGGCCTATGACGGCCCGATCCACATCGCCGACGCTGCCAACTATCTGATGTTCCACAAGCCGGAACTCGGCATCAAGGACCCCTACGAGCTCAACGAGGACCAGTACAAGGCGGCGCTCGATCTCTTGCGCACGCAGCGCACGCTGGTCGGCCGCTACTGGCATGATGCCGCGATCCAGGTCGACGACTTCCAGAACGAGGGTGTCGTCGCCTCCGGCTCATGGCCTTATCAGGTGAACACGCTGGTCGCCGCCAAGAAGCCGGTCGCCTCGACCGTGCCAGAAGAAGGCGTCACCGGCTGGGCCGACACAACCATGATGGAAGCCGACGCCGCCCATCCGAACTGCGCCTATATGTGGCTCGAGCATTCCTTGTCGCCGAAGGTCCAGGGCGACGTCTCGGCCTGGTTCGGTTCGCTGCCGGTCGTGCCCGCCGCCTGCAAGGGCAATGAGCTTTTGACCGACGAAGGTTGCAAGACCAACGGCTACGACAATTTCGACAAGATCAAGTTCTGGAAGACGCCGGTGACCAAATGCGCCAGCCAGAACGACCAGTGCGTGCCCTATTACCGCTGGGTGTCGGACTATATCGGCGTCATCGGCGGGCGGTAACGCCATTACCCTCCTCCTTGTGGGGAGGGTCGACGCGCAGCGTCGGGGTGGGGGTCAGCGCGGCAGTTAGTGCTAAATCAACCCCACCCGCGGCTTCGCCGCGACCTCCCCCATCGAGGGGGAGGTGGGCGTCGTGCGAACTCGCCTTCGTTTAACCGGCAACTGAACTGATAGGCCCCATGACCTCTGCCGTTTCCTTCAAACAAGTCTCGCGCCATTTCGGCAGCGTGCGCGCCGTCGACGCTGTCGATCTCGACATCGCCGCGGGCGAGTTCTTCGCCATGCTCGGGCCGTCCGGTTCCGGCAAGACGACGTGTCTGCGGCTGATCGCCGGCTTCGAGCAGCCGACGGCAGGTTCGATCTCGATCTTCGGCGAGCGCGCAGAAGGCGTTCCGCCCTATCGCCGCAACGTCAACACCGTCTTCCAGGACTATGCGCTGTTCCCGCATCTCAACGTGCTCGACAACGTCGCCTATGGCCTGATGGTCAAGGGTGTCGGCAAGGCCGAACGGCTGAAAGCAGCGGAGGAGGCGCTGTCGCTGGTGCGCCTGCCGGGCTATGGCACGCGTCGCCCCGGCCAGCTCTCCGGCGGCCAGCGCCAGCGCGTCGCGCTCGCCCGCGCGCTCGTCAACCAGCCCAAGGTGCTGCTGCTCGACGAGCCGCTCGGCGCGCTCGACCTCAAGCTGCGCGAGAACATGCAGGAGGAATTGAAGTCGCTGCAGAAGGTGCTCGGTATCACCTTCGTCTTCGTCACCCACGACCAGGGCGAGGCGCTGTCGATGGCCGATCGCGTCGCCGTCTTCAACGACGGCAAGATCATGCAGGTCGGCACGCCGGAAGATATCTACCAGCGGCCGAACACGCGCTTCGTCGCCGATTTCGTCGGCTCGTCCAACGTGCTGCCGCCGGATTTCGTCCAGCGCTACTCCGGCCAGCATCGCTGGGGCAGCCTGCGACCGGAATCAATCCGCGTTTCAAGCGCGGCAAGCGGTGACGGCGTTGCCGCGCGGCTTGTCGGCACGAATTATCTCGGCGCCACGACGAGGCTGGCGCTCGATGCGGACGGGCTGAGGCTGCATGCCGTGGTGCCGGCGGGAACGTCGCTGCCCGCGGAAGGCGAGGCGGTGATGCTCACCTTCAATCGGGAGAGCCTGCATCTGATGGATGAGACGGCATGACGGCGCTCGCAGCAATGGCAGATCGCGCAGGTGTAGCGCTCTACGGCGCCCCCCTCTGGCCTGCCGGCCATCTCCCCCTCAAGGGGGGAGATTGGCAGTTCCGGCGCCGGCTCACTCTTTCCAACGCTGACAATTGGCGAAAGCGGCTGCGACACCCAATCTCCCCCCTAGAGGGGGAGATGTCCGGCAGGACAGAGGGGGGCGCGAAGGATCTCGACTTCTCCTCATATGATCTCCGTCACGACGGAGCGGCCCCATGACCATCGCCGCGCTCAATTCCAATCCAGCACCCGCCATCCTGCCGGGCAGCGGCGGCCTGCGCGGCGCGTTCTCCGATCTCTTCTGGCGCCGGCCGAAATTCCTGCTGTTCCTGATGCTGCTGCCGCCGCTTCTATGGCTCGGCATCGTCTACATCGGCTCGCTGTTTGCGCTGCTCGCCCAGAGCTTCTTTTCCATCGACGAGTTCTCCGGCCTCATCAACCGCGAGTTCACACTGAAGACCTATGGCGATCTGCTCCAGGCCGCCAATCTCGACATCATCCTGCGCACGGTGACGATGGCGGCGCTCGTCACGCTCGCCTCCGCGATCGTCGCCTTCCCTATCGCCTATTACGCGGCGCGCTACGCGCGCGGCCGCTGGAAGGCCCTGTTCTATCTCGGCGTCATGCTGCCGCTGTGGTCGAGCTATCTGGTCAAGATCTACGCCTGGAAGCTGATCCTGGCCAAGGAAGGCATCCTCACCTGGCTGTTGGCCAAGCTCGACCTTCTATGGCTGCTCGACGGCTGGCTGTCGCTGCCGATCGTCGGCGGCAACTCGCTGTCCGTCTCCTTCACCGGCACCTTTATCGTCTTCGTCTATGTCTGGCTGCCCTTCATGATCCTCCCTGTTCAGGCCGCGCTCGAGCGCGTGCCCGGCAACCTGGTCGAGGCTTCGTCCGATCTCGGCGCCTCGCCAGGCCAGACCTTCCGCAACGTGCTGTTCCCGCTGGCGCTGCCCGGCATCGTCGCCGGCTCGATCTTCACCTTCTCGCTGACGCTCGGCGACTACATCATCCCGCAGATCATCGGCACCTCGCGCCTGTTCATCGGCCAGGCCGTCTATTCGCAGCAGGGCACCGCCGGCAACATCCCACTCGCTGCCGCCTTCACCGTGGTGCCCATCGTCATCATGGGCTTCTACCTTTGGGGCGCCAAGCGCATGGGGGCTTTCGATGCGCTCTGACCGTGGCCAACGTGCTCCGCTCGGCCTGAAGATCGCGGCTGCCGGCGGCCTGCTCTTCCTGCATCTGCCGATCCTCTTGATCTTCGTCTATGCCTTCACGACGGAAGAGAAGAGCTTCGTCTGGCCGCCGCCAGGGCTCACCACGCAATGGTTCGCCGTCACCTGGAACCGGCCGGACGTCTGGGAGGCGCTGTCGCTGTCGGTTCGCGTCGCCGCCATCTCGACGGCGATCGCGCTGGTGCTCGGCACGCTGTGCGCCGCCGCCGTCTCGCAAACCCGCTTTTTCGGCCGGGAGGCCATCTCGCTGCTGGTCATCCTGCCGATCGCGCTGCCCGGCATCATCACCGGCATCGCGTTGCGGTCCGCCTTTGCGCTGGCCGATATTCCGTTCTCGTTCTGGACGATCGTGCTCGGCCACGCCACCTTCTGCGTGGTCGTCGTCTACAACAACGCCGTCGCCCGCTTCCGCCGCACGTCCGGCTCGATGATCGAGGCCTCGATGGATCTCGGCGCCGACGGTTTCCAGACTTTCCGGCATGTCGTTCTGCCCAACATCGCGACCGCTTTGCTTGCCGGCGGCATGCTCGCCTTCGCGCTGTCCTTCGACGAGGTCATCGTCACCACCTTCACCGCCGGCCAGCAGCAGACGGTGCCGATCTGGATGCTGGAGGAACTGATCCGCCCGCGCCAGCGCCCGGTCACCAATGTCGTGGCCATGGTCGTCGTGCTGGTGACGCTCTTGCCGATCCTCTTTGCCTATTACCTGACCCGCGACGGCGACCAGATCGCTGGCTCGGGCAAATGAAAACAGCGAATAGGGAGTAGCGAATAGCGAATAGGGAAATCGATGGCCAAACCCTACTCGCTATTCGCTACTCCCTATTCGCTCCTGTTAAGGGAGAAATCTGATGGACACCCAGATGCTGATCGGCTCGAAATTCGAGAAGGGCACAGAGACCGAGGAGCCGATCCTCAATCCGAAGACCGGGGCGACGATCCTGAACCTGCCGGAGGCAAGCCCGGCGCAGATCGAGGCGGCTGTCAGTGCCGCCGAACACGCGTTCGTCAGTTGGTCGCGCACGACGCCGGCGCAGCGCTCCGGCTATCTTCTGAAGATCGCCGACCGTATCGAGGCCGAAGCGAAGGAGTTCGCGGCGCTCGAGGCGCTGAACTGCGGCAAGCCGATCAACGCGGTGCTCAATGACGAGATACCGGCGATCGTCGACTGCTACCGCTTCTTCGCCGGCGCGGTGCGTTCGATGCCCGGCCAGGTGGCCGGCGAATATGTTCCGGGCCACACCTCGATGGTCAGGCGCGACCCGATCGGCATCGTCGCCTCGATCGCGCCCTGGAACTATCCGCTGATGATGATGGCCTGGAAGCTGGCGCCGGCGATCGGCGGCGGCAACACGGCCGTCTTCAAGCCGTCGGAGCAGACGCCGCTGACTGCGCTGAAGCTGGCGAAGATCCTCGCCGATGTGCTGCCCGAGGGCGTCGTCAACGTCGTGCTCGGCCGCGGCGACAGCGTCGGCAACACGCTGATCAACCACCCCAAGGTCAACATGATCTCGATCACCGGTGACGTCGCCACCGGCAAGAAGGTGCTGCAGGCAGCCGCCAAGTCGGTCAAGCGCACGCATCTCGAGCTCGGCGGCAAGGCGCCGGTCATCGTCTTCGACGACGCCGATCTTGGCGCCGTGGTCAACGGCCTGCGCGCCTTCGGCTATTACAATGCCGGCCAGGACTGCACCGCCGCCTGCCGCATCTATGCCGGCAAGAAAATCTACGACAAGCTCGTCGCCGATCTCTCCTCGGCGGTCTCGACCATCAAGTACAACCAGCCCGACGACACCGAGAACGAGATCGGCCCGCTGATCTCGCGCCGCCAGCGCGACCGCGTGTCGAGCTTCGTCGAGCGCGCATCGGAGCTGAAGCACATCGAGATCACCACCGGCGGCAAGCCGGGCGAGGGCTCCGGCTTCTATTACCAGCCGACAGTCGTCGCCGGGGCGCTGCAGGAGGACGAGATCGTGCGCCGCGAAGTGTTCGGCCCGGTCGTCTCGGTCACCCGCTTCTCGGATGTCGACGAAGCAGTGAACTGGGCGAATGACAGCGACTACGGCCTTGCCTCGTCGGTGTGGACCAGGGATGTCTCGCGCGCCATGGCCACCGCCGCCCGCCTGCAATATGGCTGCACCTGGATCAACACTCACTTCATGCTGACCAACGAGATGCCGCATGGCGGCCTCAAGCAATCCGGCTACGGCAAGGACATGTCGCTCTACGCCCTGGAAGACTACACAGCGGTGCGCCATGTGATGGTGGCGCACGGGTAGGAAATTCCTTCTCCCCGTTCACGGGGAGGAGGTGGCCCGAAGGGCCGGATGAGGGGCAGCGCAAACTTCTGCTACGCTGGCTCTGCCCCTCATCTGCCTGCCGGCATCTTCTCCCCGTGAACGGGGAGAAGAAAGCAGGCCACTACTCGACGATCCGGAAGATCTGCCACAGGCTGGTGCCCGACACCACATAGGGTTCCAGCTCCTTGCCCCACTTGGCATGCGCGTCGATCTTGGCGATCTTGGCGAAGAATGCTTCCAACTGGGCCAGGCTCTCGACCTCGTGATGGGACTCGATCGTCGCTTCGCGTGCGCCGATCGAGCCGGTCATGAGGCGGAAATTCAAGTCAGCGAGCCCGACCTGCGAGCCGATCTCGCGCTCCCATTTCCGCATCAGCTCAAGTGCGGTCTGCTTGTGCCCGAACTTGGCGTCGATCTGCCATCTGGCGCTGAACATGCTTGCTCTCCCTCATGATTGCGGCCCAGGCCGCTGTCTGATTTGTCCGCGGTTGACTATTCGTCCCAGGCCTGCACCACGGTCTGCCGCGCGATCAGGCCGTTCTTCAGCTCCAGCATCGCCGCGCAGACCACCTTCGTGCCGTCCGGATAGGCGCAGGCTTGCATGAAGGCGAGGTTGTCGCCCTCGGCGATCGTGGTGTCGACCTTGTGCGTCATCGCCCGGCTGCAGATGTCGTCCCAGAACGTGCTGATCGCCGCGCGGCCGCGGATTTCGCGCGGCTTGCTCGGCGGGTTGTTGCGGTCGACGACGCGCACGAGCGCATCGTCGGTGTAGAAGCTCGACAGCAGCTTGCCATCACGACCCTCGATCGCCTTCTTGATCGCCGCGCCGTCCACTGTCTTTGTCTTGGTCAACATTTCTTGTCTCCATGGCCCGTCTGACCGGGCGTTCGACTGCTGGGACCGCAGCCCGGCACGATCGCCGGGCTGCGGGTCTTTCACTGCGACTTCGCCTTGACGGCGGCGAACAGGTCGTCGGTCTGCTTCTTGAAGGTGGCGAGGTCGACCTGGCTGCCGTTGAGCATCGTCGACCAGTGGCGCACGATCGCCGCCATCGCGATGGCCTCCTTGATCTCCTCGTCGCTCGCGCCGTTCGCCTTGGCCGCCAGCGTGTGGAAATAGATGCAGTACTGGCAGGGGATCTGCGAGGCGACCGCGAGCCCCAGCAGCTCCTTGGTCTTGCCATTGAGGGCGGTGTTCGGATTGAGCTGCACGCCTTTGATTTCGGCCCAGGCGCCGGCGACCGCGACATCCGGCAGCGTCTTGAACATGTCGGGCACCGTGCCGAGCGTGGCTTGGATGTCCTTGTAGGCGGCGGCGGCCGAAGCGTCTTCGGCCCGCGCGGCGGTGATGGCCAGCAATGTGCCCGCGGCAAATGCCAGCAATCCGATCTTGCGATTGAGTTTCAGCATTTCATCCTCCATTCGCAGTGCCTTTGTGGCTGCATCGCCTGGCCTGCATGGGGAGAATTGATACTCCTACGGCACCCCGGCCGCTTCGCCCGAAAGCGCCATGGCTCTCATGGCCCGTCCGGGCCAGCATGTCTGGCCGAGAATGCCGCTGCCGCCGCCCGCGACGGAAGGTCGAGCTTGAGCAATATGTTGGCGACATGGCGCTTGACGGTGTGCTCGCTGAGGCTGAGTTCGGCGGCGATCGCGGCATTGCTCTTGCCGTCGGCGATCAGGCTCACCACCTCGCTTTCGCGAGCCGTCAGTGCTGTCGGCTCGGGCGGCTTGGGCTTGGGGCGGCAGGCCGGCTCCAGATGCTGTTCGGCCGTCACCTGCACCAGCGCCAGCGGCTCGTCCAGTTCGTCGAGGCTGATGCGCCCGGCGTCGGTGAAATGCAGCCCGGAACCTGCGGCCAGGTCGGCGACCAGCCGTGAGCAGAGGATGTGGCCACGTTCGGCATGGGCGGCAAGCTGCATTGTCACACGCGCCGTCAGCCCCGTCGGCGGCCCGCGCACCTCGACCTCGCCGACATGCGTCCCTTGTGCGCTTGCCACACCAATTTCCTGGGCCGCCTCGCGCAGCAGCGCCGCGCAGCGCACGGCGCGGGCCGGGCCGTCGAAGCGCGAGATCATCAGTTCGCCATGCGATCCGGCTACACGCCCGCCATGGCGACCGACCAGCAATCGCCAGTTCTCCTGAAAGCGCAGGCTGCGTTCGCTCCACAAGCGATCGCCAAGCCTCGTGGTGTCATAGATGCGTGTCACCAGCAGCGCGGCGAGCACCCGTTCTACATCGGCTACCGCTGGCTCTCCGGTCAGGAATTCCTCGATCAGATCGGCCACGCGGTCGACGTCGCCGGTCCAGATCGGGTGGTCGCGACCCGAAATCTCGACCAGGCGGGCGCCGGCGATCTTCCTGGCCAGGAAGCGGCTGGCGTCGGGGTCGACGCGGGCGTCGTTACGGCGATGGATCAGGAATGTCGGCACGCTGATCGTCCCGAGTATATTGCGGACGTCGATATCGGCGTTCATGCGTGCAAGTGCTGCCGCGGCCGTCGGGCTGGCCGACAGCCGCTCGAAGCGTGCCCACCATTGCGAAAAATGCGTATCGTCGACCCGGCCCGGGGCGAAATTGGGCAAGGTGGCGCCGGTACCCCAGGATGTTTCCGCCGTCTCGATGAAAGCTTCCAGCCGTTCCGGCGGCATCACCCATTTGTGGAAATTCGCGTAGCCACCATAGAGCACGAGCGCCCGCGTCCGCTCCGGATAGGTGGCGGCGAACAGCATCGCCATCGGCGCGCCTTCCGAGGCGCCGAGGACCGCCGCGCGGCCGCTGCCCGCGGCGTCCATCACCGCGCGCACGTCGTCCATGCGCGTTTCGAGGCTGGGCAGGTGGTGGGCGTCGACGCGGTCCGAGAGACCCGTGCCGCGCTTGTCGAACAGGATGAGCCGCGAGAAGGCGGACAGCCGCTTCAGGAGGCGGCTGTAGCCTTCGTCTTCCCAGTGCAGGTCGAGATTGGAGATGAAGCCCGGTACGAAGACCAGATCGAACGAGCCCTGGCCGACCACCTGATAGGCGATCCGCACATCCCCGCTGCGGGCGTATCTGGTCTCGATCGGCCTCACGCAAACTACCCCGCCGGCCAGACGACTTGTTGTCGCCGACCATAGCAGAAGCGGGCCGTCTAAGGCAGGCAAACTTTAGAGAGCGGAAATATAAGACCTTTTGTGCCGAAAACCGCCTGCCGGCTACTTCCGCGGAGCGGCGTTCTCGACCCGCGCGGGCCTGGTGTAACCGATGCTCGTGTCGGCCTGTTCCGGTGTCGGCGGCCGCTTGATCTTGGCCGAGGCGGCGATCACGAGGTCGTCGAAGTTCTCGGTGCCGGCGTCCAGCATCTCGAAGAACTGGCGCCGCATCCGCGGCTCCCAGAACTTGTTGATATGCTCGGCAACGCCGGCAATGCCTTCCTCGCGCGGCTTCGAATGGAAGAAGGTGGCGATCTGGTTGGCCATGCGCACCAGCTTCTCCCTGGTGCTGGTGATGTGGTCTTCGTCATGCGACATGCTTGGCAACTCCGGAAGCCACCCGATCGGGGTGGGTGAAAATATCGAAATCGTCGCCGCGCACCAGCGCCACCAGCGTCATGCCGGCGGCATCCGCCGTGCGGATGGCAAGGGCGGTCGGCGCGGAAACGGCCATGATGATCGCGGCGCCGATGGCCGCCGTCTTCTGCACCATCTCGACCGAAACGCGCGAGGTCACGACCACCGCGCCGCTCGAACCGTCGATGCCGGCCTTGGCCAAGGCGCCGGCGAGCTTGTCCAGCGCGTTGTGGCGGCCGACATCCTCACGCGCCATCACGATTCCCTTGCCGGGAACATAGAAGCCGGCCGCGTGCACCGCGCCGGTCTCCGCGTGCAGCTTTTGCACCTTCGACAGCAGCCGGACGGCACTTGCAATATCCTCTGCCTGAAGCGTAAGCCGTGACGCACCAACCGCGTCGACCGAGCGCATCGCCTCCTCGATGGATTCGATGCCGCACAGCCCGCAGCCGACCGGCCCGGCCAGCCTGCGCCGCCGCGCCTGGAAGCGCGTGTTGGCCTTGTCCTTCAGCCGGATCTGGATATCGATGCCGGCGCCGAGATCCTCGACTTCGATCGCCTCGATCTCCGCCGGGTCGGCGATGATGCCTTCGGTCAGCGAGAAGCCGAGCGCGAAATCCTCGAAATCGGCGGGGCTCGCCATCATCACCGCATGCGTGGTGCCGGCATAGGAGAACGCCACCGGCGTCTCCTCCGGCACCATCCGGTTCGCGGCAGCGGTGCCGCCGGCGCGATGCGCCAGCCGAGAGATTTGCGTCGTGGCTTTGCGCCGCGTGGTCAAGACTACTCCGCCGCCGCCAGCGGAGCGATACGACGGCTCTGCTGCGCCTGCTCGTTATAGTCCTTCTGCCAGTCGGTCGGGCCGTTGGACGGCGCCACCTGCACGGCGGTGACCTTGTATTCCGGACAGTTGGTCGCCCAGTCCGAGAAGTCGGTGGTGATCACGTTGGCCTGCGTGTCCGGGTGGTGGAAGGTCGTATAGACGACGCCCGGCGAGACGCGGTCGGTGATCAGCGCGCGCAGCGTGGTTTCGCCCGAACGGCTTGCCAGCCGCACCCAGTCGCCTTCGCGGACGCCGCGGACTTCGGCGTCGTGCGGATGGATCTCCAGCCGGTCCTCGGCATGCCACATGACGTTCTCGGTGCGCCTGGTTTGCGCGCCGACATTGTACTGCGAAAGAATGCGGCCGGTGGTGAGCAGCAGCGGGAAGCGCGGTCCGGTCCGCTCGTCGGTCGCCACATATTCGGTGCGGATGAACTTGCCTTTGCCGCGCACGAAGCCGTCGACATGCATGATCGGCGTGCCGAGCGGCGCCTTTTCGTTGCACGGCCATTGCACCGATCCGACACGGTCGAGCAGATCGAAGGAGACATTGGCGAAGCTCGGCGTGGTCTTGGCGATCTCGTCCATGATCTGCGACGGGTGCGTATAGTTCCAGTCGAGCCCGATGGCGCGGGCAAGCTCCTGCGTCGCTTCCCAGTCGGCGTAGCGCGCCTTCGGCTCAATGACCTTGCGCACCATGTTGATGCGGCGCTCGGCATTGGTGAAGGTGCCGTCCTTCTCGAGGAAGGTCGAACCCGGCAGGAAGACATGCGCGTAGTTCGCCGTCTCGTTGAGGAAGAGGTCGTGCACGACCACGCATTCCATCGCGGCGAGGCCGCCGGCGACATGCTTGGTGTCGGGATCCGACTGCAGGATGTCCTCGCCCTGGATGTAGATGCCCTTGAACGAGCCGTCGACGGCGGCATCCAGCATGTTGGGGATGCGCAGGCCCGGCTCGTCGTCCAGCTTCACGCCCCATAGGCTCTCATAGATGTCGCGCACCGCTTCGCCCGAGATATGGCGATAGCCCGGCAGCTCATGCGGGAAGGAGCCCATGTCGCAGGAGCCCTGCACATTGTTCTGGCCGCGCAGCGGGTTCACGCCGACGCCCTGCCGGCCGATATTGCCGGTGGCCATGGCGAGGTTGGCGATCGCGATCACCGTGGTCGAGCCCTGGCTGTGCTCGGTGACGCCGAGGCCGTAATAGATCGCGCCATTGCCGCCCTTGGCGTACATGCGCGCAGCACCCCGGATCAGCTCGGGATCGACGCCGGACAGCTTGCCGACAACCTCCGGGCTGTTTTCCGGCAGGGCGACGAAGGACGCCCAGTCCTGGAATTCCGCCCAGTCACAGCGTTCGCGGATGAAAGCTTCGTCGAACAGGCCCTCGGTGACGATGACATGCGCCAGCGCGGTCAGCACCGCCACGTTTGTGCCGGGCTTCAGCGGCAGGTGATAGTCGGCCTCGACATGCGCCGACTTGACCATCTCGGTGCGGCGCGGATCGAGCACGATCAGCTTGGCGCCCTGGCGCAGCCGCTTCTTCAGCCGCGAGGCGAACACCGGATGGGCCGAAGCCGGATTGGCGCCGATGATGACGGCAACATCGGTGAACTCGACCGAATCGAAATCCTGCGTGCCGGCAGAGGTGCCGTAGGTCTGGCCGAGCCCGTAGCCGGTCGGCGAATGGCAGACGCGGGCGCAGGTATCGACATTGTTGTTGCGGAAGCCCTGCCGCACCAGCTTCTGGACGAGGTAGGTCTCCTCGTTGGTGCAGCGCGAGGAGGTGATGCCGCCGATCGCGGTGCGTCCGTACTGGTACTGGATGCGGCGGAATTCCTTCGCCGTATGGGCGATCGCCTCTTCCCAGCTCACCTCGCGCCACGGATCGGAGATCTTCTCGCGGATCATCGGCGACAGGATGCGGTCCTTGTGCGTGGCATAGCCGTAAGCGAAGCGGCCCTTGACGCAGGAATGGCCGTGATTGGCCTTGCCGTCCTTGTAGGGCATCATGCGGATGACCTCGTCATCCTTCACCTCGGCCTTGAACGAGCAGCCGACGCCGCAATAGGCGCAGGTGGTGACGGCCGAGCGCTCCGGCATGCCCTTTTCGAGCACGGTCTTCTCGCGCAGCGCATCGGTCGGGCAGGCCTGCACGCAGGCGCCGCAGGACACGCATTCGGAAGCGATGAAATCCTCATGCATGCCGGCCACCATGCGCGACTCGAAGCCGCGGCCCTCGATGGTCAAGGCGAAGGTGCCCTGTACCTCCTCGCAAGCGCGCACGCAGCGCGAGCACACGATGCACTGCGCCGGGTCGTAGGTGAAATAGGGGTTCGATTCGTCGCGGGCGATATAGTCGACGGCTAAAGAGCCATGGCCGGGCGCGACGCCGTTCTCTTCCTTGACGTGGTTGCGGCCTTCGACGCCGTAACGGTTCTCGGAGAGACCGACCGACTTCGCCACCGCGTCGAACTCGCTGGCGCCGGTTCCGGCCTTCTCGTTCCAGCCGGTCGGATGGTCGGAGACATAGAGCTCCATGACGCCGCGGCGGATGGCGTCGAGCCGGTCCGACTGCGTGCGCACCACCATGCCTTCGCCGACCGGCGTGGTGCAGGAGGCCGGCGTGCCGCCGCGGCCCTCGATTTCGACCAGGCAGACGCGGCAGGAGCCGAAGGAGTCCAGCATGTCGGTGGCGCAGAGCTTCGGGATCTCGACCCCGCCTTCCATCGCCGCGCGCATGATCGACGTGCCTTCCGGCACGGTGATGCTTTGCCCGTCGACCGTCAGCGTAACCTGCTTCGTCGCTGTCGACTCTGGCGTTCCGTAGTCGATCTCTTCGATGAGTGTCGGGAAGTCGGCCTTGATGTTCATCTGCCAGCTCCTATTCAGCCGCCACGCGCGCCGGCGCGGGCTTGAAGTCGTCGGGGAAATGCGTGATCGAGCTCATCACCGGGTAGGGCGTGAAGCCGCCCAGCGCACACAGCGATCCGAACTTCATGGTGTTGCAGAGGTCGGTGACCAGAGCGAGGTTCTTTTCCGCCTCGATTCCCGCGGCGACCTTGTCGAGAACCTCCATGCCGCGCGTCGAGCCGATGCGGCAGGGCGTGCACTTGCCGCAGCTTTCGATGGCGCAGAACTCCATGGCGAAACGCGCCTGCTTCAGCATGTCGGCTGTGTCGTCGAACACTGTGATGCCGGCATGGCCGATCAATCCATCACGCTTGGCGAATTCTTCATAGTCGAAGGGCGTGTCGAACAAGGCGCGCGGGAAATAGGCGCCGAGCGGGCCGCCGACCTGAACCGCCTTCACCGGACGCCCGGAAGCCGTGCCGCCGCCGATGTCGTCGACGATTTCGCCGAGCGTCAGGCCGAAGGCCGTCTCGAACAGGCCGCCATTCCTGACGTTGCCGGCGATCTGGATCGGGATCGTGCCGCGCGAGCGGCCCATGCCGAAATCCTTGTAGAAGGCGGCGCCCTTGTCCATGATGATCGGCACCGAGGCCAGGCTGATCACATTGTTGATCACCGTCGGCTTGCCGAACAGGCCTTGGATGGCCGGCAGCGGCGGCTTGGCGCGCACCACGCCGCGCTTGCCCTCGAGGCTGTTCAAGAGCGAGGTTTCCTCGCCGCAGACATAGGCGCCGGCGCCGACGCGGATCTCCATGTCGAAGGCGTTGGGCGAGCCCAGCACGTTGACGCCCAGAACGCCCGCCTTGCGGGCGATCGCGACGGCCTTGTTCATCGTCGCCACCGCATGCGGATATTCCGAGCGGACATAGACGAAACCCTTGGTCGCGCCGGTGGCGATGCCGGCGATCGCCATGCCTTCAATCAGCACGAAGGGATCGCCTTCCATGATCATCCGGTCGGCGAAAGTGGCGCTGTCGCCTTCGTCGGCATTGCAGACAATGTATTTCTGCGCGCCCGCCGTATCCAGCACCGTCTTCCACTTGATGCCGGTCGGGAAGCCTGCGCCGCCGCGGCCGCGCAGGCCGGATTCGGTGACCTGCTTGACTATATCGGCAGGCGCCATGGCGACGGCGTTCTGCAGGCCCTTCAGGCCGCCAAGCGACTTGTAGGCATCGAGCGACAGCGGGTCGTTGATGCCGCAGCGCGCGAAGGTCAGCCGCGTCTGCTTGGCGAAGAAGGGGATATTGTCGGGGGCGCCCAGCCAGCGCTTGTGATGACCGCCGGTGAGGAAGCCGCTATCGAACAGGCTCTTGACGTCCGACGGCTTGACCGGCCCGTAGGCGACGCGGCCCTCGGCCGTCGCCACCTCGACCATCGGCTCGAGGAAATAGGCGCCGCGCGAGCCGTTGCGCACGATCTTGGCCTCGACGCCGCGCTCCTTGAGCTCCGCCTCAATCGCCTTTGCGACCTTCTCGGCGCCAAGCGCGAGCGCGCCGGAGTCAGCCGGAATGTAGATGCGCGGGATCATGAACGCACCTCCGCGACGATCTCTTCGATCTTTTCGTCATCGAGCCGGCCGATCACTTCGCCATCGAGCATCGCCGACGGCGAGCAGGCGCAAAGCCCGAGGCAGTAGACCGGCTCCAGTGTAACCGATCCGTCGCGGGTGGTCTCGTGGAAATCGATGCCGAGCAGTTGCTTGACCTTGGCCGCGACGGCATCCGAGCCCATCGACTGGCAGGCTTCAGCCTGGCAGAGCTTCAGCACATGCCGTCCGGCCGGGTGGGCGCGGAAGTCATGATAGAAGCTGACGACGCCGTGCACCTCGGCCCGCGAGAGGTTCAGCCCATCGGCGATCACCGTCAGCGCGTCCTTCGGAACGTGCCCGAACTCTTCCTGTATGCTGTGCAGGATCGGCAGCAACGGGCCTTCGAGGCCCTTCATCTCGTCAATGATCGCCGCCGTGCGCGACGTGATCTCGGTACTTGCGGCCTGCATGGTCACGCAGCGCCCTCCCTTGGTCGTGGCATCCAATCATATGTCGCCCAATTCTGTAGCGGTTTTGGGGCAACGACATGCATGGACGCAATATCGCTAAGTCCTTACGAAATCAGAGGAAACCTCCGAAATCAATAAAGCGCTTCCGTTGCTTGATAGAAATTTTCTATCGAAACTCGGCAACTCGCAGTGTCTAGCCTAGCGATGGGCGCGGAAATCGTCCGCCAGCGCCATCGCCTCGTCCAGCAGCGCCTGCACCAAAGGCGTGTGCGGCTCGCGTGGCGCCGCCACCAGCCCGACGGTGTGGCTGGCATCCGGCTCGACGATCGGGATCGCCCGGATCGGTTCGGAAAAGCCGAATGTTTCCGCAAGGTTGAGCGGCATGATTGACGACCATTTGCCGGTCCTTATATGCGAGAACAGGACGATCATCGAATTGGATTCCAGCGTCGGGCGCACCTGCACGCCGGCCTCTGCCAGGTGCTGGTCGATGATGCGACGGTTCTGCATGTCCGGCGTCAGCAGGCAGAGCGGCAGCTGGCTGATCTCGGCCCACGTCACTTTGTCGCGGTCGGAATAGGGGTTCCCGACCGCCGTGATCAGCTGGTAGCGCTCGTCATAGAGCGGCACGCTGGTGACGCGCCCGAGCGGCTCGTTGTCGAGATAGGTGATGCCGGCATCGACATCGAAATTGCCGAGCAGCGACAGCACCTCGATCGAGGTCCGCGACAGGACCGAAAAGGTGACGCCCGGATGCTTTTCGCGGAACGGCGTCGTCAGCCGCGCCACCATGGCAAGGGCGGTCGGGACGGCGGCGATGCGGATGCGGCCGGCAAGGCCGTGGCGCGCCGCCCGCATCTCCTCGCGCATCGTCCTTGTGTCGCCGACGATGCGGCGCGCCCAGCCCAGCACCTGCTTGCCTTCCGGCGTCAGGCCCTGGAAGCGGGAGCCGCGCAGCACCAGCATG
The DNA here is from genome assembly GCF_033977265.1 of Mesorhizobium australafricanum. NCBI lineage: Bacteria > Pseudomonadati > Pseudomonadota > Alphaproteobacteria > Hyphomicrobiales > Phyllobacteriaceae > Mesorhizobium > Mesorhizobium australafricanum. The sequence continues at coordinate 239,785 of NZ_JAVIIT010000004.1, read as the reverse complement.
ACGCCGAGCTGCTCCTCGAGCTGCTTGATACCGGCCGACAGCGTCGGCTGGGTGACCCCGCACACCTCCGCGGCCCGGCCGAAATGCTCCTCCTTGGCGAGCGCGATGAAGAACTCCAGTTTGTCGATCATCGGAGCAACCTATCGAGCGCAGGAGGCCTGCGCCAGATGGGCCGGCATTACGGATACCAGTCGCGACACCGATACCAATCGCGACAGCGGAAATCGCGGTTACTTGTCCACCAGGTTCAGGATGTTGCCGTCGGGATCCCTGAACCAGGCGACTTTCATGCCGTCGCCGACATGGATGTCGCCCTCGAGCGTCAGGCCGGGCATATCATAGTGCTCGAAGCTGACGCCCCTCGATCTCAGCGACTTGACGATGGGCTCGATCTGGTCGCCGACCGTCCATGTCACCGCCGTCGCTTTGTTGGTGCCGGCGTACTGCGAATGGTAGACATTGATGAGCGTGTCGCCGCTTTTATAGACGATCAGTTCGCCGCCCATGTCGCCCACTTGGCTGAGGCCTAGCGTTCCTTCATAGAAAGCCTTGGCCTTTTCCAGGTCCTTCACCGCGAGATTGGCTGTCGCGTTGCTGTTCTGGAGCATGACGGTCTCCTTTACAGATTGTCGTGATGGCAATGGAGATAGCGCGATCGGGTCGATTGGCCATGACTAATGCATGTCGCCCAGAGGTGTGCACGGCTCTGGGATCACGACATGCATCAAAACAAAGGCTCGAACCTCGACCCGGTCGGCAAATCCGACACCATCGGTCGCTTTCCGGGGCACGCCGGGCGAGCCATTGCGCCACGGCTTGGTTCTGCCGGGAAACTGCACTATCTCCAACGCCAAACCCGAGGAAAGATCATGACCGTTACCAAGGAATCCGTCGTCGAGCGCCTGAAGACGGTGAACGGGCCGGACTTCACCGGCAACATCGTCGACCTGGGCATGGTTTCCGAGATTTTCATCGCCGATTCCAAGGTGTTCTTCTCGATCACCGTTCCCGCCGCCCGTGCCCAGGAACTGGAGCCGTTGCGCGCCGCGGCCGAGCGCGCGGTGAAGGCCATCCCTGGCGTCGCCAGCGCCGTCGTCGCGCTCACGGCGGAGAAGAAGGGCGGCGGCATGGAAGCGCCGGTTCCGCCGCGCCCGGCCGCGCCGCGGCCGGTCGCTTCCCAGCCGGCGCCGCAGCGTCCCGCGCCGCACGCGCCCGCATCGCAGAGCCATGGCAAGCGCGGCGTCCCCGGCATCGATGCCATCATCGCGGTGGCTTCCGGCAAGGGCGGCGTCGGCAAGTCGACCACCGCGGTCAACCTGGCGCTGGGCCTCGCCGCCAACGGACTGAAGGTCGGCGTGCTCGATGCCGACATCTACGGCCCGTCGATGCCGCGGCTGCTCAACATCCATGGCCGGCCGCAGACCGTCGACGGCAAAATCCTCAAGCCGATGCAGAATTACGGCCTCAAGGTGATGTCGATGGGCTTCCTCGTCGATGAGGAGACGCCGATGATCTGGCGCGGCCCGATGGTGATGTCGGCGCTCACCCAGATGCTGCGCGAGGTCGAGTGGGGTCCGCTCGATGTGCTGGTGGTCGACATGCCGCCCGGCACCGGCGACGCCCAGCTCACAATGGCCCAGCAGGTACCGCTCGCCGGCGCCGTCATCGTCTCGACGCCGCAGGACCTGGCGCTGATCGACGCCCGCAAGGGCCTCAACATGTTCAAGAAGGTCGACGTGCCGCTGCTCGGCATCGTCGAGAACATGAGCTACTTCCTCGCGCCCGACACCGGCATGCGCTACGACATTTTCGGCCATGGCGGCGCGCGCCGCGAGGCCGAGCGCCTGGGCGTCACCTTCCTTGGCGAGGTGCCGCTGGAGATGGGTATTCGCGAAAGCTCGGATGCCGGCGCGCCGGTCGTCGCCTCCAAGCCGGAGGGCGCCGAGGCGAAGATTTATCGCGACATCGCAAGCAAGGTCTGGGATCGGGTCCAGGAAGAGCGCGGCGCGGCCGAAGCGGCCGTACCGAGCATAGTGTTCGAATAACCCTCGAGGGGAGGGGTCAGGCGCCGACCTTCTCGCCAAACGTCGAGAAGAACTGCCCGGCCAATTTCTTCGATGTCGACTCGATCAGCCGGCTGCCGAGCTGCGCGATCTTGCCTCCGACCTCGGCCTTGGCGGCGTATTTGAGCACTGTCGCGGCCGGCCCGTCGGCGGTAAGCGTGACGTCGGCGCCGCCCTTGGCGAAGCCGGCAATGCCGCCCTTGCCTTCGCCCTGGATGGTGTAGGAATGCGGCGGCTTGAGATTCTTCAGCGTCACCGCGCCGTTGAAGGTCGCCTTGATCGGCCCGATCTTCAGCACCACGGTCGCGGCCATCTCGGTGTCCGAGCTCCTTTCCAGGCTCTGGCAACCGGGAATCGACCCTTTCAGTATCTCCGGGTCGTTGAGGGCTTCCCATACTTTCTCAACGGGTGCGGCGATCCGCTCCTCGCCTTCGATCACCAAAGCCATCAAGACCTCCCGGATTGCTGATGCTGATTGGTCGTAGCGCGCGGCCTCAAACAAGTCTATCGCACCAAAGTCCGGGTCGCGGCGCGCCTGCCTCTTGCCTGCATGAACGCATTGTCCTATCGATTTGTCATACAAATACGGAGACCACCATGGCAGGCGCCCCCACCAAGAAGAAGAAATTTCGCTCGCAGGAGTGGTTCGACAATCCCGACAATCCGGGCATGACGGCGCTCTACCTCGAGCGCTATCTGAACTACGGCCTGACCCGCGCCGAGCTGATGTCGGGCAAGCCGCTGATCGGCATCGCGCAGACCGGTTCCGACCTTTCGCCCTGCAACCGGCACCATCTCGAGCTTGCCAAGCGCGTGCGCGAAGGCATCGTCTCGATGGGCGGCATCCCGTTCGAGTTCCCGTGCCATCCGATCCAGGAGACCGGCAAGCGCCCCACCGCGGCGCTCGACCGCAACCTCGCCTATCTCAGCCTCGTCGAGGTGCTCTACGGTTATCCGCTCGACGGTGTCGTGCTCACCATCGGCTGCGACAAGACCACGCCGGCGCTGCTGATGGCGGCCGCCACCGTCAACATTCCGGCCATCGCGCTGTCGGTCGGCCCGATGCTCAACGGCTGGCACAAGGGCAAGCGCACCGGCTCCGGCACCATCGTCTGGGAATCCCGGCAAAGGCTCTCGGCCGGCGAGATCAACTATGACGAGTTCATGGACATCGTCGCCTCCTCGGCGCCGTCGACAGGCTACTGCAACACCATGGGCACCGCCACCACCATGAATTCGCTGGCCGAGGCGCTCGGCATGCAACTGCCGGGCTCGGCCGCCATTCCGGCGCCCTATCGCGAGCGCGGCCAGATCGCCTACGAGACGGGCAAGCGCATCGTCGACATGGTGCATGAGGACCTGAAGCCCTCCGACATCATGACCCGCGAGGCCTTCGAGAACGCCATCGTCGTCAATTCGGCCATCGGCGGCTCGACCAACGCGCCGATCCATCTCAACGCCATTGCCCGCCATCTCGGCGTGCCGCTCGACAATGACGACTGGCAGAAGATCGGCCTCAACGTGCCGCTGCTCGTCAACCTGCAGCCGATCGGCGAGTATCTCGGCGAGGACTATCACCATGCCGGCGGCGTGCCGGCGGTGGTGGCCGAACTGATGAAGGGCGGCCTGTTGCCGCATCCCGATGCGATCACCGCCAACGGCAAGACCATGGGCGACAATTGCAGCGATGCCGTCACCGAGGATCACGATGTCATCCGGAGCGCCGCCAAGCCACTCAAGGCCAATGCCGGCTTCATCAACCTCAAGGGCAATCTGTTCGATTCCGCCATCATGAAGACCAGCGGCATCTCGCCGGAATTCCGCGAGCGCTACCTCTCCAACCCGAACGATCCGGAAGCCTTCGAGGGCAACGCCATGGTCTTCGACGGGCCGGAGGATTACCACGCCCGCATCGACGATCCGGCGCAGGGCATCGACGAGCATACGATCCTGTTCATGCGCGGCGCCGGTCCGGTCGGCTACCCGGGCGGTGCCGAGGTGGTCAACATGCAGCCGCCGGCCTACCTCATCAAGAAGGGCATCCATTCGCTGGCCTGCATCGGCGACGGCCGCCAGTCCGGCACCTCCGGCTCGCCGTCGATCCTCAATGCCTCGCCGGAAGCCGCGATCGGCGGCGGCCTGGCGCTGCTCAAGACCGGCGACCGCGTCCGCATCGACCTGAAGAAGGGCACGGCCAATATCCTCGTCAGCGACGAGGAGATCGCCAAACGGAGCGCCGCGCTGCAGGGCAATGGCGGCTATCACTATCCCAAGCACCAGACGCCCTGGCAGGAGATCCAGCGCGGCATGGTCGACCAGTTCTCGGCCGGCATGGTGCTGAAGCCGGCGGTGAAATACCAGGACGTCGCGCATACCAGCGGCGTGCCGCGCGACAACCACTGACCTTATTCGGCTCGATCAAAGGGCGGCCCGCGGACAGCGGGCCGCCCTTTTTCTCGTGCCCTTGCTTCGGCTTCCTCGCATCCACAGATAAGCTCGATCTCGGTAGATTTGCGAAAGAAGAGACCATCGTGGCGAAACGGCGCTCTTCCCTGGGCTTTCTCGGCATGTTCGGCCGCTCCGGCGACCTGCGGCAGCTCGACGACGCCTTGCGCAAGGCCGATCTGCATCCGGCCCTGGTGCCGGAGGGTGTGAAACTCACCGTCGTCAATCTGATGAACGAGCGCTGGCCCGACGAGCCGCCGGCGGACGCCTATGCATCCGTGGCGCAACTCTGCAGCTATTGCGTTGCCGGGCCGGAAGTGTTCGAGCAGGCCAATGGGCGGGAGCCGACATTGCAGGTCGAGCGCCGCATCGAGGCGGCGCTGGAGGCCGGCGACAGTTTCGACGCGCAGATCGTGCTGATGACGCTGCACGCCAAGCTGATCAACCCGGAAGTGGTTGAACGTTACGGGCTGAGCGCCGAGTGACTTGGTAGGGCACTTTGATATTCGGTCAGGCCGAGTCGAAAATGGTGGTTTCCGAGAACCGGAGCGGAGCGTACTTAAAGTACGTGAGCACCGGCCTTCGCCGGCCGTAGCCTTGACTCTCACGCCGCCACTTATGAACGCTTCGGCTGGCAAAGGCCGGAAGCGCAGGAAGCCGCCATTTGCAGGCCGGCCTCACCGAAATATCAACGTGTCCTAGCCGCCCATGCCGCTGCGCGGCAACTTGATCATCTCGCCGAAGCGGGCGCGCAATTTGTCGTCGAGAAGGCGCGGCACATGGCGCGGGAAACGCTCGGCAAGCACGCGCTTCTTCTCGGCGATCGCCCGCGACAGGATGTCGGGCCGGCCCTTCTCGTTCCATTCCTTCGGCGAGAAACGGTCGCCGACGGCAGGATAGAAATACTCGGTCTGCATCAGCTTCAGCGTCTGATCGTTGCCGAGATAGTGCCCGGGACCCTTGATGCAGACATCGGTTATCGTATCGATCGACAGCGCCTCGTCGGTCACCTCGATGCCGCGCACGCAGCGCAGGCAATGTCCGAGCATGTCGTTGTCGATGATCAGGCTTTCGAGGCAGAAGCCGAGCAGCGAGGCATGCATGCCGGCCGATTCATAGACGAGATTGAGCCCGGCAAGCCCGGCCATCACATCGGTGATGCCTTTCTCGTAGCCGGACTGGATGTCGGGCAGTTTCGAGTCCGTCATGCCGGCGGCGGAGCCACCCGGCAGGTCGTAATATTGCGCCATCTGCGCGCAGGCCGCGGTCAGCACCGCCTGCTCGGCCGAGCCGCCGGACATGGCGCCGGTCCGCAGGTCGGAAACGAACGGCCAGGTGCCGAAGATCGCCGGATGCCCGGGCTTGATGGCATTGACATAGACCAGGCCCATCAGCACTTCCGCCACCGCCTGCACGACGGCGCCGGCAATCGCGGCCGGCGCGGTGGCGCCGGCCTGGCCGGCCGAGAGGAGCAGGATCGGAATGCCGCCTTCGACGCAGGCCTCCAGCACGCCGCAGGCGTCCTCGGCGAACTTCATCGGCGGCACCACGAAGCAGTTCGAGTTCGACACGAAAGGCCGCGCCCGGAAATTCTCCTCGCCGCCGGCGATGGCATAGAGCATTTCGAGCGCCGGCTTGACGTTCTCGCGCACGGTGAACGAGGTGCCGACATGCTTGGACGTCCCCATCACGCAGGCATAGAGCGTGTTGAAATCCATATCGAGCGGGTCGGGAATGTCGCGCGGCACCATGGTGCGCTGGAAGAAATGGATGTTGTCCAGCCCATCGACGAGACGGGCGGCGTCATAGAGATCCTGCAGCAGCGATTCGCGATATTCGCGCTTCTCGACATCGACCAGATGCACCGCAGCGCCGGCCGTCCCGTAATGCACGCGTTTGCCCTGGATCAGCATGTCGTGCTTAGGATCCTGGCCGTGGAGGGTAAAGTTGCGCGCCGCTTGTCTGATCGTGTCGAGCACGAGGGCGCGTGGCAGCCGGATGCGGCCGTCGTCGCCATAGGTGCCGCCGACCCGGGTCAGCGCCTCGATGCAGGACGGGATGGCGTTGGCGAAACCGACCGTCTCCAGCAGCGTCAGCACCGCTTCGTGGATGCGTTCGCGGTCGTTCTGGCTCAATGGGCCATAGCTGCCGCCTTCAAGCCCCGCCCGCACCGGACGGATGTCGTCGGCCAAAGGCGCCGCCCGCATCGCGCGGCGCGCTTCGCGCCCGCCGGAGCGCCGCGAACGCTGGTCCGACGACGCTTCCTGCTTCTCCAGAGCCACTGACATGGAAGCACTCCACCTTTTTGTCTTTACTGCGAGGCGGGCGCGGCGGTTGGTCCACCATCGGCCTGCCTCATCCCCTTCTGGCCCCGACTATGCCGCCGGCATTGGTACAGCCTATGGGCCAACCGATCCCGTCGAATATGCCAGAATGCTAAAGCGACAAGGGTGCGCCCAAAAAAAAAGAGCCGGCGCAGCGCCGGCCCTTTTTGGGAAGTCCGTGGCGATCAGGCGGCCGCGGGCCTGCGCCCCGCGGCGGTGGCGAGTTCGCGGATGCCCGGCTCGATATGCTGCAGCGAGATCGAGGAGATACCCAAGCGCATGAAACGAGAGGGCTTTTCGCTGCGGTCGAAGAACCGGTCGCCGGGTTCGATGATGACGCTGCGCGAAGCGGCAGCTTCGGCCAGACCGCGTGAATCGGTGCCACGCGGTCCTTCCAGCCAGAGCGATGTGCCGCCCGCCGAGTCGGTCGAGCGCCATTCCGGCAGGAAAGCGGAAATCGCATGGACCAGACGCTTGCGCCGCTCGTCGAAGGCAGTGGAAAGCCTGCGCACCAGCGCCTCGTGGTGGCCGAGCGACAGGAACAGCGCCACGGCGCGCTGGTTGTTCGCCGGCGGATGCCTGAGCATGAAGCGGCGCAGCGCGCGAAGCTCGGCGATCAGCCCGGCGGAGGCCACGATGTAGCCAAGCCTGAGGCCCGGAGCCAGCGTCTTCGACATCGAGCCGACATAGATGACGCGGCCGGAGCGATCGAGGCTCTTCAGCGCCTGCTGCGGCGCCTCGTCGAGGAGCTGGCTGTCATAACCGTCCTCGATGATGATCTGGTTGTTGCGGTTGGCGCGCGCCAGGAGGTCCTGCCGCCGCTCCGCCGACAGCGGCACCATGGTCGGGCAGTGGTGGCTGGGCGTGACGAAGACGAAGCCGGAATCGCTGGGAATAGAGGACGTTACGATACCTGACTGATCGACCGGAACCGGCTGGATATCGGCGCCGGCGAGCCGGAAGATCGAGCGGGCATCGGGATAGCCCGGGTCTTCCATCGCCACCTTCGATCCCTTGGTCATCAGCAGCGTGGCCAGCATGTAAAGCGCGTTCTGCGCGCCCAGCGTCACGATGATCTCGTCCGGATTGGCGAAGATGCCGCGGCGCGGCAGAAGCCTGGCCTGGATCTGCTCGATCAGCAGCGGATCGTCGCGATCCACCATGTCGGACGCCCAGTTGCGGATCTCCAGCACGGCCAGCGCCATGCGGTTGCACTCGCGCCATTCGGCGGTCGGGAACAGCGCCGGATCGAACTGGCCGTAGACGAACGGATAGGAGGACTTGATCCAGTTGTCGTGCTTGGCCGGCGGCGGCATGTCGCTTGCGGCGATCTGCCGGCGCGCCTTCCAGTCGATCTCGTTCTGCTGGTCGGGCGCCTTCTGGTGCGGCTTGGCGGGGGTGGCCAGCACGTCGGGATTGACGAAATGGCCGCGCCGTTCACGCGCCACCAGGAAACCCTGGTCGACCAGCTGCTGGAAGGCGAGCACCACCGTTCCGCGGGCAACCCCTAGTTTTTCCGCGAGAATTCGGCAGGACGGCAACGGCATCGAGGCAGCGATCTGTCGGTCGAGAATGGCCGCGACGATCGCCTGGCGGATCTGCGCCTGAAGGGTTTGGCCGGATTCAGCCGAAATCCGGAACAGGCCGGACCATATGGCCGTGTCATTGCGCTGTGGCATGGGAAATCTTCCTCGGACGGCCAGCTGTTTTCACTTGGCTGGACCAGTGGAGTGTATGGGTGGCATAAGGGGTTGCGCCAATGAATTTTTCTGATCGCTGGGATTTATGCCAGTGATCTATCAAGCGCGACGCGCAGCGTCCAAGCGCGATGCGAAGCACCGTCGCGGCACCGTCCCAAGGCGCGATGCGGAGCATCGTCGCCTTATGAAGCGCATCACCCTCGCGTTGAAATTCTCGAGCCCTCACCGTCCGATATCGCGCCTCATCAAAGCGTGATGCGGTGCGGCAAAGCCGCGCTTGAATGAAATGGAAATCGGCTAGATAGAGTGTTGCGCGACACGCGCCGGAAACATCCGGCCTGTTAAAATGGTCTAAAAAACCGCCAGGAGCCCGCCAGTGGACCAGTCATCTTTCGACAAGCAACTTGCCGCCTTGCGAGATCAACGCGCGGCGGCCAAGGGCTCGATGCGCGACGCCTTCGCCGCTGATCCCAAGCGCTTCGAGACATTCTCCGCCACGGATGGCGACCTCCTGCTCGACTGGTCGAAATGCGCGGTCGACGCAGATACGATGACGATGCTGGAGAAGCTCGCCGGCGCCGCCGATCTCGAAGGCCGCCGCGCCGCCATGTTCGAAGGCAAGAAGATCAACATCACCGAGAACCGTGCCGTGCTGCACACCGCGCTGCGCAACCTGACCGGCAAGAGCGTCGTCGTCGATGGCCAGGATACCAAGGCGGATGTGATTGCCGTGCTGGACGCCATGGGCGCCTTCGCCGACGCCATCCGCTCCGGCAAGGCGGCCGGCGCCACCGGCAGGAAGATCACCGACATCGTCAACATCGGCATCGGCGGCTCGGATCTCGGCCCGGCGATGGTGACGCTTGCGCTCGCGCCCTATCATGACGGGCCGCGCGCGCATTATGTCTCCAATGTCGACGGTGCCCATATCCACGACACGCTGAAGGGCCTGTCTCCCGAAACGACCTTGTTCATCATCGCCTCCAAGACCTTCACCACGGTCGAGACGATGACCAATGCGCAGACGGCGCGCGATTGGGTTCAGAAGGCGCTCGGCAAGGAAGCGGTCGGCAAGCATTTCGCCGCCGTTTCGACCGCCCTCGACCTCGTGGCGAAGTTCGGCATCGAACAGGACCGCGTCTTCGGTTTCTGGGACTGGGTCGGCGGACGCTACTCGGTCTGGAGCGCCATCGGCCTGCCGGTGATGATTTCCGTCGGTCCGCGCAACTTCCGCGCCTTCCTCGACGGCGCGCATGAGATGGACGAGCATTTCCGCACCGCGCCGATGCGGAAGAACCTGCCGGTGTTGCTGGGGCTGATCGGCTGGTGGCACCGCGTCGTCTGCAGATATCCGGCCCGCGCCGTCATCCCTTACGACCAGCGCCTTTCGCGCCTGCCGGCCTACCTGCAGCAGCTCGACATGGAATCGAACGGCAAGAGCGTCACGCTGGACGGCACCGCGGTCACCACGCCGACCGGCCCGCTGGTCTGGGGCGAACCCGGCACGAACGGCCAGCATGCTTTCTTCCAGCTCCTGCACCAGGGCACCGACTTCATCCCGGTAGAGTTCCTCGCCGCCGCTGTCGGGCATGAGCCGGAACTCAAGCACCAGCACGACCTCTTGCTTGCCAACTGCCTGGCGCAGTCGGAAGCCTTCATGAAGGGCCGCACGCTGGAAGAGGCGCGCGCACAGATGCTGGCCAAGGGCATGCAGCCGGCCGACGTCGACAGGATCGCGCCGCACCGCGTCTTTTCGGGCAATCGTCCCTCGCTGACCATCCTTTACCGCAAGCTCGATCCGCGCATGTTGGGCCGGCTTATCGCGCTTTATGAACATCGCGTCTTCGTCGAGGGCACACTGTTCAACATCAATTCCTTCGACCAATGGGGCGTCGAACTCGGCAAGGAATTGGCGACGGGCCTGCTGCCTGTCGTTGAGGGCAAGGAGACTGCCGCAAAACGCGACGCCTCGACTGCCGGACTGGTGGCTCATATCCACCAATTGCGCGGCAAGGAGTAAAAGGCTTGGCGGATATCAGGGGAATACTGTTCGACAAGGACGGCACGCTTGTCGACTTCAATGCAACCTGGCTTGGTGTCGCCGACTTCATGGCAATGGATGCCGCCGAAGGCGATCGCTGGAAGGCGGATCGCCTGCTCGCCGCCGCCGGCTTCGATTTCGTCAGCAAGCGATTCAAGCCCGATTCGATCTTTGCCTCGGGCTCGAACATGGATGTCGTCGAACTCTGGTTTCCGCGCCTGTCCGACGAGGACCAGATGCATGCCGTTTCCCGCTTCAACGAGATCACTTCGGCGCAGGGTTCGGCCATGGCGGTCGCGCTGCCGGGCGTTGTCGAGTCGCTGCGGACATTGCACAAGCGATCCTATCGCATGGGCGTTGCCACCAACGATTCGACCAGCGGCGCCGAAAGGACGCTCGCCACGCTCGGCATCGCGCAGCTCTTCGATGCCGCCTTCGGCTATGACGCCGTCGCCAACTCCAAGCCGGCGCCCGACACCGTGGTCGCTTTTTGCGATCTGACCGGGTTGAAGCCGGGCGAGATCGCCATGGTCGGCGACAACCGCCATGACCTCGAAATGGCGCGCGCCGGCGGCTGCGGTCTGGCGGTGGGCGTCCTTTCCGGCACCGGCACGCGCGACTCGCTGGCGCCGATGGCGGATATCGTTCTGGACTCGGTCGCCGACCTGCCTGACTTTCTCGCTGCACGGGTGAACGTGCCGGCAGGTTAGCCGGGTTCCGCCACAAGCGCGAAGACGGCGCTGGGCTTTGGGTCGCCACCGCCGTTTCCGCCGACATCCGGCACCTGGTATTCGCTAAGCAGGCAAAGCCGTGGCCTGGGCAGCCAGGCGCGGCCGGGATCGCCGACCAGCACATCGATGCGGGCGGCGAGGCAGCGGTCGAGGAATGGCATCACCCGCTGCGCTACGTCCTGCGCATAGAAGACGTCGCCCGCAAGCACCAGGTCCACCGCCGGCGGCGGACCGGCGGTGATGTCCTCATCGCGTATCTGGATGGCGACGCCGTTGGCTTGCGCGTTGAGGCGAAGCGCCACGACGCCGTTGCGATCAGTCTCCGCCGCGATCACCTCGCGCGCTCCGGCTTTTGCCGCCGCGATACCGACCAGCCCCGAACCGGCGCCTAGATCGAGCACCCGCTTGCCGGCGACGATCGACGGACGGTCGAGAATATAGCGGGCCAGCACCGCACCACCGGCCCAGGCATAGGCCCAGTAAGGCGGCTGTGGCTCAGGCCGGCTCTCGCCATTGTCGTCGTCAGGTTCAAGCAGCCGTCGCAGGCCGCTGCCGGGATGCGCCAGGTGGAGCCTGATCTCCGGCAGCGAAGGTACCGGCGCCAGTCGCATGTTCGCCTTGATGAATTGCGCCGGATCGAGCGCCTCCGCCCGCTCTCGCCCCAGGCTGGCAGTGGGATTGCTCAAGCCTATTCCCGCAGCGCGCGCCGCAGGATCTTGCCGACCGGCGTCTTCGGCAGCTCGGTGCGGAACTCGATGTATCTCGGCCGCTTGTAGCCGGTCAGGTTCTCGCGGCAGTAAGCCAGCAGCGATTCGACGGTAAGCGCCGGATCCTTCTTGACCACGAACAGCTTCGGCACTTCGCCGGAATGCTCGTCCGGCACGCCGATCGCCGCCACTTCCAGCACACCCGGGTGATGCGCCACCACCTCTTCCAATTCGTTGGGATAGACGTTGAAGCCGGACACCAGGATCATGTCCTTCTTGCGGTCGACGATCTTGGTGTAGCCGCGCTCGTCCATGAACCCCATGTCGCCGGATTTGAAGAAGCCGTCCTTGGTCATCACCTTGGCGGTCTCGTCGGGCCGGTTCCAGTAGCCGGCCATCACCTGCGGGCCGCGGATGCAGATCTCGCCCACTTCGCCGAGCGGCACATTGTTGCCGTCGTCGTCGCGGATGGCGATTTCCGTCGAAGGCAGCGGCAGGCCGATCGTGCCGGTGAAGTCGCTGGAGCTGAACTTGTTGGCGGTCGCCACCGGCGAGGTTTCGGAAAGCCCGTAGCCTTCGCTGACCGGGCAGCCGGTCAGCGCCTTCCAGCGTTCGGCGACGCCCTTCTGCACCGCCATGCCGCCGCCCAGCGTCAGGATCAGCGGCTTGAAGTCGAGCTTGCGGAATTCCTCATTGTTGAGCAGCGCGTTGAACAGCGTGTTGAGGCCGGGGAAGATGTGCATCGGGTATTTCGCCAGCTCCTTGACGAAGCCCGGAATGTCGCGCGGGTTGGGGATCAGCACGTTCTGCGCACCCTGCTGCATGCCCATCAGCGCGTTCACCGTCAGCGCGAAGATGTGATAGAGCGGCAGCGCGCAGATGAAGTTGAGATGCGCCGGCTTCGGCTTGACCGTGTAGGCGTCCTCCACCCACAGCGAATTCTGCGCGACGTTCGAGAGCACGTTGCGATGCAGCAGCGTCGCGCCCTTCGAGATGCCGGTGGTGCCGCCCGTATATTGCAGGAAGGCGATGTCGTCGCCGGAGACCGTGGGCGGCTTGAAGGCGATGGTCGCGCCGGTCTTCAGCACGGCGTTGAACTTGACATGGCCGGGCAGCGACCATGCCGGAACCATCTTCTTCACCCGCCGCACGACGAGGTTGACGATGGCGCCCTTGAGGCCGCCCAGCATGTCGCCCATCGCAGCGACGATGACGTGCTTCACCGGCGTCCTGGCGATCACCGACTGCAGCGTGCCGGCGAAGTTTTCGAGGATGACGATCGCCTGCGCGCCGGAATCCTTCAACTGGTGTTCCAGTTCGCGCGGCGTGTAGAGCGGGTTGACATTCACCACGGTATAGCCGGCGCGCAGTATGCCCATCATCGCGACCGGATATTGCAGCACGTTCGGCATCATCAGCGCCACGCGCGCGCCCTTCTCCAGGCCCCTCGCCTGCAGATAGGCGCCGAACGCGGCCGAGAGCCGTTCGAGCTCGGCATAGGTGATCGACTTGCCCATGCACACGAAGGCCGGCCGTCCGGCGAATCGCTTGCAGGCGCCGACAAGGAATTCGCCGATGGACTTGTAGGGCAGGGCGCCGATCTCGGCCGGCATGTTCTTCGGATAGCTTTTCAGCCACGGCTTTTCCGGCAGGCCGACGGTGAGCTCGGTGATCGCCTTCGGCAGGCCCTTCGCGGCGGGCTTGGCGGCGGCCGGCTTCGCGGCCGCTGCTTTTGCGGTTGCCGGCTTGCCCACTTTCGCGGCTGCAGCCTTGGCCTTTGCCGTTGCGGGCTTGGCAGCGGCCGGCTTTGCGGCCGACTTGGCGGGCGCTGCCGTTGCGGTCGTCTTGGCCTTCGGCGCGGCGGCCCTGGCAGCCTTGGGCGCGTTGCTTTCGGCGGCGGCCTTGGCCTTTGCCGGGGCTGTCGTCTTGGCTGCTTTTGCCACCTGTCTCTCCCTGTCGCCTTCAATCTGGGGCGCCCGCTTCAAGGAAGCGTCCTCCACGCCGGTCACGGATTTTCCGGGAAATCCCGCCCATCGTCTATGTATTGCCTCTATCGGCGGCCGTGCAAGCCTTGCCCCAGCGGCAGAACGGGGAAAGATTTGCCGTCGAAGTCTGATCCTCCGAGGGCCTTCCGCATCGCGCCTGCGCGGCAGGCAGACCCGGGCAGTCAGGCCCCCATCGCTCGTTTCAAACGGTGGCCAATCAATAAAAAAATGCCATCGTTAATAATGTCGAGAGCAAAAAAACTACTCATTTTTTCTGCTGTTGGGGCAAAAACTAGATTCTTCTCCTGCTTCCCGTGGGGTAGGCAAACGGGGTGTTCCAAAGGCGAAGAAACGGTGCTTATATGCGCCCTTCACCAGCCTGCTAGAGGGGCCTGGGAGAACATCAGGGAGTGCTCAATGAAAAAGACAATGACTTTTGCAGCCGCGTTGCTGGCTGCAAGCGTCCTCGGCGGCATGGCCAGTGCTAAGACGCTTGTATATTGCTCGGAGGCGTCGCCGGCCAATTTCGATCCCGGTACCACGACCGGCGGTAACGACTTCGACGCTTCGTCGCGCACGGTCTATTCGCGACTGGTCGAGTTCAAGCACGGCGGCACCGAAGTCGAGCCGGGTCTTGCCGACAAGTGGGAAATTTCCGACGATGGCCTGGTCTATACTTTCCACCTGCATCCGGGCGTGAAGTTCCAGACCACCGACTATTTCAAGCCGACGCGCGACCTCAACGCCGATGACGTCGTCTTCTCCTTCGATCGCCAGTTCAACAAAGAGAACCCGTGGAACGGCGACAAGTATCTGCCGAACCTGACCTGGGACTACTACACCGGCATGGACATGCCGAAATACGTCGCCAAGTGGGAGAAGGTCGACGACCTCACCGTCAAGCTGACGCTGACCGAGCCGAACGCGCCGATGCTGGCCAATCTCGGCATGGACTTCGCCTCGATCGTGTCGAAGGAATATGCCGACCAGCTGCAGAAGGACGGCAAGATGGCCGACTTCTCGACCAAGCCGATCGGCACCGGTCCGTTCCAGTTCGTCGACTACCAGCTGGATTCGGTCATCCGCTATGCGGCCAACCCCGATTACTTCAAGGGCAAGGAAAAGATCGACGATCTCGTCTTCGCCATCACGCCTGACGCCACCGCCCGCATCCAGAAGGTGCTGGCCGGCGAATGCGACATCGCGCCCTATCCGAACCCTGCCGACATCGGCACCATCAAGGCCAACAAGGACGTGACCCTGATGGATCAGGCCGGCCTGAACATCGGCTATATGAGCTACAACACCACGATCCCGCCGCTCGACAAGCCGGAGGTGCGCCACGCGCTCAACCAGGCGATCGACCGGGAAGCTCTGATCAAATCGCTGTTCCAGGATGCCGGCGCTACGCCCGCCGAGAACCTCATCCCACCGACCATGTGGTCGTGGGACAAGGACGTGAAGGCCGACGCCTATAATCCCGATGCGGCCAAGAAGGTGCTGGCCGATGCCGGTCTCAAGGAAATCCAGCTCTGGGCTTCCGACCGCGTTCGTCCGTACAACCCGAACTTCCAGCGCGCCGCGGAGCTGATCCAGGCCGACTGGGCCAAGGTCGGCGTCAAGGCTGAAATCGTCAACTACGAGTGGACCAAGTATCGCTCGGAAGGCAAGAAGAAGGACCGTCCCGGCGCCTTCCAGATCGGCTGGACCGGCGACAATGGCGATCCGGACAATTTCTTCGCCACCCTGTTCGCCTGCTCGGCCATCGGCGTCTCGAACTACTCCAGCTGGTGCGACAAGGACTTCGAGGACCTGATCCAGAAGGCCAAGAAGACCAGCGACCAGGCCGAGCGCACCAAGCTCTATGAGCAGGCGCAGGTGATCTTCGCCAAGGAAGCTCCGGCTTTCCTGCTCGCCCACAGCCAGGTTTACGCGGTCGTTCGTAATAATGTCAGCGGCTTCAAGATGGACCCGCTCGGCATTCATCGCTTCGACGGCGTTGACAAGGCCGAATAATATTGCGAACGGGGCGGCGCAACTTTAGCGCCGCCCCATTCAATTCGACGATGCTCCGATATCTTCTCAACAAAATCGCCCTCCTGATCCCGACCCTGGTCGGCATCACCATCTGCGCCTTCGCCTTCGTCCGGCTGCTGCCCGGCGATCCGATCCTCGCCATGGCCGGCGAGCATGGTGTCGCCCCCGCCCGCTACGAAGAGCTGAAGCAACAGTTCGGCTTTGATCTGCCGATCTGGGAGCAGTATGCGCGCTATGTCGGTGAGGTCGCCACCGGCGATTTCGGCGTCTCCATTTCGTCCAAGCGCCCGGTGCTCGAGGAGTTCAAGACGCTCTTCCCGGCGACGCTGGAACTGTCCTTCTTCGCCATGATCTTCGCCATGGTGATCGGCATACCGGCCGGCATCGTCGCTGCCGTCAAGCGCGGCTCATGGTTCGATCAATCGCTGATGGGCACCGCCCTTGTCGGCTATTCCATGCCGATCTTCTGGTGGGGGCTGCTGCTCATCATCTTCTTTTCCGGCTATCTCGGCTGGACGCCGGTCTCGGGCCGCATCGGCCTGCAGTTCTTCTTCAAGCCGATCACCGGCTTCATGACGATCGACACCTTGCTGTACGGCAAATGGGATGCTTTCCGCTCGGCGCTCAGTCATCTCGTCCTTCCCGCGATCGTGCTCGGCACCATCCCGCTGGCGGTGATCGCGCGCCAGACGCGCTCGGCCATGCTCGAGGTGCTCGGCGAAGACTATGTCCGCACCGCGCGCGCCAAGGGCCTTTCGGCGGGCCGCGTCATCGGCGTGCATGCGCTTCGCAACGCGTTGATCCCGGTCGTCACCACCATCGGCCTCCAGGTCGGCACGCTGCTTGCCGGCGCCATCCTCACCGAGACCATCTTCGCCTGGCCGGGTATCGGCAAGTGGATGGTCGATTCCATCTTCAAGCGCGACTATGTCGTCGTCCAGTCGGGCCTGCTTTTGATCGCGCTCATCGTCATGGCGGTGAACCTCATCGTCGATGTGCTCTATGCCGTCATCAACCCACGCATCAGGGCAGCATAAATGAGCCAGACCGAAATCGCCCCGATGGCCGCCGGCAGTCCGGATCGTCTCACCGGGCTGAAAACCTTCTGGCACTATTTCTCGGTGAACCGCGGCGCCGTCATCGGCCTGTTCGTCTTCATCCTTTTGGTGCTGGCCGCGCTCTCCGCGCCGCTGCTCGCGCCCTATGCGCCGGATGTGCAGGACAAGACCGCGTTCCTCAGGCCGCCGGCCTGGCAGGACGGCGGCTCGACGCAATATCTGCTCGGCACCGATCCGGTCGGCCGCGACATCCTCTCGCGCCTGCTCTATGGCGCGCGCTTCTCGCTGCTGATCGGCGCGGTCGTGGTCACGCTGGCGCTTACCGGCGGCATCACGCTTGGCCTGCTGGCCGGCTATTTCCGCGGCTGGGTCGACGTCGCGATCATGCGGGTCATGGACCTGATCCTGGCCTTTCCGTCGCTGCTGCTCGCGCTGGTTCTGGTCACCATCCTCGGGCCGGGCCTGTTCAACGCCATGCTGGCGATCGCGCTGGTGCTGCAGCCGCATTTCGCCCGCCTGGTGCGCGCGGCGGTGATGGCCGAGAAGAGCCGCGAGTATGTCGTGGCGGCGAAGGTCGCCGGCGCCGGTCACATCAGGCTGATGCTTGCCACCATCCTGCCCAACTGCCTGGCGCCTTTGATCGTGCAGGGCACGCTATCCTTCTCCAACGCCATCCTGGAAGCCGCGGCACTCGGCTTCCTCGGCCTCGGCGCCCAGCCGCCGACGCCGGAATGGGGCACGATGCTTGCCTCGGCACGTGAATTCATCCTGCGTGCCTGGTGGGTGGTCACCTTCCCGGGTCTCGCCATCCTCATCACCGTGCTTGCCATCAACCTAGTCGGCGACGGCCTGCGCGACGCGCTCGATCCCAAGCTCAGGAGGTCGTGATGGCGCTGCTCGACATCCAGAATCTCGTCGTCGAATTCCAGACCGCGTCCGGCCCGTTCCGCGCCGTCGACGGCGTCTCGCTCCATGTCGACGAGCGCGAGGTGCTCGCCATCGTCGGCGAATCCGGCTCCGGCAAGTCGGTGTCGATGCTGGCAGTAATGGGTCTGTTGCCGTGGACGGCCAAGGTGACCGCCGATCGGATGGACTTCGCCGGCCGCGATCTGCTGAAGCTGGGTTCTGCCGAGCGGCGCAAGATCGTCGGCAAGGATATGTCGATGATCTTCCAGGAACCGATGGCAAGCCTCAATCCCTGCTTCACCATCGGTTTCCAGATCGAGGAGGTGCTGCGCTTCCATATGGGCATGGACAAAGCCCAGCGGCGCGCGCGCGCCATTGAACTCCTGAAGCAGGTCGGCATTCCGGAGCCCGCCGAGCGGCTGAATTCCTTCCCGCACCAGATGTCGGGCGGTCAGTGCCAGCGCGTCATGATCGCCATCGCCATTGCCTGCAATCCGAAGCTGCTGATCGCCGACGAGCCGACCACCGCGCTCGACGTCACCATCCAGAAACAGATCCTCGATCTCCTGGTTTCGCTGCAGGTCAAATACGGCATGGGCCTGATCATGATCACCCACAATATGGGCGTGGTGGCCGAGACCGCCGACCGCGTCATCGTCCAGTACAAGGGCCGCAAGATGGAAGAGGCCGACGTTCTGTCGCTCTTTGAATCGCCGAAGAGCAACTACACGCGCGCGCTGCTCTCGGCACTGCCGGAAAACGCCGTCGGCGACCGGTTGCCGACCGTCTCCGACATGCTATTCGAGCCGGCGCCTTCCGGAGCCGGCGCATGACCAAGGTCGTCGAAGGCAAGGACATCAAGCGCGACTATCATGTCGGCGGCGGCCTGTTCCGCGGCGCGCGCACCGTGCATGCGGTGAAGGGCGTTTCCTTCAGCGTCGAGAAGGGCAAGACGCTGGCCATCGTCGGCGAGTCCGGTTGCGGCAAGTCCACGCTCGCCCGCATCATCACGCTGATCGATCCGGCCACCTCCGGCGAGCTCTTCATCGACGGCAACAAGGTCGATATCGCCAGGGACGGCCTCTCCAGGGAGATGCGCCGCAAGGTGCAGATCGTTTTCCAGAACCCTTATGGCTCGCTCAACCCGCGCCAGAAGATCGGCGACGTGCTCGGCGAGCCGCTCTTGATCAACACCGACAAGCCGGCCGAAGAGCGCCGCGATCTTGCGATGAAGATGCTGAAGAAGGTCGGCCTCGGACCAGAGCATTACAACCGCTATCCGCACATGTTCTCGGGCGGCCAGCGCCAGCGCATCGCCATTGCCCGCGCGCTGATGCTGAACCCGAGCCTTTTGGTGCTGGACGAACCGGTCTCGGCGCTCGACCTCTCGGTGCAGGCGCAGGTGCTCAACCTGCTTGCCGACCTGCAAGACGAGTTCAAGCTGACCTACGTTTTCATCAGCCATGACCTGTCGGTGGTGCGCTACATCGCCGACGACGTGATGGTCATGTATTTCGGCGAAGCCGTCGAATACGGCCCGCGCGACGAGGTCTTCTCCAACCCCAAGCACGCCTACACCAAGACGCTGTTCGCCGCGACGCCGCGCGCTGACGTGGCAAGCATCAAGGCGCGGTTGGCGAAGAAGAGGGCGGCCTGACGTCTGCTTCGTCGAGCGCGGGGGAAGAGCTGAGCCTTTGGGACAGGGCGACAAAGAAGGTGCTGTAGCGCCGCGTTCCTTCACACCCCCCTCTGTCCTGCCGGACATCTCCCCCGCAAGGGGGGAGATTGGCAGCTTGATTGCCGGCGCCCGACCTTCGACCTTGGAGATTGGCGAAAGCCTACGCGACATCTGATCTCCCTCCTTGCGGGGGAGATGTCCGGCAGGACAGAGGGGGGTGCTGTCCCGCCGACATCTCGCGAAGACATCAAGTCACGACAGTTTCGCAATAATCGCCCGCAGCGCTTCGCCAAACCGGTGCACTTCCTCCACCGTGTTGTAATGCACCAGCGAGGCGCGGACCGCGCCGCTGTCCATCGACAGGTTGAGCCGCTTCATCAGCCGCGGCGCATACATATGGCCGTCGCGGATGCCGATCTGCATGGCCGCCATTTCCTCGACGATCCGCTGCGGCGACAGCTTGCCGATGTTGAAGCAGAAGGTCGGCACGCGCTCATGGATGCGCGCCACGTCGCCGACGCCGTAGATGGTCGCGCCGCAATCCTTCAGCACCTTCAGCATCTCGCGCGCCAGCATCAGCTCGTAGTCGCGGATGGCGTTCATGCCGGCAACGATGTTGTCGCGGCGCGACCGGTTGTTCTCGGGGAGAAGATTACGGCCGATCGATTCCAGATAACGCACCGCCGCGTGCATGCCGGCGACATTCTCGTAGATGAAGGTGCCGGCCTCGACCTTGTAGGGCGGCTCGTCCGGAATGAAATCCTCGCGGAAGGTCGGCAGCCGCTTCAGCGTTTCGAAGCGGCCCCACAGGAATCCCATATGCGGCGAGAAGTTCTTGTAGCCGGAGCAGACCAGATAGTCGCAGTCCCAGGCCTGCACGTCGATCAATCCGTGCGGTCCGTAATGCACGCCGTCGAGGAACACTTCGGCGCCGGCCGCATGGGCGATCCTGGCCACCGAAGCGACGTCGACGATCGAGCCGATCGAATGCGCCGTCACCGTGCAGGCGACGAGGCGGGTCCGCTCCGACACCAGCGGCTTGAGGTCGTCGACATGCAGATTGCCGTCCTCGCGCATGCGCCACCATTTGAACTTGGCGCCGGCGGATTCCAGCGCCAGCCAGGTGGCGATGTTGGCGTCGTGGTCCATGTCGGTGATGACGATCTCGTCGCGTCCCCCATCTATGTCTTTGGCAAGCATCTGGCCGATGCCGAGGCTGACCAGCCGGATGAACGAGGTGGCGTTCATGCCGAAGCAGATTTCGGACGGGCTGTAGGCGTTGATCAAGAGGGCGACACTTGTCCGCGCATCGGCGACCGACTGGTCGACGGTGACGCTGCGGCCATAGCGGCCGCCGCGCTGCACATTGTGCGCCACCAGATGGTTGGTCACCGCGTCGAGCACGCTTTGCGGGATCTGGGCGCCGGCGGCATTGTCCATGAAGATGAAGTCGCCGGCCCGCTGCAGAGCGGGAAACATGGCGCGGATCTTTTCGACCGGGAACGCGGCGGCGTTGGTGTTGTCGGTCTGATGCTTGTTCACGGGGTACGCTCCTGCGAAGGGACTTGGACGGGTGGGGATCGGTTGGGGAGCTCAGCGCGCCTTCTCGTCCTTGAAGCGGCGCTCAAGCAGGCTGACGAGGCGGACCATCGGCCAGAGGAAGATGAGATAGACCAGCGCCGCGCCGATCAGCGGCGAGGGGTTGGCATAGAGCGACTGAGCATTGGTCGCTTCCTTGAGCAGTTCCGGCAGCGCCACGGTCGAGGCGAGCGAAGTGTCCTTGAACATCGAGACGCAGTTGCTGGTCATCGGCGGGATGACCACGCGGATCGCTTGCGGCAGCACGACCTTGCGAAGGGTCAGCATGAACGGCAGGCCGAGCGCCTGCGCCGCCTCGAACTGCCCGCGTGGAATGCTTTCGATGCCGGAGCGGAACACCTCGGCCGAG
Organism: Mesorhizobium australafricanum; assembly: GCF_033977265.1. Taxonomy (NCBI): domain Bacteria; kingdom Pseudomonadati; phylum Pseudomonadota; class Alphaproteobacteria; order Hyphomicrobiales; family Phyllobacteriaceae; genus Mesorhizobium; species Mesorhizobium australafricanum. Next base: position 218,162 of record NZ_JAVIIT010000004.1, on the reverse strand, counting down.
TAGGCCGACATGATGATGGCGAAAGCCGTCACGGCCGATGCCCACGACGACAGGCGTATGCCGAGGAAGGGCAGCGCGTAGTAGATCAGGATCAATACCACCAGCACCGGCAGGGCGCGGAAGATGTCGGTATAGCCGATGGCGAGCCAGCGCAGCGGCTTCGGCGCATAGAGCCGCACGAGGCTGATCGCCAGCCCCGCCGCGATGCCGATGACGATGCTCATCACCCCGAGCAGCAGCGTGTTGAGGAAGCCGCGCAGCAGCGCCGGCAGGCTGGACGCAATAACTTCGGGATTGAAGAAGGTGTCGATCAGCGACATGGGAGCATTCCCCAACCGTGTTGCGCCTTGCGACGCCTAGAGCCAGATCCAGGACACAGTGATCGGCCTGGCCGAACAGACGACAGTCCCGGGAAGGTCGTGCGTGAAAACGGGACGTGCCGGCCCTTCGAGCCGGCACGTCGCTTGGTTGCCGGTAGCCACTCAGGCCTTGGGCAGCGGCATTTCCTTGACGGTCGAGGAGTCCGCCGGAGCATCGCTGTCGAACCACTTCTTGTGGATCGCGGCCAGTGTCCCGTCCTTCTTCATCGCGGTCAGCGCGTCGTTCAGCTTGCCGAGCAGGGGGTGGTCCTTGGTCATCATCAAGCCGTATTGCTCGCCGGTCTTGATGCGCTGCTTGACGACGAGGTCCTTCATCTTCTTGAAGGAGTACTGCATGCCGGGGATGTCGCTGACGGCGGCATCGACGCGGCCGGCGCTGAGGTCGAGCAAAAGATTCTGCTGCGTGTCGTAACCCTTTACGTCGCTGAAGCCGTCGGCCTGCTGATGGTCCTTGACCCACGTTTCGCCGGTCGAGCCGGACAGCACGCCGACGACCTTGCCCTTGAGGTCTGCCTCAGCGCTGATCGGGCTGTCGGTCTTGGTGGCGATGCCCATGTCGGAATCGTAGTATGGCTGCGTGAAGGACTGCGACTTCAGCCGCTCGGCCGTGATGGTTATCGAGGAAATGGCGACATCGATGCGCTTGGAGGTGGTGGCGGCGAACAGCGCCTGGAAACCGAGATCGGCGATGTCGGTGGTCATGCCGATGCGCTTGGCCGCCTCGTTGACGATGTCGACCTCAAAACCTTCGAAGGTGCCGCTCTCGTTCTTGTATTCGAAAGGCGGGTTGGTCGGGTAGGCGCCGACATTGAGCACGTCCGCGGCATAGGCCGTGGCGGGGCCGGCGGCGATGCCGATGGCGGCGGCCATGAGAAGCAGGTTGCGACGAGTAAAGCTCATTTTTGTTCCCTCTATTGTTGAACGGGCGGGTTTGCCCCGCACGGCTTTTTGCCGCCCCGCTTCCGGCAGGGCGTCAATTCATTGCGGCGGTCATGCGTTGAAGCGCCGTTTCTATCTGGCTGCTGTCGCGGCATACGCACATGCGCAGGAACGCTGCCGCTGAATTTCCAAACAGGTGACCCGGCGCAAGCCCGACCCGCGCTGTCTCCAAAATGCGGGCGCAGGCGCGCCGCGCATCGTTCTCGCCCTCCAGGGCGAAGAACGCATACATGCCGCCGCGCGGTTTGGTCGGCAGGATGACGCCCGGGATTTGCGCCAGCCTGTCATAGGCGAGATCGAGGCCGGTCCTGATCCGCTGCCTGATCTCCTCGACCAGCGGCTCGCCCTGGCGGATCGCGGCGACCGCACCGGCCTGGATCGGAGCGGCGGTGCCGCTGTTGATGTATTGGGTCATGGCGCCGAGCTGGTCGGCCACGCCCGACGGATGCGTCAGCCAACCGATGCGCCAGCCGGTCATCGCCCAGGCCTTCGAGAAGCTGTTGACCGACAGCACCCGGTCGCCGTCCTCGGCGATCTGCAGGATGGAAGGGGCGACATCTGCGTCGAAATAGAGCCGGCCATAGACCTCGTCGGAGATGATCCAGATGCCGGTGCGCCGGCTGAAGTCGAGCAGCGCCTGCATCTCCTCACGCGACGCGGTCCAGCCGGTCGGGTTGGACGGCGTCGACAGGAAGATCGCTCGGGTGCGCGCGTCGCAGGTTGCGAACAACCGGTCGAGATCGAGCCGCCAGTCATCCTTGAAGTCGAGCGAGAATGGACGCGGCTCGCCGCCGATCAGGTGGATGGCGTTGTGGATGTTGGGCCATTGCGGTGCGACATAGACGACGTTGGTGCCGGTATCGACTAGCAACTCCAGGGCAAGATACAGCGCCTGCATGCCGCCCGGCGTTACCGTGGTGCGCGCGATCGGGATAGCGCGGCCATGGATGCGCGTCTGGTATTCCGACAGCCCCTCGTTCAACGGGCCGTGCCCGCGCATGTTGGGGACATAGAAGGTCAGCCCTTCATCGAAGGCCGCCTTTGCAGCGTCTCGGATGAAAGCGGGCGTCACCATGTCGCCTTCGCCGTACCAGAGCGCGATGACATCGCCGAGTTCCCGCGCGCGGACCGCGAGGTTGGCGATGTTTTCCGTGTGCAGGTCACGAATTTGGGCGCGCACGCCATCGAAAGCATAGCGCGTGCTGGACGACGACTGGGGCAACACAAATGACAAGGACTGAAACCCCTCCCACCAATGATGGACTGACCGGAAAAGCCCCTCCGCCACGACAGTCACTATCGGCTTCGGATGCTATCCAAAGCGCGGCGCTTTTCAAGGAAAAAGTTTTAAGCTTAAAAAGATTGGCAGGCCGGATGTTCCACCGATACGCCTGATTCAGCCATCTTACGTCAGTTCGGCGCGCGCGGCGGTGCAGTTGGCCGCTGCGCCGGCGCCGAGGAACATCGTGTCGCTGGCCAGCACGAAGAAACTCGCGCCGATGGCTGCCCATCGACTGACAGCCTGCGGGCTGGCGCAGAATATGCCGGCAGTCCTGCCATGTGCGACCGCCACGCGGATGATTGTCCGGATCGCTTCGGAGAGCCTGTCCGCGCCGGCCGGGCCGATCGCGTCGATCGACACCGAAAGATCGCCAGGGCCGACGAAGATCACGTCGACGCCGTCGACGGCCGCGATCGCTTCGATGTTGGCGAGCCCTTCCGCCGTCTCGACCTGGACCGCGACGACGATCCGCTCATTGGCGGCGGCAAGATATTCGGGAATGCGATAGCCATAGCCGGCGGCGCGGCCGGGGCCGACACCGCGCTCGCCTTGTGGCGGATAGCGTGAGGCCTTCACCGCCATTTCGGCCTGCGCGGCGGTCGAAACCCGTGGGATCAGCACGCCTTGCGCGCCACTGTCCAGCGCTGCCTGGATCGCTTCGGGAGCATGGCCAGGAACGCGCACCATCACCGGTACGCGATGCACGTCGGCTGCCCGCACCATGGCCTCGATCACGTCGCGCGAGATCTGCGCGTGCTCCCAATCGATGCAGAGGAAATCGAGGCCGGAGAGCGCCATCACCTCGACGGCGACCGGATGGGGAATGGCGGCGAAGGACCCGATGAGGTTCGTCTTGCCGATGCTTTTCTGGCGGAACTCGCTCATCCACATCCCCTTTTGGTCTCGTCGAAAATCTATATCCGCAAACGGCAGTCACACGAAGCTATTTCAGGCTTGAAATATTTTTGGCCGGGCCTAGCGTGTGGCCTCCTGCCCAAGAGTTCCCGACATGACCAAAACGCATCCCCTGCATGGCTCCAACACATTGAAGCTTGGCGTCTTCTCCACCAACGCGGATGGCGGCCTTGCCATCACCGATGTCCCGGAGCGCTGGACGGCGAGCTGGCAGGACAATCTGACCGCAGCTCAGATCGCGGACCGCGCGGGCCTCGAATTCATGCTGCCGATCGCGCGCTGGCGCGGTTTCGGCGGCCGCAACAAGGTTCGCGAATTCTCGTTCGAGACTTTTACCTGGGCCGCCGCCCTTGCCGCAGCCACCGAGCAGATCGGCCTGTTCATGACCGTGCACGTGCCGCTGGTGCATCCGCTCTACGCCGCCAAGGCGCTGGCGACGGTCGACCATATCAGCCAGGGCCGGGCCGGCTTGAACATCGTATGCGGCTGGAACCCGAAGGAATTCGGCATGTTCGGCACGCCCCTGGTCGAGAAGGGTTACGACCAGGCAGCCGAGTGGATCGAGATCCTGGAGCGCCTCTATGCGTCAAGCGAGCCGCTCGATTACGAGGGCACTTACTATCGGCTGAAGGAGGCGGTGAGCCGACCGGCCAGTCTGCAGCTTCCACGCCCGGTGACCATGAACGCCGCTTTCGGTGGCCCGGGCCGCGATTTCGCCGCCGCCAGATGCGACTATCTGTTCACGACCTTCTCCGAGATGAGCGATGCCGGCAAGCAGGTCGCCGACATCAGCGAGCGCGCCAACAAGATAGGCCGTGATGTCGGCGTCTACACGGTGGCGCATGTCGTGTGCCGCCCGACGATGGAAGAAGCACAGGCCTATTACACCCGCTACGCCGTCACGACGGCCGATCACGAAGCGGTCGACGCCCACATGGCCGGCAAGAAGGAATTCTCCCAGTCGCACGACCCGCATGCCTATGACCGCTACCGCCAGCGTTTCGCCGGCGGCGCCGGCACCTATCCGTTGATCGGAACTCCGGAATCAATCGCCGCCGACATGGCGGCGATCGCCGGGCATGGCTACCAGGGCATCGCGCTGTCATTCGTCAACTACACGCAGGAACTGCCCTATTTCTGCGACCACGTGCTGCCGCTGCTCAGGCAGGCGGGGCTTCGCCAGTAAGACGCGGCCTATTCCGGAATAACCGCCGTAGCCTGGATCTCGACCTTGGCGCGGTCCTCGACCAGCGCCACCACCTGCATGGCCGCCATCGCCGGAAAATGCCGCCCGATCACGTCGCGATAGGCCTCGCCGATGCCTTTGAGATTGCCGACATACTCGGCCTTGTCGGTGAAGTACCAAGTCATCGAGGTGATGTGCCGCGGCTCGCCGCCGGCTTCGGCGAGCACGGCGACGACGTTGGCGAGCGTCTGGCGCACCTGGCCGACGAAATCGTCGGTCTCGAATTGGCACGCGGCATTCCAGCCGACCTGGCCGCCGACGAACACCAACTGTCCGCGCGCCGCGACGCCATTGGCATAGCCGACCGGTTTGGCCCAGCCCTCCGGCTGCAGAATGGTGTGCATGTCTAGCCTCCCCCTAATTCAAACGCGGTTCTCATGCCGTCCCGATGACCTGCCTGGCGATCACCACCTTCTGCACGTCGGAAGCGCCCTCATAGATGCGCAGCGCCCGGATCTCGCGATAGAGGCTCTCGATGATGTGGCCTTTGCGCACGCCGTCGCCGCCATGCAGCTGCACCGCCCTGTCGATCACCTCCTGCGCCTTGTCGGTGGCAAACAGCTTGGCCATGGCCGCTTCGCGCGTCACCCGCGCGGCGCCCATGTCCTTGGTCCAGGCGGCGCGATAGATGAGCAGGGCGGCGGCGTCGACATCCAGCGCCATGTCGGCGATATGGCCTTGCACCATCTGCAGTTCGGCCATCGGCGCGCCGAACAGCTTGCGCTCCGCCGCCCGTTTGACGCTCTCGTCCAGCGCACGTCGCGCGAAGCCCAGGGCGGCTGCGCCCACGGTCGAACGGAAGACATCCAGCACCGACATGGCGATGCGGAAGCCGTCGCCGGCTTTGCCGATCAGCGCGGAAGCCGGAATGCGGACATTATCGAAGGAGAGCCGCGCCAGCGGGTGAGGGGCGATGACCTCGAGGCGTTCCGCGATGCCGAGGCCCTTCGTGTCTGCAGGCACGACGAAAGCGGAAATCCCCTTCGCGCCCGGCGCCTCGCCGGTGCGGGCGAAGACGATGTAAAGGTCGGCGATGCCGCCATTCGAGATCCAGGTCTTTTCGCCCGAAAGCAGATAGTCGTCGCCATCGCGGACAGCCGTCATTTCCATGTTGGCGACGTCGGATCCCGAGCGCGGCTCCGACAGCGCAAAAGCGGAAATCGCCTGGCCGGCCCGCGTCTTTTCCAGCCATCGCTGCTGATCCGGCGTTCCGAACAGCGTGATGGCGCCCGTGCCCAGGCCTTGCATGGCAAAGGCGAAGTCGGCCAGACCGTCATGGCGGGCAAGCGTCTCACGTGTGATGCACAGCGTGCGCACGTCGAGCGGTCCCGGGTTGGCCGGGTCGAGCGCCGTCGGCTTAAGCCAGCCGTCGCGGCCAAGCATGGAGACAAGGTCGCGGCAGGCGGCGTCGACGTCGTGGTGATCGACCGGCAGGTTTTTCGCGCACCAGGCGTCGAGGCGTTCGGCGAGTTGGCGGTGGCGGTCTTCGAAGAAGGGCCAGTTGAGGAAGGAACGGTCAGGCATGGATTCTTCCTTCCACGCCCCGATCCTTCACACCCCCCTCTGTCCTGCCGGACATCTCCCCCGCAAGGGGGGAGATTGGCAGCTGCGATCTCGCCGCCCGTCCTGAGACCTCGGTGATTGGCGAAAGCAGTGCAGTCGGCTGATCTCCCCCCTTGCGGGGGAGATGGCCGGCAGGCCAGAGGGGGGTGCCTGGGCGAAAACCGATCATCGCTAGTTCCCCTCGAACACCGGCTTTTCCTTCGCCACGAACGCCTTGTACGCCCGCTCGAAATCGCCGGTCTGCATGCAGATCGCCTGCGCCTGGGCTTCCGCCTCGATCGCCTGATCGAGGCCCATCGACCATTCCTGGTTGAGCTGCGTCTTGGTGATGCCATGCGCGAAGGTCGGCCCGGAGACGATGCGCTTCGCCATGTCGAGCGCATCGGCCTCGAGCGCGGCGGGCTCGACGAGGCGATTGTAGAACCCCCAGCGCTCGCCCTCGGCGGCGCTCATGGTGCGGCCGGTGTAGAGCAGCTCGGCGGCGCGGCCCTGGCCGATGATGCGCGGCAGGATCGCGCAAGCCCCCATGTCGCAGCCGGCGAGGCCGACGCGGGTGAACAGGAAGGCGGTCTTCGCCTCCGGCGTCGCGATACGGATGTCGGAGCTCATCGCGATGATCGCGCCGGCGCCGACCGCCACGCCGTCGACTGCGGAAATGATCGGCTTGCCGCAGTTGAGCATTGCCTTGACGAAGTCGCCGGTCATGCGCGTGAAGGCGAGCAGCGCCTTCATGTCCATCTTGACCAGCGGTCCGATGATGTCGTGAACATCGCCGCCCGAGCAGAAATTGCCGCCATTGGGCAGGAACACGACGGCATCGACGTCGTCGGCATAGACGAGATCGCGGAACGTGTCGCGCAGCTCCGCATAGCTGTCGAAGGTCAGCGGGTTCTTGCGCTCCGGCCGGTCGAGTCGGATTTTCGCGACCTTGCCTTCGACCTCCCAGAGGAAGTGCTTCGGCTTGAGCTTGGCCATGGCGCTCATTCGCGTCCCTCCCAATTGCTGCGGAACGATTTCAGCATGCCGGTCAGCCGCCGCGCCTCGTCCTCGCTGACGTTGCCGAGCAATTCGCCGACCCAGCCCTCATGCGCGGCGGCGATCGCGGCGAAAGATTTCGAGCCTTCCGCTGTCAGCCGCACCATCGAGGTGCGGCGGTCGCCGTTGCGGCGCGCCCGCGCCACCAGCCCTTCGGAAACCAGCCGGTCGACGATGCCCGTCACATTGCCGTTCGACACCAGAAGGAAGCGCGACAGGTCGCTCATCAGCATGCCTTCCGGCGAGCGGTAGAGCGCCGCCATCACGTCGAAGCGCGGCAGCGTGGTGTCGAACTCCTTCTTCAACCGCTCGCGCAGCTCGGCCTCGATGGTGCGCGAGGCACGCAGCAGGCGTATCCAAAGCCGCAGCCGGTCCTTGCCAGGTCCGGTGGAAGTCGGTCCCGCTACCATGTCTCACCTCCCGAGACCGAGATCGCCTGCCCGGTGATAGACCGCGCGGCATCGCGGCACAGCCACAGCACCGCGGACGCGACCTCCTCGGGCTGGATGAAACGTCCTTGCGGATTCGTCGTCGAAAGACTTGCGCGTGCCTCATCGACGGAGCGTCCGGTCTTTTCGACGATGCGCGCGATAGACTCCTCCAGCATATCGGTTTCGACGAAGCCCGGGCAGACCGCATTCACCGTCACACCGGATTTGGCGGTTTCGGCGGCCAGTGCCCGCATCAGTCCGACGACGCCGTGCTTGGCGGCCACATAGGGCGCGACATAGGCATAGCCCTTGAGGCCGGCGGTCGAGGCGACGAAAATGATGCGGCCTGTCTTCCGCGCGAGCATGCCGGCCAGCGCCGGCTTCACCGTCAGGAAAGCACCAGTGAGGTTGACGTCGAGCGTGCGCTGCCAATCGGCCAGCGAGGTCTTGTGCGCTGGCGCGCTGCCCGCCATGCCGGCATTGGCGACGACGATGTCGAACGGGCCGCGCGCGGCGTCCGCCTTCTTGTGGAGGGCCGCCATCTCGGCTTCATTTGTAACATCCGCCGCGATGGGGAAGATCCGGTCGCTTTCCTTCGCGACCTCCGCAAGGGCAGCTTCGCGCCGTCCGCAGATGGTCACGTTCACACCTGCTTCCGCCAGTATCAGGGCGATGGCTTTGCCAACGCCGGAACCGCCGCCGGTGACCAGCGCATGCTTGCCGGTGATCTCCCGCGCGGCACTCATACTTTGAGCCCCGCTGCCGCTTCGCGTTCCGCCAGCCGGTAGATCTGATCACGTCCGGGCAGATAGGGATCGGGCCATTTGACGCCGCGGTCGCCGAGCGTCACCGCCGCGTGCAGCGTCCAGTAGGGATCGGCAAGATGCGGCCGCGCCAGCGCCACCAGATCGGCGCGGCCGGCCATCAGGATCGAGTTGGCATGGTCGGGCTCATAGATGTTGCCGACCGCCATCGTCGCCATGCCGACCTCGTTGCGGATGCGGTCGGAAAACGGCGTCTGGAACATGCGGCCATAGACCGGCTTGGCGGCGATCGAGGTCTGCCCGGCCGACACGTCGCAGAGGTCGACGCCGGCCTCGTGCAGCATCTTCGCGATCTCGACCGCGTCCGAAGGCGTCACACCCTCGATACCCACCCAGTCATTGGCCGAGATGCGCATCGAAATCGGCTTTTCGGCGGGCCACACCGCGCGCACCGCGTGGAAGATCTCCAGCGGAAAGCGCATGCGGTTTTCCAGCGAGCCGCCATAGTCGTCGGTGCGGCGGTTGGTCAGCGGCGTGATGAAGGCGGAAAGCAGATAGCCATGCGCGGCATGGATCTCCAGCATGTCGAAGCCGCAGCGCTCGGCCATTGCCGCCGAGGCGACGAACTGGTCGCGAACCAGATCCATGTCGGCGCGGTCCATCGCCTTCGGCACCTGGTTCTTCGGCGACCATGCAACGGCCGAAGGCGCCATCACCGGCCAGTTGCCGGAAGTGAGCGGCACGTCGGTTCCTTCCCAGCCGACCCGGGTCGAGCCCTTGGCGCCGGAATGGCCGATCTGGGCGCAGATTTTTGCCTCGGTCTCGGCATGGACGAAATCGACGAGGCGCTTCCAGGCGGCCTCATGTTCCGGCTTGTAGAAGCCGGGGCACCCAGGCGTGATGCGGCCTTCGGGGCTGACGCAGGTCATCTCGATGTAGAGAAGGCCGGCGCCGCCCTTGGCGCGCTCGGCGTAGTGGGAAAAATGCCAGTCGGTCGGACAGCCGTCGACCGCCTTGTACTGCGCCATCGGCGACACGACGATGCGGTTGGTGAGCGTCATGCCGCGCAGCTTGAACGGCGCGAACATCGGCGCGCGGCGTAAGCTGTTGCCGCCGGCGCCAGCCTTGCGCTGGAACCATTCCTCCGCACCCGCCAGCCATTCGGCATCGCGCAGACGAAGGTTCTCATGGCTGATGCGCTGCGAGCGGGTGAGCAGCGAATAGTTGAACTGAACTGGATCGAGGCCGAGATATCGTTCGACTTCCTCGAACCATTCGAGCGAATTGCGCGCCGCCGATTGCAGCTTCAGCACCTCGGTGCGCCGCGCATCCTCATATTTGCGGAAGGCGGCCTCGAGATCGGGCTCAGACTCGACATAGTCGGCAAGCGCCACCGCGCTTTCCAGCGCCAGCTTGGTGCCGGAGCCGATCGAAAAATGCGCGCTCGCCGCCGCGTCGCCCATCAGCGCCAGGTTCTTGTACGACCACCGCTCGCACAGCACGCGCGGGAAGTTGATCCAGGCCGAACCTCTGATGTGGTTGGCATTGGTCATCAGCGGATGGCCGCCGAGATGCTTTTGGAAGATGCGCTCGCAGACCGCGATCGATTCCTGCTGCGTCATCTGGCCGAAGCCGAAAGCAGCCCAGGTCTGTTCGCTGCATTCGACGATGAACGTCGCGGTCTCGTTATCGAACTGGTAGGCATGCGCCCACACCCAGCCATGCTCCGTCTTCTCGAAGATGAAGGTGAAGGCGTCGTCGAATTTCTGCGTCGTGCCGAGCCACACGAACTTGCATTTGCGGGTGTCGATGTCCGGCTTGAAGACATCGGCGAAGGTGGCACGCGACTTCGAGTTCAGTCCATCCGCCGCGACCACCAGATCATGCGTTTCCATGAAGGGTCGCGGATCGGCAATATCGGTCTCGAATGCCAGCTTGATGCCGAGCTCGCGCGCCCGGCGCTGCAGCAGGATCAACAGCCGCTTGCGGCCGATGCCGCAGAAGCCATGGCCGGAAGACACCGTGCGCACACCGTCATGGATGACGGCGATATCGTCCCAATAGGCGAAATGCTTCTTGATCCAGACCGCGCTGACCGGGTCGTTCCTGGTCAGGTTCTCCAGCGTTTCCGCCGAAAGCACCACGCCCCAGCCGAATGTATCGTCGGGGCGGTTGCGCTCATAGACCGTCACCTCATGCGCGGCGTCGCGCAGCTTGAGCGAGATGGCAAAGTAGAGTCCGGCCGGTCCGCCGCCGAGAACCGCAACCTTCATGTCTTGCGATCTCCTCTAGAGCAATTCCAGGAAAAGTGCGTAGCGGTTTTCCGTCCGGAATTGCGTGAAACGCTCTAAGGGTAATCCGGAACCGCCGGCATGGCTGGCGGTTCCGATCGTCAGTATTGCGCCCGCAGGCAATTATTTCAAGCTTAAAGTTTTATAATTGAACGATAGTCAGGCGTTTGGCGGACCAGGTCACTTGGCCGGATCCTTGGGGCTCCACAGCACCGTCTCGGCGCCCTTTTCATAGGCCATGCCATCCGGGTAGCTGATCGCTTCCAGTTGCAAGCCCCACGGCGCCTGGAAATACAGAATGGTCTGGCCGGCCGCGGGCCCTTCCTTGACCGGCAGCGGTCCCATCCTGGTCTTCACACCCTTGGCGTCAAGATAGGCTTTCGCGGCCGCGACGTCGTCGACATAGAAGGCGATGTGGAAGCCGCCGATATCGCTGTTCTTCGGCGTCAGATCCTTCTGGTCCGGCGCGGTATACTTGAACAGCTCGATGTTCGAGCCATAGCCGCAGCGGACCAAGGTGATCTCCTCGATCACCGCCTTCGGATCGACGCCGAGCAGGTCCTGCATGAAGGTGCCCTTGTCGTCGGCGAACGGGCCGAAGGCCATCGCCTTCTTGCAGCCGACGATAGTGGTGAAGAAGTCGACGGCCTGCTTCATGTCGGGCACGGTGATGCCGGTATGGTCGTGTCCGCGCATGCCGGGGATCGAATCCGCCGAGGCAGCTCCCATTGCGCCGAACAAAGAGGCCGCGAGGATCGCTGCCTGGATTGCATATTTCATGTCACCCTCCATTGGCGGGCCGACTTGTCATCGCGCACGTCCGAGCCCGCTGGTCGGCATGCGGATATCAAAGCTCACTTCATGTGGGCGCCTTGGGCTGCAGCCAGTCCGGATCGATCTCCGGCAGCGGAATGGCCGCGAGCAGGTCGCGCGTGTAGGCTTCCTTCGGATTATCGAACAGCGCGTCGGTGGCGCTGGCCTCGACGATCCTGCCTTCGCGCATGACGATGACCTGCTGGCAGAGCCGCCGGATCACCGATAGGTCGTGGCTGATGAAGGCGACCGTCAGCCCCATCTCGGCCCCGAGCTTTTCCAGCAGCGTCAGGATTTGCGCCTGCGTCGAGACGTCGAGGCCAGAGACGATCTCGTCGGCCAGCACGAATTTCGGCGACAGCGCCAGCGCCCTGGCGATGCCGACGCGCTGACGCTGGCCGCCGGACAGCTCGTGGCGGTAGCGGCTGGCGAAAGTCTGCGGCAGGCCGACGCGCTGCAGGGCCTCGGCGACGCGCTCCTTCAGCCTGTCGCCAAGCCCGTTCTGTCTCAAGGGTGCTGCGATGATGTTGAAGATCGTGTGCCGCGGGTTGAGCGAGGACATCGGATCCTGGAAGATCATCTGCAGGTCGCGCCGCAGCGGTCGAAGCTCCGCTTCCGAAAGATGGCTAATGTCGCGCCCCTCGAGGCTGATCGTGCCGGCGCTTGGCTCGAGCAGCCGCACCAGCGCGCGGCCGAGCGTCGACTTGCCGGAGCCGGACTCGCCGACGATGCCGGTCACTGATCCCTTGGGCAGGTCGAAGTCCAGCCCCTTGAGGATCTCGGCCAGTGGCGCGCGGCCGATCAGCGGCTTGCGCGTCATGTCGGGCAGCGCCACCTTCAACCCGCGTACCGAAAACAGCGGCTCAGCCATGGCTTGGCCTCCATTCGCTGTCGGCCGCCGCGATCTCGGCAGCAAGTCCCGCGAGCACGGCTTCGTCCACCGGCTTCAGCGATGCGAAGGGATCGGTGTAGCGTGGCGTCGCCGCGATCAGCGCCCGCGTATAGGGGTGCTGGGGCGCTGCGAAGAGCTGAGCGGTCTCGGCTTCCTCGACCACTTTGCCGGCATAGAGCACCGACACCTTCTGGCTGATCTTGGCGACGACGCCGAGATCGTGGGTGACGAACAGGATCGCCGTGCCGTGGTCGCGCTGCAGTTGCGCGATCAGCCGCAGGATCTGCTTCTGCACCGTGACGTCCAGCGCCGTCGTCGGCTCGTCGGCGACGATCAGCCTGGGCTCCGCCGCGAAGGCCGCCGCGATCAGCACGCGCTGCCGCATGCCGCCGGACAATTCGTGAGGATAGCTTTTAAGCACTCGCTCCGGGTCGCGGATCTGCACCTCGTCGAGCAATTGGCGGATGCGCTTGTCGGCTCTCTCGCCGCTCCAGCCGAGGATGCGGATCAACCTGTCGGTCATCTGCGAGCCGATGCGGCGCGACGGGTTGAGCGCGGTCAGCGGGTCCTGCGGGATCAGCGCCGTGCGCGCGCCGACCAAACTCCGCCGCGCCTTGGCATCGAGCCTGCCAAGATCCGTACCCTCGATCAGCATCTCGCCCTCGACGATGCGAACACTCTTCGGCAGCACGCCGAGCACCGCCTTGCCGATCATCGTCTTGCCGGCGCCGCTCTCGCCGACCAGCGCGCGCACCTCGCCCGGCTGGACGCTGAGCGACACCGAGCGCAGCACGCGCTGGCCGTTGGGCAGCACGGCGCTCAAGCGACGGATGTCGAGGCACGCGCTCATCGCAGCACCGGGTCGAAACGCGCCTTCAGCGCCTCGCCGAACTGGCTGAAGGAAAGCACGGTGAGGATCAGCGTGATGAGTGGGAACACCAGCACCCACCAGGCCTGGTGGATCGACAGCCGTCCCTCGGCGATGATGCTGCCCCAGGTCGGATCGTCGGTCGAGATCGACAAATTGACGAAAGAGAGGATAGCCTCGACGATGACGGCGATGCCCATTTCGAGCGACAGCAGCGCCACTACCGACGGCAGCACATTGGGCAGCACTTCGCGCAGCATGATGCCGATGCGGCCATAGCCGGCGATGCGCGCGCTTTCGACATAATCCATGCGCGCCTGGCTCATCGCCTCGGCGCGGATCACCCGGCAGAAGCGCGTCCAGTCGATGATCGCGATGGCGAGGATGACGGAGCTCAGGCCCGTGCCGAGCACCGCGACCAGGAGGATCGCGAACAGCACCGGCGGAAAGGCCATCCAGACGTCGACGATGCGCGAGATGATCCGGTCGGCCCAGCCGCCGAAATAGCCGGCGATCAGCCCCAGCGCCGAACCGATGAGGCAGGCGGACGTCGCCGCCGCGAAGGCGACGATGAAGGCGATGCGGCCGCCGAAGATCAGCCGCGACAACAGATCACGTCCCAGGCTGTCGGTGCCCAGCCAATAGCCGGGCTCGGCGCCGTCAAGCCAGAAGGGCGGCAGGCGCTCCAGCATCAGGTCCTGCCCCAGCGGGTCCTGCGGCGCGACCAGCGGCGCGAAGATGGCGGCAAGCAGCGCCAGCAGCAGCCAGCCGCCGGCTAGCCAGAGCCTTGGGCTAAAGCTGCGTCGGACAGTGCGGGCCTCATCCATGGCGCAGCCTCGGATTGAGCAGCGCATACATCATGTCGACGGCGAGGTTGATCAGCACGAAGAGCAGCGCGAAGACCAGCACGATGCCCTGGATCAGCGGCAGGTCGCGATTGATGACGGCGTCGATCGCCATGTTGCCGAGGCCTTCATAGGAGAACAGCCGCTCGACGATGACGGTGCCGCCGATGAGGAAGGTGAACTGCACGCCGACCAGCGTCAGCGTCGGCAGCGCCGCGTTCCTCAGCGCTTCACGCAGGATGACCTGCGTCTCCGAAAAACCTTTGACACGCGCCAGTACGACATAGTCGAGGTCGAGCACTTCCTTCAGCGACTGCTTCAGGAGCTGTGCGATGATCGCCGCCAGCGGCAGCGCCAAGGCCACGGCCGGCATCAGCATGTGTTTCAGCAGATCCCAGGTGAGGTCGAAGCGGAGCCTGAGGATACTCTCGACGAGATAGAACTGGGTGACGAAGGGTAGGTCGAGCTGCGGCGACACGCGGCCTGAAATGTCGAAGACAGGCACCAGGACGCCCAACAGCAGGATCAGCACCAGGCCCCATAGGAAATCGGGAATGGAGAGCGTTGCGCCGCTGGCGATGTCGATGCCGCCTTCGACCGCCGTGCCGCGCGAGCGCGCGCCGAGGATCGCGGTCGTGCCGCCGATCGCGATCGCCATCAGCAGCGCCACGGTGGCAAGCTCCAGCGTCGCCGGCAGCCGGTTGAACACCAGGCCGAGCACATCCTGGCGCAGCGAGATCGAGGTGCCGAAATCGCCGTGCAGCACGCCTCCGAGCCAGATGAAGAATTGCTGCACGATGCTTTTGTCGAGCCCATAGAGCGCGCGCAGGCGCGCAATATCGTCATTGCTGGCGCCGGGCGGCAGCATCATGGCGATCGGGTCGCCGGGCGCGACGCGGATGACGACGAAGACGACGATGGCGACGCCGAACAGCGTCACCAGCATCGTCACCAGGCGAACGAGGAATCTCTGCAGCAGCATGCGGACCTAATCACTCTGACGAACTCCCCCTCATCCGGCCGCTTCGCGGCCATCTTCTCCCCGGTGGGGAGAAGAGACTAGCTCAGCCGTCTGCGATCTCTTCTCCCCTCGGGGAGAAGGTGGCCCGAAGGGCCGGATGAGGGGGCCTGCCGGGCGAAGACCGGCAGCTCCAAGGACCGATGGTCAGGCCGGGGTCATCAGCGCCGGCAGCAGCGCGCCGGACACATGCTGCACGACATTGACCTTCTTCGAGTGGACGATCGGCTGCGCGTATTGCATCAGCGGCAGCACATAGGCCTGCTCGGCGATGTATTTGTCGACGGCCTTCCAGCCGGCGATGCGCTTGGCCTCGTCCTTCTCGCCCCACAGCGGATTGATCATGTCGACCAGGTCTTTGCTGTCCCACACCGAATGCGGGCTCGGCCCGTACATGGCAAAGCCCGTCGAGGTGGTCGGATCGCCGATGGAGTTGCCCCAATTGTAGAAGGCGGCCGGCGCCAGCTTGTCGGCGGCGCGCAGCTCGTAGTGCTTGGCGATTTCGTAGACCTCGATCTTGGCCTCGATGCCGACCTTGCGCCACATGCCGACGATCGCCTGGATCATCTCATAGTCCTTCGGCTTGAAGCCCTTGGTCGTCTGTATGGTGAACTTGACCGGCTTTTTCGGCGAATAGCCGGATGCGGCGAGCAGCTCTTTGGCCTTCTCCGGATTGTGCTCGACCTTGATCGAGGCGTCGAAGGCCGCATACTCGGGCGTCTCCAGCGTCGAGATCGGCTGGCCGTAGCCACGCAACAGGCGCTTGACCAGAAGCTCCTTGTCCACCGCCATCACAGCCGCCTGCCGGACATTCTTGTCCAGCATCGCCTCGATGTCGTTGAAGAAGATCATGCCGATGTCGGAAACGTTCTTGATCGAGCCGGCCAGCCCCTCCTTGGCGATAAGCCGGTCATATTCCTCGTAAGGAATTTCGAGCGTGACCTGCGAGGAGCCGGACTCGATCTCGGCAACGCGGCTCGCGGCGTCGGTGACGAACTTGATCGTCACATTCTCGAAGGCCGGCTTGGTGCCCCAATAGTGCGGGTTGGCCTTCAGCCGCAGGAAGGCGTTGCGCTCGAACTTGTCGACCATATAAGGCCCGGTGCCGATCGGCGCCCTCTCAAAACCCTCGGCGCCGACCTTCTCGTAATAGGCTTTCGGCATGATGTAGCCGGTCAGGAACGACATCCACTTGAAATAGACCGGATCGAACTGCACGACATCGCCGGTGATCTTGTTGCCGTCGATCTTGAAGTTGTTGACGTTCTTCCAGACGAACTGGATCGGGTTGCCGGTCTTCTCGTCGCCGGCGCGCTGCAGCGACCAGACAACGTCCTCGGCGGTGAAAGGCGAACCGTCATGCCATTTCACGCCGTCGCGCACCGTCATCGTCACCTTGGTGCGGTCCTCGTTCCAGCCCCATTCGGTGAGCAGGCCGGGCGTGAAGGAGAGGTCCGGCTTCTGGCCTATGATCTGGTCGAACACCGATTGATAGAGGCCCTGGATGGTCGGGTTGACGGCCGAAGGGCCGGTCGTCGGATCCCAGGATGGCAGGTTGACGTTATAGGCGATGGTGAGCTCGTCCGCCGCCTTTGCCGCCCTCGGCAGCCCGAGCGTCGCAGCACCCAGCGCCGCCGCGCCATATCCAAGCAAGTCGCGTCTGTTGATGGTCATGGTCGTTCCCCTTGTTGGTTGTCATTTGTCCGCGCGGCGTTTTTTTCATTCGTAGGTCTGGTGGGCAACCGCGCCTTGTCCATCCCGGAATTAGCTCTTTGTTGGAGCGTGATCTTTCTCCGAAAAACCGGGTCCCACTTTTCGGGATCATGCTCTAGTTCCCTCCCAACTGTTGGGCGAGCATGAAGCCCGAGCCTGCGCCCGTGCCGGCGCCGGGCCATGTCGCGGCGCCGGTGAGGTACAGATTGGCGACCGGCGTGTTCCAGCGCGCGAAGGACCGCGCCGGGCGGAAGAGAAAATTCTGTGCCAGATGGTGGCTGCCGCAGATCTGGTCGCCGCCGACAAGGTTCGGGTTTTCGCGCTCGAGGTCGAGCGGCGAGAACACCGCGCGGCCGAGAATCTTGCTGCGCAATCCCGGCGCGTAACTCTCGATGATGTCGAGCGCGCGTTCCGCATAGGCGTCCTTGACCGCATCCCAGTGAGCAGGCGCGATCTTGCCGGCGGCGTCGCCAAGGATCTCCGCCGGCAGCATGCGCACCTGCACCCACAGCACATGCTTGCCTTCAGGCGCCCGCGTGGGATCAACGGTCGTCGGCTGGCCGACCACGAGCACGGGCTTGTCGGGCAGCAGGCCGGCGATCGCCTGCTGGTAGACAAGCGACATGGCATCGAGCGACGGCGCCAGATGCACATAGGCGAACCGGCGAAGGTCGGCTCCTGCGCTCCAGTCGGGCAGGCCGTCCAGCGCCAGATGGATCATCATCGTCCCCGGCGCATGGCGGAATTTCTTCATCGCCGCATCGAAGCCGGCATCGCCGGAGCCATTGGGCAGCAGCTTGCCCGGCAGCGCTTTCGGCGCGACGCCGGCAATGACGGCCTTGCGCGCGACATGGGTTTCGCCGGAGGCCAGCCGCACGCCGGTCGCCTTTCCGCCGGAAACCGTGATCTCGACGACATCCGCGCCGGTCGTGATCTGGCCGCCGGCCGCGGTCACCATGCCGGCCAGCGCGCGGATAACGGTGTCGGCGCCGCCTTTGCCCAGCACCATGCCGAAACTCTGGTTGGCCATCGATTCCAGGTAAGGGAACACAGCACCCCCGGCGATGTCGGGCGCGAAGTCGAGATGCATCCCCCAGGCGGCAAGCGTCGTGCGCACATGCGGCGTCTCGAAATTCTCTTCCAGCCAGGCGCGAGGGGAGGACAGAAGCAACCGTGCCGTATCGAGCGCGCCGGAAAAACCCTTCTTGCGCCACAGGTTCCAGCCCGTGCCGGCCAGCGCTCTTGCGCTCATCGGCGATCCCAGCAGGCGGAACAGATGTTCGGCTTCACCCGGGAAGGCGTCGACCAACCGGCGCCATGTGGCGGCGTCCGCTGCCGAGAAGGCGGCCATCCGTGCGGCGGTCTTCGCCAGGTCGTTGCTGACGCCGAACCATTCCCCGTCCGGGAAGGCGCTGGCGAAACAGTCGGCCACAGGTGCGAATTCCAGCCCGTGGCTTTTCAATTCATTTGCATATTTCCGGTGGAAGGCCGAGCCGGCAAACAGGCTCAGATTCATCGCGCCGAAATCGTGCCGGAAACCTGGAAGCGTGTATTCGGCGGTGCGAACGGCGCCGCCGATTGCCTGGCTGCGCTCGAAAACCGCGATTTTCCAGCCTTTGAGCGCCAGATGCGCGGCGCATGCCAGACTGTTATGGCCCGCCCCGACAAAGATGGCGTCAAACTCGCTCACGCCCCGCCCCAAAATGCTTTATGCTTAAAGATAATTGCAGATGCATATGTTTTCGTCTAGTAGGTATATTAAGGGCCGCAACGAGCCTTGATGATCACCGACAAGAGGGAACGAAAGACCATGGACACGCAGAAACTCCTCGGCGAGGTCGCCGGCCAGCTGCTCTCGGGCGCCATCAAGGTGGTCGACCTGTCGGCGCCGCTCGGCCCCGACACGCCGCTGATCAAGCTGCCGCCGGAACTCGCCGTCGACACGCCGAAGGTCGAGATCCACGCCATCTCCAAATATGACAAGAACGGCCCGTGGTGGGCCTGGAACTGGCTGAAGCTCGGCGAGCATTCGGGCACGCATTTCGACGCGCCGCAGCATTGGATCACCGGCAAGGACTATCCGGACGGCGCCACCGACACCATTCCGGCGCAGAATTTCGTCGGCCCGGTCAACGTCATCGACTGCTCGGCGGAATCCGCCGCCGACCACGATTTCCTGCTCACCGTCGACCATATCAAGGCCTGGGAAGCCAAGCACGGCGCCATCAATCCCGGCGAATGGGTGGTGATGCGCACCGACTGGTACAAGCGCAATGGCTCGGAAGCCGAGTTCCTCAACGCCAACGAGACCGGCCCGCACACGCCCGGCCCGACGGCCGAAGCCATCCAGTTCCTGATCGGCAAGGACATCAAGGGCTGGGGCTCGGAGACGATCGGCACCGATGCCGGCAAGGCCGGCGGCATGGAGCCGCCATTCCCGGCGCACACGCTGATGCACAAGGCCAACCGCTACGGCCTCGCCAGCCTCTGCAATCTCGATCAGCTGCCGCCGAAGGGCGCGATCCTGATCGCAGCACCCCTCAAGATCGAGCACGGCACCGGCAGCCCGATCCGCGCATTGGCGCTGGTGCCGGGCAAATAGGCGAGGCGGCGGTCTTCGGGAGAAGATCATGCTCGCAGTTGATGGAGCGATGATGGGGAAGGCGTGCCAGCCTTGCGGCGCTGGCGCTCACCCCCCTCTGTCCTGCCCGTCCTCCGCAGCAGCTGCGCTGCAGCTGCGGAGGGTGGACCGGACATCTCCCCCTCAAGGGGGGAGATTGGATGTCACGCCGGCCTTCGCCAACCTCCAACGCCGAAAGGACGAGTGGGGCGCACAAGCTGCCAATCTCCCCCCAAGAGGGGGAGATGTCCGGCAGGACAGAGGGGGGCGCGAAGGAATGCGACTTAGCCCGATTGGCCTCCCTTCACTCGCGAGCTCCCAATGACCGCCCCCGATCACATCATCGTCGGCAGCGGCATCAACGCCCTGGTCTGCGCGGCGATGCTCGGCGCCAAGGGCGCCAAGGTGTTGGTGCTCGAGCGCAACGACCGCATCGGCGGCTGCATGCGCACCGAGGAGATCACGGCTCCTGGCTTCGTCCATGACGTGATGGCGACGACCTTCGTGCTGTTCATCACCTCGCCGGCCTATGCCGCGCTTGGCAAGGACCTTGCGCGGCACGGCCTGGAGTTCTGCCATACCGCCACGCCGACAGGCGTCCTCAGGCCCGACGGCAGCCATGCCGTGCTCACCACCGACCGCGCCGCCAACATCGCGGCGCTCAACCGGATCGCTTCAGGCGACGGCGACAGCCATGGCGGCGATGTCGGCGACATCGAGCGCAATGCCGGGCTGCTCTTCGGCCTGCTCGGCGGTGCGCTCTGGTCCTACCCGACGACCAAGCTCATGGCCGGCGAGGCCTGGCGGCGCGGGCCGCGCAACCTTGCCGGCTTCATGGGCGAGGCGCTGGCGCCGGCACGGGGCTGGCTGGAAACGACTTACACGTCCGACACGGTCCGCGCCCTCTGGGCGCCTTGGGTGCTGCATGCCGGGCTCGGACCGGAAGACGCTTTCTCGGGCCAGATCGCCAAGGTCATCGCCTTCGCGCTGGAGGCTGCCGGTGCGCCGATCGTCAAGGGTGGCGCAAAAAACCTGCTCGCCGCCTTCGAGGCGCTGATCAAGGAACGCGGCGGCGAGATCCGCGTCAACGCCGACGTCGCCTCGATCGTCCAGACCGGAGCCCGCGCCTCTGGCGTGCGCCTCGCCTCCGGCGAGACGCTGACCGCCACGAAGAGCGTGATCTGCTCGGTCACGCCGACGCAGCTCTACGGCCGCCTGCTCGGCGATGCGGCTCCAATGCGCGACGTCGAAGCGACGCGCGTTTATCGCTACGGCAAGGGCAACTTCCAGATCCACTATGCCCTCGACAAGCCGCCGGCCTGGCGCGGCGCGGGCCTCGACAAGGTGGCGCTGCTGCATCTGACGCCGGGGTTGGATGGAGTGTCGAAAGCCTGCAACGAGGCGGTACGCGGCCTGCTGCCGGAAGTGCCGACCATCTGCGTCGGCCAGCCACACGCGCTCGACCCATCGCGCTGCCCGGAAGGCAAGGCGATCCTGTGGCTGCAGCTTCCCGAGGCGCCGCGCCATATCAAGGGCGATGCGGCCGGCAAGCTCGAGACCCCCGCCGACGGCCGCTGGACCGAAGCGCTGCGCGAGGCCTATGCCGACCGCGCCGAGGCGATCCTCGCCAACCACGTCGACGGTTTCCGCGAGAGCGTGATTGCGCGCCGCGCCTATTCGCCGGCCGATCTCGAAGCGATGAACATCAATCTGGTCGGCGGCGATCCCTATGGCGGCTCGTCCACCATCGACCAGTCCTTCCTGTGGCGGCCGTTCAAGGCCAGCCGCAACCACGAGACCGGCATCAAGGGCCTCTACCACATCGGCGCCTCCACCCATCCGGGCGCAGGCCTGGGCGGTGGCTCCGGCTTCCTTCTCGCGGGGAGGCTCTGATGGAACAGAAGCTCTCGGAAAAACGCCAACGCATCTCGACCCTCGGCGAGATCGGCCTGCAGCAATTCGCGCCCTACCTGATGAACCGCATCATGGGCCGATACAACGCCACTTTGCGCGAGGATTTCCGCAAGCAGGGCCTGACCATCCCGCAGGTGCGCACCCTGGCGGTGCTGTCGGTCACCGACGGCGTCACCGTCAACGACCTCTCGGTCTACACGGTGATCGAGCAATCGACCTTGAGCCGCACGCTCGACACGCTGGAAGGCCAGGGCCTGGTGCGGCGTGAGCAGGGCGTCACCGACAGCCGCTTCCGCCATGTGTTCCTGACCGATGACGGCCGCGCGCTGTTCACCCGCGCCTGGCCGGCCATGCATGACGCTTTCGAGGCGATGTTCGACGAGGTCGACGATGCCGAATACGCGGCGCTGATCGCGACGCTGCAGAAAATGCTGAAGAACATCCGCAAGCACGAAATCTAGATGTACGCGCCGCCCCCGGTGGCAATGGGCAGGCGGCAACGGAAGGAGGCAGACATGGCCGAACGGTCTTTTGCCAAGGAAGTCGAAAAGCTGAGGCTGGGCGCCGGCGAGGAATTCGCAGGCGAGGGCATCCTCGCCATCACCAAGGCGCTCTTGCAATGCGGCGTCGGCTATGTCGGCGGCTACCAGGGCGCGCCGATTAGCCATCTGATGGATGTGCTGGCCGACGCGCAGGACATTCTGGGCGAGCTCGGCGTGCATTTCGAGGCCAGCGCCTCGGAAGCGACCGCCACCGCCATGCTCGCCGCATCCGTGCATTATCCGATCCGCGGTGCGGCCACCTTCAAGTCGACGGTCGGCACCAACGTCGCTTCCGATGCGCTGGCGAACCTGGCGTCCGGCGGCGTCACCGGCGGCGCGCTGATCATCGTCGGCGAGGATTATGGCGAGGGCTCCTCGATCATGCAGGAGCGCAGCCACGCCTTCGCCATGAAGAGCCAGGTCTGGCTGCTCGACCCGCGCCCGAACCTACCCTCGATCGTCAAGGCGGTCGAGGACGGCTTCGAGCTGTCGGAAGTCTCGAACACGCCGGTTATGCTGCAGGTGCGCATCCGCTGCTGTCACGTGCACGGCCACTTCACCGCCAAGGACAACAAGCGCCCGCCTATGTCGGTCGCCGATGCGCTGTCGGCGCCGCGCCGTGACACCGGCCGCATCGTGCTGCCGCCTGCCTCCTTCCTGCATGAGAAGGAGAAAGTCGCCAAACGCTGGCCGGCAGCGGTCGATTTCATCAAGAGCCGCAAGATCAACGAGATGTTCGGACCGGACCATGGCTCGGTCGGCATCGTCATGCAGGGCGGCATGTACAATTCCGTCATCCGCGCGCTGCAGCGGCTCGGCCTTGCCGACACTTATGGCGACACCGACGTGCCGCTTTATGTGCTGAACGCCGTCTACCCGCTGGTGGACGATGAGTTCCTTTCCTTCTGCGAGGGAAAGCAGGCGGTGTTGGTCGTCGAGGAAGGCCAGCCCAACTATATCGAGCAGGCCTTTGCCGCGATGCTGCACAAGGCCGGGCGCGGCACCAGGCTGGTCGGCAAGGAGCATCTGCCGATGGCCGGCGAATACACCGGACAGGTGATGCTCGATGGCATCGGCTCCTTCCTGCGCGCCAACGCTCCACATCTGCTGCCGGGCGAGGTGCGTGCGCCGAACAAGCTTGGCGAGGGTGTCGATACCGCCGATCTCATCAACGTCGTTCCCGGACGCCCGCCAGGCTTCTGCATAGGTTGTCCGGAGCGGCCGATCTTTGCCGCGACCAAGCTGGTCGAGCAGGAGCTCGGCAAGCACCACATCGCCTCCGACATCGGCTGCCATCTGTTCTCGATCATGCCGCCCTTCGAGCTCGGCGCCACCACCATGGGCTACGGGCTCGGGCCGGCCTCGGCATCGGCCTTCAATTCGCCCGACGCCAAGCGCCGCTCCATCTCCTTCGTCGGCGACGGCGGCTTCTGGCACAATGGCCTCACCTCCTCGATCGGCAACGCCGTCTTCAACAAGAATGACGGCGTCATCGTCATCGTCGATAATTTCTACTCGGCCGCCACCGGTGGCCAGGACATATTGTCGTCGCGCGCCTTGAACCGCACCAAGTCGACCCGGCATCCGATCGATGAAGCGGTGAAGGGCATGGGCGTCAAATGGCTGCGCCACATCGACCGCACCTATGATGTCGGCAAGATGCAGGCCACTTTGCGCGAGGCGCTGACCACCGAGGAGAAGGGACCAAAGGTCATCGTGGCCTCTTCCGAATGCATGCTGAACCGCCAGCGCCGCGAGAAGCCGCTGGTCGACAAGGCGATCAAGGGCGGGACAAGGGTGGTGAAGCCGAAATTCGGTGTCGACGAGGACATCTGCACCGGCGACCATGCCTGCATGCGGCTCTCCGGCTGTCCGTCGCTGTCGGTGAAGTCGCTCGACGATCCGCTGCGCGACGATCCGGTGGCCTCGATCGACCAGAACTGCGTCGGCTGCGGCAATTGCGGCGAAGTGGCGGATGCCGCCGTGCTCTGCCCATCCTTCTACCGCGCCGATGTCGTGCACAATCCCGGCCGCTGGGACCGTTTCCTGGAAAGCACGCGCCGCGCCGTGATCGGCCTGTTGCAGCGGCGCCGCGAAAGCCGCCGCTTGGTGTTCGCCGATGCTTGACCCCAGCGCAGCGCTGCGCCCGAAGACGGGCGCCCTAGACGACGAGCGCGTGATAAAACTCGCCGTGCTCGCGGTCGGCGGCCAGGGCGGCGGCGTGCTTGCCGACTGGATCACCGACGTCGCCGAGCGCAACGGCTATATCGCCCAATCGACTTCGGTGGCCGGCGTTGCCCAGCGCACCGGCGCCACGATCTATTACATCGAGATGGCCCGCGACACCGGCCGGCTTCCGGTCTTCGCGCTGTCGCCCTCACAGGGCGACGTCGACATATTGATCGCCGCCGAGCTGATGGAGGCCGGCCGCGCCATCATCCGTGGCTTCGTCACGCCCGAGCGCACGACGCTGATTGCTTCCTCGCACCGCATCGCCGCCGTCTCCGAAAAGATCGAGCCCGGCGACGGCCGCGCCTCGTCGGAGAAGGTGCATGCGACGGCGCAGGCGGCCGCAAAGCGCTTCATTGCCTTCGACATGGAAAAGATCGCCGCCGAGAACGGCACCATGATTTCTGCCAGCCTGCTCGGCGCGCTGGCCGGCTCCGACGCGCTGCCCTTCACCCGCGAGAGCTATGAGCAGGCGATCGGCGCCGGCGGCCGTGGCGTCAAGGCGAGCCTTGCAGCCTTCGCCGCCGCCTGTGACCGCGCGCGAGGGATCGCGGCAGCGCCGGCCGCCGAAAAGGCGGTGGCGAAACCTGCCGTTGCCGAACCCAGGTCAACGGCAAAGGTCAGCGGACCGGAAATCCTGCTGAAAGGCTGGCAGGAGCTTGCGGCCCGAGTCGCGGCGCTGCCGGTGCCGGTGCGCGACATGGCCGAACGCGGCCTGAAGAAAGTCGTCGACTACCAGGACATCGCCTATGGCGGCGAATATCTCGACCGGCTGGACAAGGCGGTTGCGCTGGACGATGCGGAGCACGGCTACGCTTTGTCGATCGCGGCGGCGAAACATCTGGCCAACGCGATGTGCTATGACGACATGATCCGCGTCGCCGATCTGAAGACGCGTTCGACCCGCGACAGGCGGGTGCGCAAGGAGGTCGGCGTCGGGGAAGGTTCGGTCCTGCAGGTGACCGAATATTTCCATCCGCGCATCGAGGAATTCTGCGGCACGCTGCCGGCAGGTCTCGGCAGCTATATCGAGAACCGGCCGAAGCTCGCCGCCTTCCTCGACCGCCGCATCAATCGCGGCCGCCGCATCCGCACCGACAGCCTTACCGGCTTCGCCGCGCTCTGGTTCATCGGCGGCCTGCGCCGCTGGCGCCGCCGCCTGCTGCGTCACAGGATAGAGGTCGAGCACCTGGAGCGCTGGTACGAACTGTCGCTCGCCCATGTGCGCGAAAACTATGCGCTTGGCACCGAGATCCTGAACTGCCGCCGGCTGATCAAGGGCTATAGCGATACCCATGCCCGAGCGCAGTCGAAATTCGACCGTGTGCTCTCGGCGCTCGCCATGCTCAAGGGCCGTGAAGACGCCGCCGACTGGATCCGCCGCCTGCGGGAAGCGGCGCTGAAGGACGAAAAAGGCGACATGCTGGACGGCGCGCTGAAGACAGTGGCGACGCTTGGCGACAGCCCGGCTTTGTAACGTTCTTTCTGGGGATGAACGCCGGCGCTGGAGACGGCGCGGGCTTTTTTGTTGAGCTCCTCACACGAGGGTTCATTTCGTCGGGCCTCCCGAAAACGTTCGTGATTGGCCGAAGCCTCTCAGCTTCGTCATCCACGGGCGGAGCGGGAGCGGAGCGGACGCGGAGACCCGAGGATCCATTCCGTGACTTTAGCCGAGGGATGCAGCAAGGGCAGAAATCTGCACCGTGGCGACGCCTCAGCGCCACGGCATGGATCCTCGGGTCTACGCGCGTCGCTTCGCTCCTTGCTCCGCCCGTGGATGACGAATTACAGCGCTGGCGCTTGTCGCCAATGGGAAAGTCGAAGCTCACGCCACCAAGTCCCGCATCGGCCTCACCGCCACCGACTCCGGAAACACCTTGTCGCCTAGCACGGCCGCGGAGAGCCCGAACTGATCCGCCAGCAAGCCCTTCAGCACTGCGCGCACATCGCTGGTCGGCGCAAGGTCGCGTTGTTCGTAGAGCTGGGCCGGCTTCAGCCCCGGCCAGTCGGCGATGACGCGGCCGCCCTTGATCGCGCCGCCGGCAAGCAGCACCACCGTGCCGGTGCCGTGATCTGTGCCGACGGTGCCGTTGATGCGCGCCGTGCGGCCGAACTCGGTGATGGCGACGACAGCCGTGTCCTTCCAGCGCGCGCCGAGCTCTTTCTCGAATTCCTCGAAGGCACCGTCGAGGCCGCCGAGCAGATTGGCGAGCCGGCCCGTCGCGCCGCCCTCGTTGACATGCGTGTCCCAGCCGTCGAAGGCTAAAGCCGCGATGCGCGGCCCGTCATCGGCCGCCATCAGCCTCGCCGCGCCCTGCGCCGACTGCCGCATGCCGGCGGCATTGTCGAGACCGCCCTTCGGCTTCATCGTCTTGCCGTCGAGCTGGTCGCCCATCGCCATCCGGTCGGCATCGAGGCCTTTCTGCAGGGCTGCCGCCAGCAGCGGGTCGCGATGGTTGTAGAGGTCGAGCACGCGCTCAGCCAGCGCATCGCCGGGCGTCGGCAAGGCCTGCGGCGCCCAGCCGAGAACGGGAGCGGCGCCGCGGATCACCAACGGCGTCGAAGGCCCGACCGCGAGCCCGCCGGTCTTCGCTATCCTGTCGCCCGCCGGCAGGCTGGTCAGCGCCCGGTTGAGCCATCCGGTGCTGGCATTGCCTGGGCCGGGCAGGCCGCTTTCCAGCACATCCTGGCCGTCGAAATGCGAGCGGTCGCGGTAGCCGGTCGCGGCCGCGTGCACCACCGCCGCCTGGCTTGCCTTGAACAGGCGCGCAAACACCGGCATTGCCGGGTTGACGGCGAAGAAACCGTCGAGCGGCAATGCCGCGTTGGCGCCGGAGAGCGAAAGCGCGATATCGCCATGCAGGCCGGCATAGTCGGGGTCGCCGACCGGCCCGACCGTCGACAGCCCGTCAAGCGCGCCGCGCAGCACGATGACGATCAGGCGCGGGTCGCGATTGTCGGCCGCGCGGGCAAAGCGCGGCAGGAAAGCCCAGGCAAACAGCGCGCCGCCGGTCATCAGCACCGCGCGGCGGGACAGGTTGGGGGTTTCGCAAAGAAGGCTCATGGCCCCATCTCCATTGCTGGGATTACCGTCGCTGGAATTCTGGCGCCATCAACAGCAGCGCCAGGCCCTGCTGCCTGGACTCGGCGCGCGAAATCGCCTGCCGTGTCTCGGCCGATACGGACGCGCCGATCAGCGACGCCAGCATCTCGTTGGGATTGCCGATGTCGTCCGCCTGCTTCGCGGCCTGCCAAGCAATATCCAGCCGCGTCTTGAGGCCCTCGGCGGAGGCCCATGCATCCGCCTGGTCGGAAAAGCCGTTCGGCCCCGGTGGCTGCCACAGCGGTTCGCCAAGCGCCCGCAGCCAGTGAAGCGACCGTTGCGGTTCGTTGCCGGCGGCAGAACCGATCGCCCGCCGCAGCGCGACGATGTAGTCCAATGGCGAGCGTAGCTTCGCGAGCGGCGTCGACCAGGCTTCGGGCATGTCGATCAGCGTCAGCGCGACCGACCGCAGGTCGCCGTCGGTTTTCGTGAAGACCGCAGCCAGGCGGGCGACGGCCGCCGGCGGCGGATCGTCCGCGATGAAATGGCGGGCAAGCTTGGTGGCGATGTGCCGCGCGGTCGCCGGATGGCGGGCGATGTCGTTGAGCGCCGCCTCCGCTTGGCCCTTGCCGCCGTCGGGATAGGTTTTGCCGAGCAGCATCGCCTGGCCCGGCTGGTGGGCATTGGCGTTGAAGACGAATGTGCCCGGTTCTCCAAGCCGTCCCTTGCGGCCGGCCATCGTCCAGCCGGTCAGCATGCCGGCGAAACTGGTGACGTCGGCTTGGGCATAGCCGCTGCCGACGCCAAGCGTATGCAGCTCCAGGATCTCGCGGGCGAGGTTCTCGTTGAGGCCGCGGCCGCGCCTTTTGCCGGCGCGCGAATCCGGCCCGATCGACTGCTGGTTGTCGAGATAGAACAGCATTGCCGGATGGTGCTCGACAGCCAAAAGCATATCGGCGAAGCGGCCGAGCACGAAGGGGCGGATCGCCTCGCGCTCAAAGGCGCCGGCGCATGCCCGCACGACCGGCGCCTTGGCGGCGGAGACGCAGAAATGGTTCGACCAGAAGCCGACAAGCCGCTCCACGAAGCCGGGTGTCGCGGCGAGCGCCTTGTCGAAACGAGCCTGCGCTTCGTCGCGATAGATATCGACCTCGACGCGCGGCACCGCGGGTTTGGCTTTTGTCTCGGCAAGGCCGGTTGGATCAGCTGCTGCCATCGGCTGCATGGCGGCCGCCGCCTTCTCGTCCCGCGCCGTTTTGCGCTCCATGGCTGCCGCCATGCTGGCCTGGATTGCCGCGGTGCTGTCCAGCAACCCGACGTTCCGCGGATCGTCGGGGGGAATGAGCGCGATGTCCTGCTGGTTGAGCTCGGCCTTGAGGTAGCCGCGCGGATCGACGGCGATCTTGCCGAGCTCGTCGCCTGGTCTTGCGCCGAGGCCGAAGCGATTGAACGCGACCAGGGCCGGATCCGGCGGTATCGGATTTGCAACCGGTGTGGCCAACGAAGCCTCCGTCCGAAGCCGACGCCGATCGCGTCGGCATGTTCCAGGGATTGCAAGGGCGCTCATGACGCCGGCCGCAGCATCGGCGTCATGAGCGGATCATCACCAGCGGCGCCAATGGTGCCAGCGGTGATAGGGATGCCAGACCGGGCCGATATAGACGCGCGGCCCGCCCCAGTAATAATAGCCGGGATGGATCACGCGGCGATTGGGGGCGCAGCGGCCCCAGTGGTTGGGATGCCAGCCCGGACCGCACCCCCAGGCGACGTGCTCTATCATTGCGGACGCCGGCGCAACCGATGCGATCGGCATCGCCGAGGCGGCGCTTGCCGCGGCCGTCCCGCCGATGGCGAGCGCGGCCGCGATGGAGTACTTTGTCAGACTGTTCATGGGATACTCCCGAAAGTTTCTAGGTTGAAGAGAACCTGCCCGCCAAAGGCGGTCACAGGCCTGTCCCTCTTTCCCTTGAACGGCGTCGCCGGCGCTTTCCGTCGCTGCCTACGGCGATTTTTTTGCGGGCGGCTGCCTGCCGGCACGCCGCAACAGGGCGTCCGCCAGCAGTTGACGATCCTCCGGCGAGCCTGATGCCGCGAATTCGATGATGCGTTGTTCCAGCCTCGTGCGGATGGTTACATCGGCATTGCGCGCCCGCTCGAGCGCTGCCGCGAGAGCTGCCGTGTCCAGCGTTGGCTGTTGCAGGAGGTTGGCGGCCTCGCGCCTTGCGGCCTGGCCGTCGAGGATGACATCTCGCGATTCCCGGCGAACTTCGCGCAGCGCCTGGCGGAAGACCTTGCGGTCGGCGGCGGGCAGCCGGCCGCCCGCCGATTCCAGCGAATAGCCCGGATTGGATTTGCCGATCAGCCAGCCGGCGCCGCCGGCCACCGCGCCGATCAGAAAAACATTCAGCACCAGCGATGCCGCGACAAGACGGGGGCTCATAGATCCTCCTCGGTCTGGTCGGCGTCGGGACCGGCATCGCCGAACGACGTCGCATTGGCGTCCATGACATAATGGTCGGAGGGAGCGTCCGGGGTAACGACGGTCATCAACGCCAGCCCGGCCACGGCGCCGGCGAGGCCGATGCCCGCAAGCCCGAAGCCCAGCCACCAGAACCGCTGGCGCCGGCCTTGCCTGACGTCTGCCGTCCCCCGGGCGACGATCGTGCCATAAAGCGCGGAGCTTGGCGCCTCGACGCTATGCCGGTCGAGCAGGGCGTCGAGCCTGACGGCGCGCCGCAGGATGGCGCTGCCTTCCTCGGTCCCGGCAAACAGCAAGGCGGCTGCCTGTTCGGCCGGCGGCCAGCGATGCAATGCGCTGCCATAGGCATCCGCCAGCGCGGCAAAACGCTCGGCGTCCATAGGCCCTTCCGCAGTTTTCTCAGCCATCTCGCTTCCCCTTCCACCGTTCCGACGTGGCCCCCCACGTCATCATCCGCAAAGCCGGCAATTCCCTCGCTGTCTCAGTCATCGCCATCGTCTCCGATAAGCATGGCCTGCAATGCGCGTCGGCCACGCGCGAGCAGGCTTTCCAGCGCATCGACGCTGACCTGCATGGCGCTGGCCGCCTCGATATTGGACAGCTCCTGATAATACACCAGCACGATCGCCTCGCGCTGCCGCGGCGCGATGCGCTGCAGCGCTTGGCTGACCCGCCGCTCGTCGTCGCCCGGCAGGGCATCGGGAAGCGGCGCCTCGTCGGCCACCTCCGGCAGCTCGTCCGTCGTCCATTCGCGTCGGCGCCGCAGCCGGTCGTGGCAGAGGTTGAGCGCAACGCGGTGGATCCAGGTGTCGAAGCGTGCGCGCCCCTGGCGCCAGCCCGAGGCGTGGCGCCAGATACGCACGAAAGTCTCCTGGGCGACGTCCTCGGCCTCCGCCGCGTCGCCGAGCATCCGGACGGCCAGGGCCAGGATGCGCGGCAGCTTGCGCGCCACCATCGCCTGCACGGCGGCGGGGTCGCCGGCGCCGATGCGGCGCACCAGTTCCTCGTCCGGATCGGCGCCCATCAACCCGGGCGCTCGCGATTGTCATTATGCGGCATAACCTCTTGGTCATTGCTCCTGATTGGGAGCGGTTTTGTGGCCCGGCCTCTCCTCGGCGCTGAGCACGCCGTCCCTGTTCTTGTCGAGCCTTGCAAAGCGCTTGGCCGGCAGGGCGTCGAGCTCGGCCTTGTCGACGAAGCCGTCCTTGTTGGTGTCCATGCGAGCGAAGGATTTGGCCGGATCGCCCTTGGCCTTGCGCTCGGTCTGGAAAGCGGTCCATTCGGCGAGGCTGACCTTGCCGTCATTGTCCGTATCCGCGCGCATGAACACCTTTTCCCGGCGTGCCTCGAACTTTTCCAGCGTCGGGCCGGACTTGGCGAGGCCGCACTTGGCGGCAGCGGCAGCCGAGGTGCTCGGCGCCGTCTGGGCCGGTGCGGGGGCAGGGGTCGGCGTCGTTGTCTGGGCGACCGCGGCCGCGGTCTGCAAGCCGAGGGCAACGACAAATATCGTAGGGCGGATCATGCTCTCGTCTCCGGTTGGGCGGGGCCAGTGGCGGCCAGGCTTCAGCCGTTAAACGCGGCGACGAGCAAAATCCGTCGGTCCTTCCTCGACCGGACAAAAAATCCATCGGATCCGGCTGCGCCGGCCCGGAGCGTCCCCGAAAAGCGGAAAGCGACGACTATCTCGGCTGGTCGACCACCACCAGCTGGTCCGGCTTGAAGCCGGCATGCTGCGGCGTCCAGACGTCGCCCTCGCGGTTGAACCAGTGGCACAGATACATGCCGGAGGCCGCGCCGTCGCTGATTGTCATTTCCGGGCCTCCGGATTTCAGCCTGACGACGTCTCCGGTCTTGAAACTATTGGGCATTTTGGCCTCCCATGCTGACAAGTGGAGTTTCCCACCAACAGCGATTCCCGACAATGGCCGAGATGCGCCGATGACGTGGTGCAGGGCTGGGAAGGCGTGGAAAGACTGATGCCGCTTGCGTGACACGCCGGGCAGCACTGAATGCGTGGGCGGATCATGTCGAGGCTTTGGAGCCGAAGCGGCCGCCGGATCGCTCCTTGCGTTTAATCGGTGTCGCGCCGCGGAACCGGCGGCTGCACCGATTGGCTGTCTTCTCCGGCCGGGCGGACGGTCATAGACCTTTCATCGGGCCACAAGGCTTGTGCCTTCATTACCGCTGCCAAAAGATTATCGGCTTCAACGCTTCCGATCTCAGTTAGAAGCGGGCTGTTGCCGCCTGCTCCGAAATCGACGTGATAGACCCTCCAACTCCTCATCGCATTTCCGACAATCTGCGCCTCGGCACCGGCGCACAGATGAAAGCCCGGCTCGCTTTTGTGGTTAGGATTTTGAGGTCCGCAAGCCGGGCTATGCACCGACCGATGGGCGGGGGGCTTGGGGTTATCAGCCGGTGCGATCGCGAGACTGTCTGATTTGCCCACTGGCCCACAATCGACCGAGGTCCATCCTGCCAAGCGCATTGGTCCGAAGGGACCAAAGATATAGCCCCTTATTCCGTTGGGGCAGATTACCTGCCCTCAAGGGAAGGCGCCGTCCGCTGCGAATTTTGGAAGCTGCACGCTCCGCATTCGATAGTCTTGCAAACCGGTGAATGAATATGACGGGATCGCCTTTGCCCGCTTCGACGTAGGCAATCTCATATCCATTGACGGATATTCGCTTGACGTCGTCGGCCCTTGTCGTAGCGCCTCTGAAAATGGGGTCCGGGCACGATTGTGCGCTCTGGCGCGGACTGCGCCTGGCGCGCGGCCGCAGGCAAAACGAGACAGCCGGGCATTTTTTTGTTACCTGCCCCGTTGCCTATGCTTGGTTCACGGGCAGACCGGTTAAGCGCCCGGCCTCCGGTAACAGTTTGGTTCTCTTGGAGAATTTTTGGTGCCGCTTGCGTGACTCGAACACGCGACCCCATCATTACGAAGGCTGGGCGTCTCTGTAACCTTTTGAAAATAAATGGTTTTTTACGATGTAAGAATGATCCGACAAATTCCGACAGTTTTGTCCAGCGATTCTTGGCACATTTTTGTTAGATTAGCTGCACGGAAGCCCCTTGACTGATGCAGAAGTGGCACGCCTAGCGTCGGTCGTCTGAGCTAGAGTCCAGGTGCTGTAACGATGGTGGCGAGTTCTTGACGGACGCTGCAATCACCGAATGCACTAGCTTCGCTCGGTAAAGCTGCTCGTATTCGAATCCGACGACCGCTCGGACTGAACGTCATCTCAGCGCCACCTCGGTCATTCTTTCAGAAATTTCCCATAATCTTCGTCTGACCACCGGATCTAGTGCCTGTGGGGGAATACGTGCAGGATGCGGATGCCCACGAGTTTCACGAAACCGGTCGGGACCGTAATAGCCACCTCCCTCCGCCTGGACGGACGTAGCCGCGTATAGCGAGGGCAGCGCGCCTTGTGATGCGGGCTGGAGCAGGAACCACAAAAGTGACCGCGCCAAACCCGCAACGCTTCGCCGACCAAGCGTGTTGTGCACGAGATCGGTCCGTGAGACGCCGGGATGGGCCGCCATGCCCGAAAAGCCCCATCCAGCAGCGCGGCTGCGGCTATCAAGCTCTAGGGCGAACATCAAGCATGCGAGCTTCGATTGGCTGTAACCAGCCATTGGGCGATAGTTCTTCTCGAGATTGATGTCGTCAAAATAGATCTGTCCACCATTTGCAGCCAGACTTGAGAGCGTTACGACGCGGGCGTCCTTGCCTTTCGAGAGGAGCGACTTCAGACGAGCCGTCAAGGCGAAGTGACCGAAGTAGTTCGTACCGAACTGCAGTTCGAAGCCGTCTCTGGTCTCTTGCCGTTGCGGCGGGAGCATGACCCCGGCGTTATTCACCAGAAGGTCAAGGCTCTGCCTCTCGTTCTCCATGTGCTTTGCGAATGAGGCAACCGACGACAGGTCGGCAAGATCAAGCTTCCCGAACCGTACCGTCGCACCGCGAACGGCCTGTTTGATGCGGGATACCGCGTCGCCGCCCTTTTGAGGGTCGCGACCGGCGATGGTCACGTCGCATCCGGCTCGGGCGAGCGCGAGGGCCGTCTCCAATCCTAACCCACCAGTTCCAGTTACGATCGCGGTTCGTCCATGCTGGTCGGGGATGTCACCGGCGTTCCACTTTGCCATCTTGCGTCCTTTCATAATTTCCGCACTTGGTGTAAAATAAATATCGCACTGAGTGTGATTTTGCAAGGGGGCCGAGTTGGATAACTCCGGGCGTGACGGTAAAGAGGGCGGCGGCCTGCGGGAGCGGAAGAAGCGCGAGACGAAAAAACGCATCACGGAGAAGGGCATCGCTCTTTTCCTCAAGCGTGGCGTCGATCAGACAACACTCGACGAAATCGCTGCTGCAGCCGGAATCTCGCGCAGAACCTTCTTCTACTACTTCACGTCAAAGGACGAGATTCTGCTGTCCGTCCTAAGTGGGATTGGTGAGCTGCTGACAGATGCGGTGCGAAACGCTCCCGCAGGCTCCACGCCAATAGACGCTGTATGGGATGCGGTCGTCAGCGTTTGTGACGCTATTCCAGCCAACGACATGATTGAGCTGGACCGACTGATGCGGACGAGCCCGAGCGTGCAGGCGCGCAAGCAGGCATTCTACGTACAGCAGGAAGGTGAAATCTACGCAGCGCTCAAAGAGCGGTGGCCGGAGCCCGAACGATCAACAGCATTGCGCACCGTCGCGATGATCTCGGTCGGCGCTCTGCGAGTTGCAGCAGACATCTTCACCCAGGAGAAGGGCACAAGGCCCATGATCGAACTCCTGGAGGAAATATTCGGCAGTGCCGCCAAGGAGATTCGCTCTCATCGATAGCCCGGAATTGCACCCTTACGGCGCCCGCACTGGGTCGGATGCCGTGCCCACCGTTAAGCTGATTGAGTCCAGACGCTAAGACGCGTCCGCCACGAGAATGCGGCATAACTCTTCAGCATAGTCGCGCCGTACATGGTATTTTCTCAGAGCCCGCGACAGCGGTCACGCCAATATCGCTCCGAGTACATCGGAAGGCCGGCATCGTGACATAGCTTGGCGAAGGCACTTAAGTCGATCATCTCTGCGTTTCTGGCTGCCGAAAATTTTCGCCTGATGTCGAAAGCGGTAGGCAGAAGCGGGTTCCACGGGAAGTCTGGGACGCCGGCACGCCCAAAGAGCGCCGAGGTATGATCGTAGACGAGATATGGGACGGTATGATTGCGGCCATGAAGTCCGCCGAAGAGCACTACCCCGACGAGCTAGGCCCGTGGACCGATTTCGAGTGGGGAATGCTCAGCGGCAAGCTGTCCGCTATTCGTTGGGTGCTCGGCGACGAGTGGGACATGCTCGACACTTGAGCCGTTTGTAACGGACAATTCCCCTCCTCCCCAGAGGCAACGGCAGTGTGAGAACTGAGCGGCTTTGACATGCAATAAACTGCGGCTCTCGACTATGTAGATCGCGGCAGCCGTGGTGGCAGCCATTTGCGATCCCACCCCTACACCCTGGCCATTCCGACAAATCCTGTCGGAATGGGTAAGTCCACGCAAAACGGTGTAAGGCAGCGTAAGCCAAACCTAGAAACGCCGCGCCGGAGTCGAACACCGGAAGGCTTGATTTAATTCAGAAAAATTTTGGTGCCGCTTGCGTGACTCGAACACGCGACCCCATCATTACGAATGATGTGCTCTACCAACTGAGCTAAAGCGGCCCGGGAAGCATCACGCTTCCAGAATGGCTGCGTGATAGACTCAACCGCTCGTTAATTCAAGATGGCTGCGGCGGATTCCGGCCCGGGATTGCCGCCTATGAGCGCGGCTGACGTCCGATGCCTTGCGCGAGCCGGCCGCTTTTTACACCCGGCCGATCCCAACGGCCGACCGGCTGCGTGGAAAAATGTTGATTCTTCAACAAAAAATGCCGAAATGGCTTTGGCCGGCAAGGCAGCCGCTCGCCCGTTGATTGGTCGCCTGCGGCCAACGATCAGGGAACTGTGAGCGAAAGCACAGAGGGAGTTCGCTTGGACGCCATCGAGAAAGCGATCCGCAATGCCTTCGAGAAAGGCAATGCCGAGGACCGGGCGTTCCGCGAGAAGGTCTATCGATCGGCCTTTGCCGCGCTGGACCGCGTCCTGCAGGCCAACCCGAACATCACGGTCGAGGCCGCCATCGGCCGCCGCAAGGCGGTGCAGGCCAAGATCACGGAGATCGAGTCCGAATTCCTGCCTGCGGTGCCCGATGTGACGCTGCCGCCGGAAAACGTCGTGCCGGCCGGCAGTGGCGCGCCGAGCCCTCGCGTCGACGAACCAGTCGCATCGGTCGCGCCATCGGTCGACGCTCCCTTGCCGCCGGCGCAATCAGCGTCGTCGCCCTCGATCACCTTTGACGGCCCGGTCCAGCCCGATGCTTCGGACCAGCCGCGCTCGCGCGTGCTGCCGCGTGTGCCCGACATCATGCCGGACGAAACGGCGCTTCCCAACGCCCCGTCGCTCGATGATTCGCCGGGTGCTCCGGTCGGCAATGGCGCGCAGGTCGCGCCAGACCGTGACGAGCGGCGGATCAGGGGGCGACGCCTGCCGTTGACCGCGATCTTCGTCGTCGCGACATTGCTCGCGGCCGCCGGCATCGGCCTCTATTTCGCCAAGCAGACCGGGGTCTTCAAGACTGCAGCCGAGCTCAACACCGGCCCGCCCGAACCGACGCCGACGCTGGACGACGAGGACTCCTCGCAGCCGGCCGAACCCGGCTCGCCGCAGAAGCCGGGCGAGGCGGACCAGTCGAAGAACTGGATCAACGTCTTCTCGCCCGCCGATCCCACCCATGTCAGCGCGCCTTCCGACGCCGCCGCCGAGGTGATGAAGGACGACACCGGCCAGTTCCTGCGCATCCGCTCCGGCGCGTCGGGCTCGGCCATTGCCTTCGATGTCGGCCAGGGCGTGCTGGAGAAGCTCGCGGGCAAGCACGCCATGTTCGACATCGTCGCCCGCTCGGAAGAGGGCAAGGAGACGCAGATTTCGGTCGACTGCAATTTCGGCGATCTCGGCGATTGCGGCCGCAAGCGCTACGCGGTCGGCCACGAACGCAACGAATATCTGTTCGACGTCCAGTTCCCCAACAAGCACCCGGGCGCCGCCGGCACCATCGCCGTCAACTCCGACTTCGACCAGAAGGGCAAGTCCGTCGATATCTACGAGATCCGCGTTTCGATCGCGGAATAGCCTCCGCTTGAGAGCCTGCCCGACGTTGGCGCTCCACCCCACCCGCGCCTGCGGCGCGACCTCCCCATCGAGGGGAGGTAGGGGTTAGCGCCACCTCCTACCTCCCCTCGATGGGGAGGTCGCGCCGCAGGCGCGGGTGGGGTGAAGCGCCGGCGCTGGATTTCCTAACTAATCCAACAGTGCCTGCAGCGTCTCGATGCGGTCGGCTTCCGCGGCCGGCTTGTCCCAGCGCAGCCGTGAAATGCGGGGAAAGCGCATCGCGACGCCCGATTTGTGGCGGGTCGAGCGGTTGAGTCCTTCGAACGCCACCTCCAGCACCAGGCCGTTCCGGCGATCGGCGCGCACCGAGCGCACCGGCCCGAAGCGCTCGATCGTGTTGTCGCGCACATATTTGTCGATCTCTCGCAGCTCCTCATCGGTGAAGCCGAAATAGGCCTTGCCGACCGGCACCAGCTCTTCCGAACCCTCGGGGCCGGACCAGACGCCGAACGTGTAGTCGGAATAGAAGCTGGAACGCTTGCCGTGGCCACGCTGTGCATACATCAGCACCGCATCGATGGTATGCGGGTCGCGCTTCCATTTGAACCACGGCCCCTTCGGCCGGCCGGCGAGGTAGGGCGAATCCCAGCGCTTCAGCATCACCCCCTCGATGATTGGATGCGGCGGCGCCTGGCGCAGCCGCTCCAGCGTCTCCCAATCGGGGAACGCGACCAGCGGCGAGAGGTCGAAGCGGCCGGGGTCGAGCGTGTTGACGAAGGCTTCAAGGTGCTTGCGGCGCTCTGCGAAGGGCAGCGCGCGCAAATCCTCGCCGTCGATCTGCAGCGCGTCGTAGCAGCGCATGAAAGCCGGATATTGCTGCTGGATTTTTGGCGAGACGCTCTTGCGGTTCAGCCGCTGCTGCAGGTCGGAGAAGGTCCCGGTCGCCTCGCGCGGGTCGCCGACCAGCAGCTCGCCATCGAGCGCCGCTTCGAAATTCATTGCCGCTGCAAGGTCCGGGAAGGCACCGGACACATCGTCGCCGGTGCGCGAATAGAGCCTGCGGACGCCGCCTTCGCACACCGCCTGCACGCGGATGCCGTCCCACTTCCATTCCGCCGCGTAGT
This sequence comes from Mesorhizobium australafricanum, assembly GCF_033977265.1. Lineage (NCBI taxonomy): Bacteria > Pseudomonadati > Pseudomonadota > Alphaproteobacteria > Hyphomicrobiales > Phyllobacteriaceae > Mesorhizobium > Mesorhizobium australafricanum. The sequence continues at coordinate 180,014 of NZ_JAVIIT010000004.1, read as the reverse complement.
CGGCCGGTTCGAGCTTTTCGAGGTCGCCGTCGTCGACGGCATTGGAAAGCATCACCGGCCGGAACAGCGCCAGCGCCGCGCTCTTCGGCTTGTCCGCTTTGCCTTCCAGCCAGGCGAACAGCTCGGTGTAAGGCGGCGCCAGCCCGTGCCAAAGCTCCTCGATCTCGGCGACGTCGACTTTGCCAAGCTCGGCCAGCGCCTGCTTGGCGAGCCGCGCTGAAACGCCGATGCGCAAGCCGCCGGTCACCAGCTTGATGATAGCGAAGCGCGCCGAGATACTGGCGTCGTCCAGCAGCCGCGCCAGCACCTTGGGTCCGTCCGATCGGCTGGCGGCCTGCAGCTTGCCGACCACCTCTGCAAGCGTGGGCTGATGGTTGGGAACATGCCCGGCCGGTTGCGGCCAGACCAGCGACACCGTTTCGGCGAGGTCGCCGACATAGTCGTAGGAATAACCGAACAGCACCGGGTCCATGCGCTCGACCACCAGCGCGCGCAGCATAGCCGGCTTCACCGCCGCGATCGACAGGTCGCCGGTGATCGCCGCCAGCGCCAGCCCGCGATCGGGGTCCTCGACACCGCGAAAATAGTCGGTCAGCAGCGTCAGCTTGCCGTTGCGCGACGGCGTCAGGACAAGGCGGTCGAGGAGTTCGGCGAAGCGGTTCATGGCGTTGTGGACCACGCCAATGACGAAAGTCGGCGCGAGGCGCCCCCCTCTGGCCTGCCGGCCATCTCCCCCTCTAGGGGGGAGATCGGATGTCGCGCAAGCTTTCGCCAATCTCCGGCGTCGCAGGAGATGCGCCGGCGCGGAAGCTGCCAATCTCCCCCCTTGAGGGGGAGATGTCCGGCAGGACAGAGGGGGGCGCCGTAGAACTCGGCGGCGACGATTGGCGAACACTGCTCCATCAATCGCCCTCGTCCTCATACCCCACGAGGTGCAGCGGCCTCGCCGCAATTCCCTCCAGTTCGCACCAGCGCACCAAGGCCTCCTCGCGGCCATGCGTCACCCAGATCTCCCCGGCGCCGGTTTCCTTGATCGTGATGATCAGCTCGTCCCAGTCGGCGTGGTCGGAAATGATCAGCGGCAGCTCGACGCCGCCCTGCTTGGCGCGCTGGCGGATGCGCATCCATCCCGAGGCGAAGCAGGAGATCGGATCCGGAAAACGCCGCGCCCAGCGGTCGGCGAAGGCCGACGGCGGGCCGACGACGATCGCGCCTGCGAAATCGGCCTTGCTGCCGCTCTCCACGGTCCCAGGCTCCAGCCGGCCGAGATCGATGCCCTGGCCTTGATAGTATTCGCTGAGCTTCGCAAGCGCGCCATGGATATAGATCGGCCTGTCGTAGCCGTCGTCGCGCAGCAGCCGCATCACGCGCTGCGCCTTGCCGAGCGCATAGGCGCCGATCAGATGCGAGCGTTCGGGAAACTGCGCCGCCGATTTGAGCACGCGCGCGATTTCCTCATGATCCGGCGGATGGCGGAACACCGGCAGGCCGAAGGTCGCTTCGGTGATGAAGACATCGCACCGGATTGGCTCGAACGGCAGGCACGTGGCGTCCTTCTGGCGCTTGTAGTCGCCGGAGGCGACGATGCGCATGCCCTGGTGCTCGACGGCGATCTGCGCCGAGCCCAGCACATGCCCGGCCGGGTGGAAGGAAACGGAAACGCCATTGATGTCGACCGTTTCGCCAAGCGCTGCTGCCTGCGTCGTTCCGGCGAAATCCTCGCCATGGCGCAGCCCCATGATGTCGAGCGTCTCTTGGGTGGCGAGCACCGAGCGATGGCCGGAGCGTGCGTGGTCGGAATGGCCGTGCGTGATCAGCGCCCGCTCGACGGGCCGCACCGGGTCGATGAAGAAATCGCCGGGCGGGCAATAGAGGCCTTCCGGCCGGGATTTGAGCAGGTCGCTGGCGCGCATCGCACCAAGATAGTGGCTAAATTCCGCGCGGGAAGCCTGTTGCAAGAGACTGCTGACTCGTCCTAGATCGCGATCGCGTTTCGTCGAAACGCCATCACGATCTAACTCTTTGTTGAGCATGATCTCTTTCCGAAAACCGGTTCCCACTTTTTGCTTCGCTGACCTTCGGTTCGGGATCATGCTGTAGAGCCGGCCGCCGGCTCGCCTCGCCGGTAGGATCCTTCAAGAGATGAACCCGCTCCAGGCCTCGTCGGGCGATTTGAACGCCGACCGTCGTGCCGATTTCGCCGAGATGCTGCTCGCGTCGGGTGAGCCCGCGCAGGCGGCGGAGCTTTTGCTTGGCGCGCTGGAACTCGCGCCGCAATGGGCCGCCGGCTGGTTTCGCCTCGGCGAGATGCAGGAAGCGGCTGGCCTGCTCGACCAGGCCGCGCGAGCCTGGGCCATGGCGCTGAAGCTGGAGCCCGCGGACCGACTTGGCGCCGCGCTCAAGCTTCAACTGATCGGCAAGGCGCCCGCCGCCGCGGCGCCGCCCAGCGCCTTTGTCGAGACCTTGTTCGATCACTACGCCGACAGTTTCGAGGAATCGCTCGTCCACAAGCTTGGCTACGGATTGCCGGATTTTCTCAGGCACGCCATCCGCAAGGCAAGGCCCGGCCGATTTCGGCTGGCTCTCGACCTCGGCTGCGGCACCGGCCTGATGGGCGAAAGGCTGCGCCCGTTCGTCGACCGGCTGGAAGGCTACGACATCTCGGCCGGCATGTTGAAGAAAGCCAAAGCCAAAGGCATCTACGACCTGCTGGCCAAGGCCGATCTTCAGCATTTTTCTCACCCTGGCGCGGGAGCCGACCTCGTGGTCGCGGCCGACGTGTTCATCTATGTCGGGGCGCTCGAACGCATTGTCGGCGCGGTGGCCGGCATGCTTGCCGATGGCGGCATGGTCGCGTTTTCGGTCGAGACGCTTGCCGGCGGCGGTGATTTTGCCCTGCGGCCGTCACGGCGCTATGCCCATTCCGAGGCCTATGCGCGGCGCGTGCTTGCCGCCAACGGGCTTGCGGTCCTGTCGCTGGAAAGCATGATTATCCGGCACGACCGGCGCGATCCCATCGAAGGCCTTGCCATCGTGGCTGGCTTCCCGGCCACAGCTGCTCCGAAGAGGAATCCAGAAACCGCATGAGCCCGTGCTTGCTGCGAAAAAGCCTGAATAGCATGGTCGGGATCGCGCGGGGCGGATACCAAATCTTTGTTTTTACGCAATTCCGGACGGAAAACCGATACGCACTTTTCCTGGAATTGCTTTAAGGAGGGATCCATGCGCTGGACCATGGTTGCGTTGGCGTCTTGCCTGTCGGTCGCCGGATGCGTCGGCGGCACATCGATGGCCGAGCGTCAGGACGAGGATGTCCAATCCTCATTGCAATATGACGATGTGCCTTGCGATCAATTGCTGGCGCAGCGCAATCAACTGGCACAGCAGAACAATCTGCCTGCCACCGCCAAGCCGGGCTTCTCCAATCCGGCGATGGGCTTCGGCCCGTTCATGCCTGACACGCGCTCCAAGGCACAGCGCGACAAGAACAAGGCGAGCGGCGAGATCGATGCCATGAACCGCTCGATCGAGCGCCGCGACTGCGGCAAGCCGAAGAAGAAGGAGAGTTTCGGGCTGCCCGGCTCGAAGCCTTCCTGAGAGTTCGATTATCCCGCTCAGCTCACTTCCGTGAGAGCAATCAGGCAATGCAATTCCAGGAAAAGTGCGCAGCGGTTTTCCGACCGGAATTGCGTGAAAACAAGAGTTAGAGCGGTTCGGCGAACCGCTCTAATAACCCGCCTCGCGGTCGACCAGGTTTTCGAGCTTTTCGCCGCGCTCGTAGGCAGCCATCTGGCGAAGCATGATCGGCACCAGATGGGCCGGATCCGACGTCGCCGCCGCATGCGGCGTGACGAACACTTTCGGGTGGCTCCATAACGGACTGGTCTTCGGCAGCGGCTCGACCTCGAACACATCCAGGCTTGCTTCCTTCAGCGTGCCGTCCTCAAGCGCGCGCAATATGTCGGCGTCCTTCTGCAGGCGTCCGCGCCCGGCATTGATCAGCACGGCGCCGCCGAGGCCATTGCGCTTGCGCAGTTCCTTGAGCAGCCCGTAATTGACGATGCCCTGGGTTTGCGGCGTCAGCGGCAACAGCACGACCAGGATGTCGGTGGCGTTGAGGAACGGGATCAGCCCCGACTCGCCGGAATAGGTCGAAACACCCTTCATCGGCCGCTCGCTGCGCGACCAGCCGTTGACGGCGAAGCCGAGTGACAACAGCGCCGAAGCCGCGGCGCGGCCAAGACTGCCAAGCCCCATGATGCCGACGGAGATGTCCCCCGCCACCCGCTGCGGCGGCTCGTGCCATATCTTCTTTTGCTGCTGAACGCGGTAGAGCATGGCCTGGCGATGGTGGTCGAGCACCCGCCAGGCGACATATTCAACCATGTGCTGGGTAAGGTTGTCGGCGACGATCTTGACGATCGGCACATCGGGCAGGCCGGGATCGGCAAAGACATGGTCGACGCCGGCGCCGATCGAAAAGATGGCTCGCAGATTGGGTAGCGACTTGAGAAGGTTGGGCTTCTGCTTCCACACCACCGCATAGGTGATCGACGGATCGTTGGCGCCGTTCGGCTCCAGCACGACCTCGCGCTCGGCCGAGAGCAACTCATGCCAGCGCTGCGGGTGGATGCCCGTGAGGGCAAGCAGGATTTTGCCTTTTTCCATTCTAGGATTTTTCTTCCCTGTTTGAAGCAATTCCAGGAAATGTGTGTAGCGGTTTTCCGTCCGGAATTGCGCGAAAAATAGCTACTCGCTGACCACGCCGGTCGGCGCCGTCTCGATCTTGAAGGCCGCCGCCATCAGCGCCCGCGTATAGTCGGTTTGCGGGCTGCTGAAAATCCGCTCGGACGGTCCGGCTTCGACGATCTGGCCATTGCGCATGACGATGACGTCATTGGCAAGGGCGCGCACGACTTTCAAATCATGGCTGATGAAGAGATAGGCGAGATTGTGCTTGGCCTGCAGGGCGCGCAACAGGTCGACCACTTGCGCCTGCACGCTCATGTCGAGCGCCGAGGTCGGCTCGTCGAGCATGACGAAGCGCGGATTGAGCACCATGGCGCGCGCTATGGCGACGCGCTGGCGCTGACCGCCGGAAAACTCGTGCGGATAGCGGTGGCGCGTTTCGGGATCGAGGCCGACCTCCTTCAGCACCGCGACCACCTTGTCGTCGCGCTCGTCGGGCGTGAGCTTCGGCTCATGGATCTTCAGCCCTTCCTCGATGATCTCCGAGACCGACAGGCGCGGGCTGAGCGATCCGAACGGATCCTGGAAGACGATCTGCAATTCGCGCCGCAGCGGCCGCGTGGCGCTGAAGGAAAGCTGATTGATGTCCCGCCCATTGAAATTGATCGTGCCGGTCGACGAGATCATCCGGGCGAGCGCCAGGCCGAGCGTCGTCTTGCCCGAGCCGGATTCGCCGACCACGCCGAGCGTCTGGCCGGCCCGCACGGTGACGTCGATGCCGTCGACCGCCTTCACATGGTCGACCGTTGTGCGGAAGAAGCCCTTCTTGATCGGGAACCAGACCTTGATGTCCCTGCCTGTCATGACAGCCTTGGCATCCGGATTGGCCGCTGGCGGCTTGCCTTTCGGCTCGGCCGCAAGCAAATGCTTGGTGTAGTCATGCTGCGGGTTGGCGAAGATCTCTTTGGTCGGGCCGCTCTCGACGATCTTGCCTTTGGTCATCACGCAGACGCGGTCGGCGATCCGGCGCACGATGCCGAGATCATGCGTGATGAACAAGAGCGACATGCCCTTGCGGCTCTTCAGCTTCGCCAGCAGTTCGAGGATCTGCGCCTGCACGGTGACGTCGAGCGCCGTCGTCGGCTCGTCGGCGATCAGAAGCTCCGGCTCGTTGGCCAGGGCCATGGCGATCATGACGCGCTGGCGCTGGCCGCCGGAGAGTTGGTGCGGATAGGCATCGAGACGCTTTTGCGGATCGCGGATGCCGACCTCGGTCAGCAGCTCCAGCGTGCGTGCGCGGGCCGGCGCATCGCGCAGGCCCTGATGCAATTGCAGCACCTCGACGATCTGCTGCTCGATCGTGTGCAGCGGGTTGAGCGAGGTCATCGGCTCCTGGAAGATCATGGTGACCTTGTTGCCGCGCACGCCGCGCAACGCCTTCTCGTTGGCGCTCAACAAGTCGGCACCGTTAAACAGGATCTTTCCAGAAGGATGGCTGGCCGCGGGGTAGGGCAGAAGCTTCAGCACCGAGAGCGCCGAGACCGATTTGCCCGACCCGGATTCGCCGACCAGCGCCAGCGTCTCGCCCTTGGCGATGTCGAAGGAGACGCGGTCGACGGCAATCGACTGCTTGCCGCCTTGCGCGAAGGCGACGCTCAGATCTTGGACGGACAGCAGGGGGGCGGTCATCCTTCCATTTCCGTAATGATTTTATCGAGAACGGAAATCTCCGGTCGGACAATCGAAATCTCGGCTGTCAATTGCGGAGGAACGAGTCTGTCCGGTGCGACAGAATAAGCGCCCTTCAATCTGACATCGGCAGTCAGGAATTGTGCGCAGCCGAAGTGCATTGCCGTGGAGAGGTGAATCGCATCGGGTAGCCTGAGAGAAACGAATTTTGAACGAAGCTGAGCGGCGTGCCACAGGATTTCACGAGTTACCGTCCCAATCGAGATAAAGGCATTACCAATCGAGATATTGTCATAAAGCTCGATAAGCGACGCATTGCCCTTTTTCAAAGGGTCCACCATCAACTCAGCCAGCACGATCTCGCTTGTCGCGATGAAAGGTTGCTTTCTGCCCTCGTTCAAAGACACGAGCTGAAGCAGTTTTCTTGCAAGAGCATCATTATTTTCGAAAGCGTAGATGAAAATGTTCGTGTCGACGTAAAGCCGGAAGGCGGCCATCAGTCCTCCCACTCGTCACGGAGGGCGCGAACACGCGCCACAGCCTCTTCGAGGCTTGTCCCTGGAGCATTGGCCTGGGCGTTCCGCATAAGTTCAAGCAGTTGCTTGCGGGCAAGGGGCCGTTTGGCCTCCTCCTCCACGGTCACTGTAACCGAGGCACTCAATGCTATACCCTCACGCAACTCATCCGGAAGTTTCGATGCGGGATAATGCTCGAGGATGACCTTATTCATAACTCCGTCCTCTCGTGGATCGCGGCGCGGAGAACGTGCGGATGTTCACCACTCACGGTCGCCAGTAGTTTTGCCAATTGACACCCACGCCCACTTTAATTCGTATCGCCACATTGAAAATATAACATGCCGGGTGCCAATCCGCATTGTAGTCATTTGAACGTCTTGCGCGGATCGAAGGCGTCGCGCGTCGCCTCGCCGATGAAGACCAGCAGCGACAGCATCAGTGAAATCACGATGAAGCCGGAGATGCCGAGCCACGGCGCGTTGAGATTGCGCTGCGCCTGTTTCAGCAGCTCGCCGAGCGACGCGGAACCCGGTGGCAGGCCGAAGCCGAGATAGTCGAGCGAGGTCAGCGTCGAGATCGAGCCTGAGAGCAGGAATGGCAGGAAGGTCAGCGTCGCCACCATGGCGTTGGGCAAAAGGTGGCGGAACATGATGGTTAGGTTGGGCACGCCGAGCGCGCGCGCGGCGTTGACATATTCGAAGTTGCGCGCGCGCAGGAACTCGGCCCGCACGACGCCGACCAGCGCCACCCAGGAGAACAACAGCATCAGGCTAAGCAGGATGAAGAAGCCGGGCGGCAGGATCGCGGAGACGATGAGCAGCAGATAGAGCACCGGGATCGCCGACCAGATCTCGATGAAGCGCTGGAACAGAAGGTCGGTCCAGCCGCCGAAATAGCCTTGCACCGCGCCGGCCGCGACGCCGATCAGCGAGGAGCCGAGCGTCAGGATAAGCCCGAACAGCACCGAAATGCGAAAGCCGTAGACTACGCGCGCCAGCACGTCGCGGGCCTGGTCGTCGGTGCCCAGCCAGTTCCAATTGCCGACGACGCAGTTCTCGTCGGCGTCTCCCTTCGGATATTGGCTGCAGCGCGCCTTCTTGTCGTAGAGCCAGGAGGGCTTGGCGGGCGCTGCTTCAGGGATGGCGTTGTTGACGGTCTGGTAGGAGTAGCGGACCGGCGGCCAGATCATCCAGCCATTGGCATTGATCTCGTCCTGGATCACCGGATCGCGATAATCGGTGACCGCATAGAAGCCGCCGAACTTCTCTTCCGGATAGGCGACGAGCACCGGAAACAGGATCTCGCCCTTGTAGGAGGCGATGATCGGCTTGTCGTTGGCGATCAGCTCGGAAAACAGCGACAGCACGAACAGCAGCAGGAAGATCCACAGCGACCAGTAGCCGCGCCGGTTCGCCTTGAAGTTCTGCAGCCGCCGCTGGTTGAGCGGCGACAGCCACGGACGGGCGGCGCGGGCCGGATTGGTTTCGGCCGATGCTATTGCCATCAAACGTCTCTCCGCTCGAAATCTATGCGCGGATCGACCCAGGTGTAGATCAGGTCCGACAGCAGGCCGACGAAAAGGCCGAGCAGCGAGAAGATGTAGAGATTGGCGAAGACCACCGGATAGTCGCGGTCGATCACCGACTTGAAGCCGAGCAGGCCAAGCCCGTCGAGCGAGAAGATGTTCTCGATCAGCAGCGAGCCGGTGAAAAAGGCTGATATGAACGCGCCGGGGAAGCCGGCGATGACGATCAGCATGGCGTTGCGGAAGACGTGGCCGTAGAGCACCTTGTGCTCGGACAGGCCCTTGGCGCGCGCCGTCACCACATATTGCTTGCGGATTTCCTCGAGGAAGGAATTCTTGGTGAGCAGCGTCGTCGTCGCGAAGGCCGACAGCACCAGTGCCGTCAGCGGCAGCGTCATGTGCCAGAAATAGTCGATGATCTTGTTCGGCCAGGACAACTGGTCCCAATTGTCGGAGACGATGCCGCGCAGCGGGAACCAGTCCCAGAACGAGCCGCCGGCAAACAGCACCATCAAGAGGATGCCGAACAGAAAGCCGGGGATGGCGTAGCCGACGATCACCACGCCGCTCGTCCAGATATCGAATGTCGAGCCGTCCTTCACCGCCTTGCGGATGCCAAGCGGGATCGAGATCAGGTAGGACAGAAGCGTGATCCACAGCCCGATCGAGATCGACACCGGCATCTTTTCCAGGATCAGGTCGAGCACCGAGATGTCGCGGAAATAACTGTCGCCGAAGTCGAAGCGGCTGTAGTTCCACAGCATCATGCCGAAGCGCTCGAGCGGCGGCTTGTCGAAGCCGAACTGCTTTTCCAGCTTCTTGATGAATTCAGGGTCGAGCCCCTGCGCGCCGCGGTATTTCGAGCTGACGTCGCCCGAGACATCGAAATTAGTGGCGCCGGCATCGCCACCGCCGCCGCCCAGCCGATCGTTGCCGCCCTGATTGGTGAGCCTGGCGATGACCTGCTCCACCGGCCCGCCCGGCGCAAACTGGATCACGGCGAAGGAGATCGCCATGATCCCGAACAGCGTCGGGATCATCAGAAGGACGCGGCGCAGAATATAGGCGCCCATCAGGCTGCCGGTCCCGCGCGAAGGGGAGTGTCAGGCCTTGCCAATTTTTGCCGCCTTGCCCTTGTCGACCCACCACAGCGCTTCGACCGGAAAGCCGAAATCGGGTTTATGCTCGGGAAAGCCGAACATGTCCCAATAGGCGCTTCGGTGATTCGCCAGATACCAACTTGGAATCCAATCGCGCTGCGCGCGCAAGGCCCGATCGAGCGCCCGCATCGCGACCGTCAGGCTGTCGCGGTCCTTGGCCGCACCGACGGCGTCTATGAGCGCGTCGACGGCCGGGCTCGCTATGCCAGGCAGGTTGCGCGAGCCTGAAACGCCCGCACTTCGCGAATGAAAGAAGATTTCAAGGTCATCGCGGGTCGGCGTGGCGCTGAAGGAGAAAGCGGCCGAGACCAGGTCGAAATCGAACGTCGATTGCCTGAGCTGGTATTGGGCCGAATCGACCAGCCGGATCGAGGCATCGATGCCGATCGCCTTCATATTGGCGACCCACGGCGAATAGACCTGCACGAAGGTCTCGTCGTCGACGAGGAATTCGGCGGGCAGCCGCCCGCCCTTGTCGTTGACGACGAAATCGCCGGAGCGTTTCCAGCCCGCTTCGCCAAGCAGCTTCGCGGCCTTGCCGAGTTGTTTGCGGTCACGCCCCGAACCGTCCGAAGCCGGTTGCGTCACCGCCTCGCCGAAGACCTCCGGCGGCAGCTTGTCGCGCAACGGCTCGAGCAGGGCGAGTTCCTCCGGCGATGGTGTGCCGTCGGCGCGAAAGTCCGATTTCTCGAAGCAGGATTGCGAGCGCTCATAGGAGCCATAGAAGAAATTACGCCGTGTCCATTCGAAATCGAAGCAGAGCGCGATCGCCTGCCGCACGCGCGGGTCGTGGAACTGCTCGCGCCGCAGGTTGACGGCCGTGGCCTGCATTGAGGGCACCGTTTCGGCCGGGAATTCGTGCTTGACCACCTTGCCGGCTGTGAAGGCCGGAAAGTCGTAAGCGGTCGCCCAGACGCGTGAGGTGAACTCCTCGCGATAGAGGATCTCCCCCTTCTTGAAAGCCTCGAAGCCGGCCGTGCGGTCTTGATAGAACTCGATGCGGATACGCGCGAAATTATTCTGGCCGCGATTGACCGGCAGGTCGTTGCCCCAATAGTCGACTACCCGCTCATACTCGATCCAGGCGCCCGCCGACCAGCGCCCGGTCTTGTACGCGCCCGATCCGAGCGGCGGATTGAGCTGCGAGGAATCGAACGGGTTGGCCGTAAAAAAGGCCTTGGACAGGATCGGAAATCCGACAATGTTGAGGATTGTGCGGGCCGACTGCTTGCCGTCAAATTTGAGCTCGACGGTGTGGGCGTCCTTCGCCACGGCGTCGTCCAGATGCGTCAGCGGCAACGCGTAGTCCGGATGCCCTTTGTCCTTCAGCAGCTTGAAGGTGAAGGCGACATCGTCGGCAGTGAGTGGCGTGCCGTCATGGAAGTGCGCCTGCGGGCGCAGTGAGAAGGTGAAACCGTTGCGATCGTCCGAGATTGTGACACCGTCGGCGATCAGCCCATAGACCGAGTCCGGCTCGTCGAGCGCCCGTACCATCAAGGAGTCGAAGCACATTTCCATACGCTGCGGCGCATCCCCCTTGGGGACGAATGCATTCAGCGTGTTGAATGTCTGCGGGCTTTGATTGGCGCCCCAGTTGGGCGGCGAAAAGTTGAAAGTGCCACCTTGCGGCGCATCGACATTGACATAGTCGAAATGCGTGAAATCCGGTTTGTATTTGAGATCGCCGAAGGCCGACAGGCCGTGCACCTTGACGCCGGTCGGAATGGCGGCGAAAGCCTTTCCGGACAGCAGTGCCGCAGCCGCCGTTGCAGCGCCTAGCGCCAGGAATTCGCGACGAGGAAGCAATGTCTGCCGCCTCATCAGTTGCCCCTGTATTTGGCAGCCAGCGCCTTTTCCTTCGCGGCGTCGATCCACCAGGAATCGATATCGGCGCCGCGGTAAGTGGGCTGCTTTTCCGGCATGCCGAACTTGTTCCAATAGGCGAGCCACACCACCGCGCGGTAGTATTGCGGCACGGCATAGTAGTTCCACAGCAGCACCCGATCGAGCGCATGGGTGGTGGCGACGAGATCGTCGCGATCGGTGGCGAAAATGATGCGGTCGACGAGCGCGTCGACGACTGGGTTCTTGATGCCGGAATAGTTGCGCGATCCTGGCGTGTCCGCCGCCTTCGAGCTCCAGAAGTCGCGCTGCTCGTTCCCAGGCGATTCCGATTGCGCGAGTATGCTGGTGACGACGTCGTAATCGAAGTTGTTGACGCGGTTGATGTACTGGGTCTGGTCGATGATCCGCAGCGTGGCATCGACGCCGATCTTGCGCAGATTGGCGATCCAAGGGCTGGCGATGACCTGGTCGGTGTCGTTCCAGCCAAGGATCTCGAACTTGAACGGCGCGCCGGTCTTGGCGTTCACCATCTTGCCGCCCTTGATCACCCAGCCCGCCTGGGCGAAGAGGTCGACCGCCTGCTTCAGGTATTTCCGCTCTGCTTGCGGTGAATCGTAGACCGGCAGCTTGAATTCCTGGGTGAACAGTTCCGGCGGCAGCTTGTCGCGGTATTTTTCCAGGATATCCAGTTCCTTGCCCTGTGGCAGTCCGCTCGACGCCAGCTCGGTGCCCTGGAAATAGCTCTTGGTGCGCGTGTTCGAGTTGTAGAACAGCGTGCGGTTCATCGTCTCGAAGTCGAACGGATAGGTCAGCGCCGCGCGCACCAGCCGGTCCTGGAACAGCGGCCGCCGCTGGTTGAGCACGAAAGCCTGCATCGGCTCAGGCGATGTGGTCTTGAATTCCTTTTTGATCACGTCGCCTGCGCTGACCGCCGGAAAATTGTAGGCCGTCGCCCAGCGCCGCGAACTGTTTTCCGGCTTGATGTCGTCAAGCCCGCCCTTGGTGAAGGCCTGCCAGGTGGCATTGTCGTCCAGTATGTAGGTGAAGCGTTGGGTGTCGAAATTCTCACGCCCGATCTTCACCGGCAGCTTGGCGCCCCAATAGTCGGGCACGCGCTGCCAGACGATTTCCGAACCCGGCTTGAAGCCGGCGATCCTGTAGGCGGCGGAGCCCAGCGGCGGCTCGAGCGTCGGCCTTGTGATGTCGCGCTTCTTGCCGCTGGCGTCGGTACCCTCCCACCAATGCTTCGGCAGCACGACGAGATCGCCGAGGATCTTGGGCAGTTCCCGGTTGCCCTTCTGGTTGAAATGGAATTCGACCTCACGGTCGGAGACCGCGACCGCTTCGGTCACGTTCTCGAAATAGCGGTTGTACATCGGGCTGTTGGTTTTGAGCACCTGGAAGGACCAGATCACGTCGTCGACGGTGATCGGCTGGCCGTCATGCCATTTCGCGCGAGGGTCGAGCCTGTAGGTAGCCGAGGAATAATCCTGTGGGTACTTGTAAGCCTCGGCAATGAGAGGGTGGCTGACGCTACCCTCGTCGGTCGCCTGATCCATCAGCGTATCGTAGAGCAGCCCGCCGCCGAATTGCGCGAAGCCGGAGGCCGGCGATCCCTGCACGATATAGGGGTTGAAGCTGTCGAATGTGCCCGTAACCACGGAATTGTAGCTTCCGCCTTTCGGCGCATCCGGGTTGACGTAGTCGTAGCGCTGGAAATTCTCGCCATATTTGGAAGGGCCGATCAGTGAGGACGTCGTGTGCCACTCATCGGCGAAGCCGGGTTGCAGGCTGGTGGCGAAGGCGAGCGCGAACGCCGATGCGAAAAGCGTGCGGAAGCGGCCAACCTTCATGCGTTCTCCTCGTCGCGAACCCTGGAGCATTCTTCGTTTCACGGAAACGACGGCCGCTCTATCGCTTTGTCTCGATGCAACTCCGGACGGAAAACCGGTTCCCCGCTTTTCCTGGAATTGCTCTACCCACCCGCAATCTAGATCATTTGACGGCGGTGAAAACCGAAAGGGCAGTCTTTGTCACCCAATATGCGGCTTTCCTAACAGAAAAGCCGGGACGAACCCGGCTTTTCCAAGGAAGTCTCTATGACAAATTGTTTATTGAGCGGGTTGTTTATTGAGCGGGCGCGGCGGGCTTGGCCGGAGCGTTTCCCTCGGCCGGCTTGGCGGCAGCGTCCGCAGGCTTCGCGGCAGCGTCCGCAGGCTTGGAAGCGTCGGCGGCGGCGCCCGGCTGCGGCAGCGGCTTCGGATTGTCCGACAGCGTGCGCAGATAGGCGATCACGTTGGCACGGTCTTCTTCTTTCGGCAGGCCGGCAAAGCCCATCGCCGTGCCCTTCACGTCCTTCTTGGGCGAAGTGATGAAGCGGTTGATGTTTTCGTAGGTCCACTTCTCGGTGCCGCCCTTGGAATATTCCTTCATGCCGGCCGAATAGGCGAAGCCCTCATGCGAGGCGACCGGACGGTCGACGATGTCCCAAAGATCGGGGCCGACCTTGTTCGGGCCGCCTTTTTCACCCGAGTGACAGGCCTGGCATTTCTTGAAGATGGCCGCACCCGCGTCAGCGCTGGCGGTGGCAAGCAGGTCGGCGATCGGCTTTTCGGCTGCGGCAGGCGCGGCGGCGCCACCCTCCGTCGGCTCCTGGGCTTCGATGGCGAAGCCGGGCTTTTCGGGGGCAGGCGAGGCAAACAGCCCGTCCGAGACCAGGCCTATCGAAAAGACGATGAAGCAGGTTCCCAGAAATCCGCCGAGCAGCTTGTTGACTTCGCTGGAATCCATACGCCCCTTGCTCCCTTTTCCGGCGGACCGTCCCGTCCACTCCGTCCGTCGGTATCGCGAACTGCCCCGAAAGGCCAGTCAAATCGGGCGGAAACTAGGTCTTTTGCTCTGGCGTTGCAACACCTATAAGGGCGCTTCCAGTGAGACCTTTTGCCACTTTTCCATCCGCGTTTTTCGACCGCCCTGAAATCCGATGTCAACCTTGATCCTGATCCCCGCCCGCATGGCCTCGACGCGCCTGCCGGGCAAGCCGCTGGCCGACATTGCGGGCGCGCCGATGATCGTCCACGTCGCCCGCCGCGCCGCCGAGGCCGGGCTTGGCCGCGTGGTGGTGGCGACCGACACGCAAGCGGTCGCGGAGGCCGTGCGCGCGCATGGCTTCGAAGCGGTCATGACCCGCATGGATCACGAATCCGGCTCGGACCGGATCTTCGAGGCGCTGACGGCCCTCGATCCCGAACAGCAGGTGGAAACGATCGTCAACGTCCAGGGCGACCTGCCCACCATCGATCCCGAGATCATCGGCGCGTCGCTGCGGCCGTTCGAGGACAGGTCGGTCGATATCGCCACGCTCGGCGTCGAGATCGTGCGCGACGAGGAGAAGACCAACCAGAACGTGGTCAAGATCGTTGGCTCGCCGCTGTCGTCGACACGGCTGAAAGCGCTCTATTTCACCCGCGCCACCGCGCCCTGGGGCGAGGGTCCGCTCTATCATCACATCGGCCTTTACGCTTATCGCCGCGCAGCGCTCGAACGCTTCGTGGCGCTGAAGCCGTCGCCGCTGGAGCGTCGCGAGCGGCTGGAGCAGCTGCGCGCGCTGGAAGCCGGCATGCGCATCGACGCCGAGATCGTCCAATCGCTGCCGCTCGGCGTCGACACGCCCGACGACCTCGAGCGGGCAAGAAAGATCCTTTCAAACTGAGATATCGGCATGACCGCTAAGACCAACAGAATTTCCTTCCAGGGCGAGCCCGGCGCCAACTCCGACACCGCCTGCCGCAACATGTTCCCGTCGATGGAACCGTTGCCTTGCCCGACCTTCGAGGACGCCTTCAACGCGGTCGAGACCGGCAAGGCCGAGCTTGCCATGATCCCGATCGAGAACACGATCGCCGGGCGCGTGGCCGACATCCATCACATCTTGCCGGAATCGAAGCTGCATATCGTCGGCGAATATTTCTTGCCGATCCACTTCCAACTGATGGTGCTGCCGGGCGTGAACCGCGAAGAGATCAAGACCGTGCACAGCCACATCCATGCGCTCGGCCAGTGCCGCAAATACATCCGCAAGAACGGCTGGAAGCCGGTGGTCGCCGGCGACACGGCGGGCTCGGCGAAGATGGTGTCGGAGGTCAGGGACCGCACCATGGCCTCGCTGGCGCCGGCTTTAGCCGCCGAGCTCTATGGGCTCGACATCATCGAGAAGAATGTCGAGGACACCGACTCCAACGTCACCCGCTTCGTCGTGCTGACCAAGAACAAGCAATGGGTGGAGCGCCCCGCGCCGGACGCCAGGATGATGACGACCTTCATCTTCCGTGTCCGTAACGTCCCGGCCGCGCTCTACAAGGCCATGGGCGGCTTCGCCACCAACGGCATCAACATGACCAAGCTGGAGAGCTACCAGCTCGGCGCCTTCACCGCGACGCTGTTCTACGCCGACATCGAGGGCCATCCGGACGATCCGCTGGTCAAGCTGGCGCTCGACGAACTGCGCTTCTTCTCGCGCGAAGTGCGCATCCTCGGCGTCTATCCGGCAAGCGCCTCGCGCGAACAGTGGAAGGTGGCGGATTAGCCTTTTCGCACGTTTTCAGGAAGGAGCCGGCGCCGCGGCCAGCCCCTTCTCCCCGTCACTATACGGGGAGAAGTGCCCGGCAGGGCGATGAGGGGCAGCGCTGACTTCGACGGTTAACGCGTCCAAATTCGAGTCGAGGCCAGAAGCTCGCATTTGGCCTCCAGCGTCTGTGCCGCCCCTCACCTGCCTGCCGGCATCCTCTCCCCGTATAGTGACGGGGAGAGGGGCGCTGTCACTGCTGATTTCGCTAATCGTCAAAGCCGCAGAAAGGGAGCAGCAGGGGACGAAATGTTTCACTATTGTGATTGATGCCGGAACCGATTTTGGTCAGCCAAACCCCAGCGGCACGTAGTCGATCTCCATGAACTTATCGACCTCGGGCACCCAGCGGTCGCGCACGAAGGCGACGTGGTCGGGATGCTCGTTGTAGCGCGTGTAGGCGGCCTGGTCGGCGAACTCCATCGAGAAGCCGAACTGGTAGTCGTTCTTCGGGCTCACCTGCCGCAGCTGCTCGAAATGCGTGACGCCCTTGATCCCGGTGAGGATTTTCTTGGCGTCGTGAAGGAACCGCTTTGTCTCCAGCGACTGCAAGGGATGCTTCAGCGTGAACACGACGGTGTGACGGATCATTTCTCGGCTCCTATTCGCTGTCGACCCAGGCGCGGATGAGGTGATGGGCGATCGCCCCTTTCGGCGGTGTAATCAAGCCACCGGCATGCTGCCTGTCCAGCATCGTGCGCACCTCGTCGCGCAGGAACCAGCGGCAGTCCTCGAGCTCGTTGAGGTCGGCCTGGATGTCTTCGTTGATCGGCTCGCCGAAGCAGCCGATCATCAGCGAATAGGGAAACGGCCAGGGCTGGCTGGCGTGGTAGACGACGCGGCCGAGCCTAATGCCCGCCTCCTCCAGCGTTTCGCGCCGCACCGCCGCCTCGATCGTCTCGCCCGGTTCGATGAAGCCGGCAAGCGCCGAATACATGGCTGGCGCGAAATGCTTGCCGCGCCCGAGCAGGCATTTTTCGCGCGTCACCGTCAGCATGATCGCCACCGGGTCGGTGCGCGGGAAATGGTCGGTGCCGCAGGCCGGGCAATGCCGCCTGTAGCCGCCGGCGCGCATCTCCGAGCGGTTGCCGCATTTCGAGCAAAAGGCGTGGCTTGCGTGCCAGGCGAGCAGTGCCGCGCCCTGCGCCAGCGCGCCGGCGGCCGCCTCGTCGATCAGCCCCTGCATGTAGACGGAACGATAATCGATCGCCTTGATCGTCTCGGGCAGTTTTTCCGGCTCGATGCCGGCAGGCACCGCCAGCACCGGCCCGCTGTCGGAAAAGCCGAGCAGCACACCGTGGTCGAGCGAAACCTCGAAGGCTTGGCTTTCATCCGCCTTGAACCAGGGGTCGAACTTGCCGTCGTCGAGTTTGAGATAGAGCCGGCCGCCATGCATCAGCATCAGCCGCGCGGTTGGGTCGGCCAGAGCTTTTTCCACCGCATCGTCGGCGCGGTTCTCGGACTGCCGGTCGATCTGGTTGCCGGCGAAACCGACGAACTGGCTCGGCTCGCGCAAGGGCGCGTCAAACAGGCGAAAGCTCATGGGGACTCGGGAATGTGCAGGTGGACACTGGTCAGCTTATAGCGCCGCCTTGATCGTTTGGGCAAACCGCCTGATATCGGAGCGCTGGTAGGGTTCGCGAATGCCGTGACCCCAGACCGGTCCTGGCCAACCGGGATCGCCCTCGGACCGGGCGACGACGTGGACATGCAGCTGGCGCACGATATTGCCGAGCGCGCCGGTGTTGATCTTGGTGCAGCCGGTCACCCGCTTTAGCGCCTGCGCCACCATATTGGTCTCGAAAGTCAGCATCGCCTGGTCGAGCGGCGTCATTTCGTGGATTTCTTCCATGCCCGGCCGTTGCGGCACCAGCACCAGCCATGGCCAGCGGCGGTCGTTCATCAGCCTGAGCTCGCAAAGGCCAAGCCACATAAGCTGCTCGCTATCCGCCTCCAGCCGGGCGTCCAGCGTAAATCCGGCCTTGAGGCCAGGCAGCATGGGCGTTTCCTTTGCTTTTGTAAGCATTTTCCAAACCCGGAACGCTAGAGCGGCGGCAAGGTGGCTGCAAGCGATTCATTGACCGCTGTTATCGATTTGAAGGACTTTCCAGTCGCTATGTGGCTGCAGGTTCCGGCTCTGCCCTTGCATTTCGCCGCCGAATTGCCGATATGGAGCGCGGGAGGTTGGTGGTGGACGATCCACTCGCCAACCGGGTCAGGTCCGGAAGGAAGCAGCCCTAACGAGCCCGGAACGGGTCATTGTTCCAGCCTCCCACCTCTTCGCCTTTCTCCCGCGACATTGACGGTGCCAAGCCGTGCGGGTGAGACTATGCGCAGGAATCGGCCGCCTTCCGTCGCGGTCCTGGGAGCTTTTGACGGCGAATGAGCGAAGCCGGAAATTTGGGGCCAGAAAGCCTGGAAACAGGAAAGGCCGGCGCCTATCGCGTCCTGGCGCGCAAATACCGTCCTTCGAATTTTTCCGAGCTGATCGGCCAGGAGCCGATGGTCCGCACGCTGACCAATGCGTTTGCCACCGGCCGCATCGCCCAGGCCTGGATGCTGACCGGCGTGCGCGGTGTCGGCAAGACGACGACCGCGCGCATCCTCGCGAGGGCCTTGAACTACAAGACCGCAACAGTAGACCAACCCTCGGTCGATCTTTCGATCCCCGGCGAGCATTGCCAGGCGATCATGGAAGGCCGCCATGTCGACGTCATCGAGATGGATGCCGCCTCGCATACCGGCATCGACGACATCAGGGACATCATCGACCGCGTGCGCTACGCGCCGGTCTCGGCCCGCTACAAGGTCTACATCATCGATGAAGTGCACATGCTCTCCACCCAGGCCTTCAACGGCCTGTTGAAGACGCTGGAAGAGCCGCCGCCGCACGTCAAATTCATTTTCGCCACCACCGAGATCCGCAAGGTGCCGATCACGGTCCTGTCGCGCTGCCAGCGCTTCGACCTGAGGCGCATCGATGCCGGCGCGCTGGTCGGGCATCTGTCCTCGATCGCGGCCAAGGAAGGCATTTCCGTCGACGACGAGGCCTTGGCGATGATCGCGCGTGCCGCCGAAGGCTCGGCGCGCGATTCGCTCTCCATCCTTGACCAGGCGATCGCCCATGGCAGCGGCACCGTCAGCGCCGATGCGGTGCGCGCCATGCTCGGCCTCGCCGACCGCGCCCGCATCATCGACCTGTTCGAGCATGTCATGAAGGGCGACGTGGCGGCGGCCCTGGCCGAGTTCCGCGCGCAATACGACACCGGTGCCGATCCGGCTGCCGTGCTCACCGATCTTGCCGAATTCAACCACCTCGTCACCAGGTTGCGCTTCGTGCCGACAGCCGCAGACGACGCGTCGCTCTCCGAGGACGAGCGCCGGCGCGGCGCCGAATTCGCCGGCACGCTCTCGGTGCGCGTGTTGTCGCGAACCTGGCAGATGCTGCTCAAGGGCATACCCGAGGTGCAGTCGTCCAACCGCCCGGTCAGCGCCGGCGAAATGGTGCTGATCAGGCTGGCGCATGCCGCCGACCTGCCGACACTGGACGAGGCGCTGAAATCGCTGGAAGGCGCCGGCCCGCTGCCGAACGGCGTTCCGCGCGCCAATGCAGCACCGGCAAATCCGGGCAATGGCGGCGGCGCCAGTGCTGTCGCGCAGACCCGGATGCCGACCTCCGGTGGCGGTGCGCAGACCATGCGCCTGGTCGAAGCGCAGCCCGCGCCCGCCGCGTTTGTTCCGGCGCCGGAACCGGTCACCGAGACGCCTGTCGTTCCGGTCAAATCGCTGGCCGACATTGTTGCGCTTGCCGACGCCAATCGCGACATGGCCTTCAAGGTGCTCTTGAAACGCTGCGTGCGGCCGGTGCGCATCGAGCCAGGCCGTCTCGACGTCACCCTGACCGACGACGCGCCCAAGATGCTGCTCAACGACCTGACCTCCAAGCTGCGCGCCTGGACCGGCCGCAACTGGCTGGTGTCGCTGTCGAAGGAAGAGGGCGGCCAGACATTGGCCGAGATGGAGACGACGAAGCGCGAGAACGCCTTCTCCGACGCCAAGAGCGACCCGACGGTCGCGGCCATCCTCGCCCGCTTTCCGGGCGCCAAGATCATCGACGTGCGCATTCCGGACGTGCCGGACGTGGAAGTGACCGAGGCCGAAGTGCCGGTCGAGCCTGCCGCCGACGACGACGAAATCTGAAACAATCTTAGAGGACAACCCGATGAAAGATCTTCTCGGCCTGATGGGCAAGGCAAAGGAAATGCAGGCCAAGTTCCAGGCCATGCAGGACGAGATAGCCACGCTCGAAGCCACCGGCCAGGCCGGCGGCGGTCTGGTCAGCATCACGCTCACCGGCAAATTCGAGATGAAGGCGCTTAAGATCGATCCCTCGCTCATCAAGGCGGACGAAGCCGAGATCCTCGAGGACCTCATCCTGGCCGCCCACAATGACGCCAAAAATAAGGTCGAGCAGATCATGCAGGAGAAGACCAAGGCGTTGACGGCGGGCCTGCCGATTCCGCCCGGAATGAAATTGCCGTTCTGAGGCGGCATCCGCCAGTTAATTGATTATGAACGGAAATTGAGTGCGCGGCGCGTTGTTAACCATTTTGCCGGCGTTGCTCACGGGCTCATTTCGCGGCTTTCATAAAGTTTTACCCAAGTCCAGAAGTTGCTAACCCTCTAGCCATCTTTTTGCCCGAAAGAGTCTCATTCTTGCCACATCTCGGGGCGGGCTGGCATCTGGACATGAGGCTTTTTTGGTGATCGCGACGCGATGGAAGACGCCGCTGCTGCTCGTCGGCATCGTCACTTCCCCCTTGCTCCTGGCCGGCTGCAGCCAGACCACTTCCTCCCATGGCATGTCGGTGTCGGGCCTGACCGACGCGCTTACGCCGAGCTTCCTCACACGTTCCTCCAGCCACTCGCTGAAGGACAAGGAATGCCTGCAAAGGGCGATGTTCTTCGAGTCCAACCGGTCGAGCCGCGACGGCATGATCGCCGTCGGCACGGTCGTGATGAACCGTCTGCGCTCGGGCCAGCATGGCAACACCATCTGCGAGGTCGTCGGCGAGAAGGGGCAGTTCGCGCCCGGCGTGATGACCCGGCCGATGAATTCGAGAGCGCTGCCCGATGTCGAGGAAGCTGCGGACGCGGTGCTGCGAGGCGAGCGCAAGGCTAAACTCAAGAACACGATGTATTTCCACACCGCCGGCCTGCGCTTCCCTTACAATAACATGCACTACACGATGGTGGCCGGCGGCAACGCCTTCTATGAGAAGCGCGGCCGCAACTGGCAGCCGCTGCCGGACGAGCCGATGGTCGCCATGACCTCGGATGGCCAGCAGAAGCCCGCGGCCGCCGCGCCGGTGCTCGTGGCCTCCGCCGAGCCGATCGTCAAGACGATCGTTCGTCCAGACCCCGCAAAGCAGGCCGCAATGGCCGCCGCGCAAACCGAGGACGCTTCCGCCGAACAGACCTATGTGACCGCTGCCGCAGCGCCGGCTGCACTATTCGCGAAGTCCGGCCGTATCGCGCAAAAGCAGACGGTCGTGGCGATGCAGGAGCCGATGGCCGAACCGGACGCCACGCGTTTCGGCGGCACGCTCAAGGGTCGCTACATCACCTCGGTGCCAAACCCGCCGCAGGAAGCGTCGATGGGCTTCCAGTCGACGCCTGAGAACACCGACGCCATCGGTGCGATGATCGTCAGCCAGGGCCGGCCGCTGGAAACCAACTGAAACCCGATTCCATCCAGAGCAGGGCCCGCCATGGCAGCATGGCGGGCCCTGTGCTCTTGCCGGCTGTTCCAAACCGCGCTGAAAAATCCTGGAGCAGTTCACCGTTCCAGGGAAACGATGAACTGCTCCACCTTTTCGCTTTGACGCAATTCCGGACGGAAAACCGCTTCGCACTTTTCCTGGAATTGCTCTAGATCAGAGCGATGTCGAAGAGAATCGCCGGACCGGAAATCGAACGCCTGATCCAGCTCCTGGCCAAGGTGCCGGGGCTTGGGCCCCGTTCGGCCAGGCGCGCGGCACTCCATCTCATCAAGAAGAAGGAACAGCTGCTCGAGCCTTTGGCGGCCGCCATGGGCGAGGCGGTCGACAAGGTTCGCATCTGCTCGACCTGCGGCAATGTCGACACCTTCGATCCTTGCATGATCTGCACCGATCCGCGCCGCGACGCCGGCACGCTCATTGTCGTCGAAGACGTCTCGGACCTTTGGGCGCTGGAGCGCGCGGCCGCCATGAACGCGCGCTACCATGTGCTCGGCGGCACGCTGTCGCCGCTCGACGGCATCGGTCCGGACCAGCTCAACATCCGCTCATTGGTCGACCGCGTCGCCGGCGGCGAGGTGAAGGAGGTCATCCTCGCGGTCAATGCTACCGTCGAGGGGCAGACAACGGCGCATTACCTGACCGATCAGTTGTCAGGCTTCGACATCAAGGTGACAAGGCTGGCGCATGGCGTGCCGGTCGGCGGCGAGCTCGATTACCTCGACGAAGGCACGCTGGCTGCGGCGTTGCGGGCGAGGACGGCGTTTTGAGGGGATGCACCGGAGGGATGCGCGCCATGACTGAAATGCATCCTTCGAAGCTTGTGCCAGGCACCCCCCTCTGTCCTGCCGGACATCTCCCCCGCAAGGGGGGAGATTGGCTGTTTAGGCGCCCCGCACCGTCCTGCAACGTTGATGATTGGCGAAAGCGTGCGCGACATCCGATCTCCCCCCTTGCGGGGGAGATGTCCGGCAGGACAGAGGGGGGTGTGAAGGAACGCCACCTTCGCGTATTCGTCACTGTTTTCATTTTGGCCGCGTTGGTTTTCTCCTTCGGAACCCCCTCCCACGCCGCCCCCATCGACGACCAGTTCCAGGCCTGGCTGCAAACCGACCTCTGGCCCGAGGCCAAGACAAAAGGCATCTCCAGGAAAACCTTCGACGAGGCCTTCACCGGGGTGAAGCCGAACCTCAAGCTGCCCGATCTCGTCATGCCCGGCGAGCAGCCGACGACCCCTGAGAAGCAGCACCAGGCCGAGTTCGGCCCGCCGGCCAACTATTTCGCGGAGAAGATCATCCGCGCCGTCACCACAGGCGGACGTTCGCGCGATAGCGTCAACGCCAGGGTGCTCGGGCTGATCGAGAAGCGCTACGGCGTGCCGGGCGAGATCGTGCTGGCGATCTGGGGCCGCGAGACCGGCTTCGGCGCAGCCAAGATGCCCTACGATGCCTTCGAGGTGCTGGGCACCAAGGCGTTCATGTCGACGAAGAAGGATTTCTTCCGCACCGAAGTGCTGGCGGCGCTCGAAATCGTCGAGCGCGGTCTGGCACCGGTGAATGCCATGAAGTCGTCCTGGGCCGGCGCACTCGGCCAGCCGCAATTCATGCCGACATCCTTCCTCAAGCACGCCGTCGACTTCGACGGCGACGGACGGCCCGACATCTGGAATTCCACGCCCGACGTGCTCGCCTCGATCGCCAACTACCTCGTCCATTACGGCTGGGTGAGGGGCCGCGGCTGGGGGACCGAGGTGACGGTGCCGGCAAATGTCTCCTGCTCGCTCGAAGGCCCCGACCAGGGCAAGAAGATCTCCGATTGGGTGGCGATGGGCATCAGGCGCGTCGACGGCAAGGCATTCCCGGCGAGCGAGCTGAAAGCCGAGGGCTTCCTGCTGATGCCGGCCGGGCGCAGCGGTCCGGCCTTCGTCGTCACGCCGAATTTTTACGTGCTGAAGGAATACAACACCAGCGACCTCTATGCCCTGTTCATCGGCCACGCGGCCGATCGCATCGCCAAGGGTGACGCTACCTTTAACGCCAGCTGGGGCGCGGTCGGCGACCTGCATCGGTCCGACATCGCGGCGCTACAGCGCGCGCTGGAGGCCAAGGGTTATGACGTCGGCAGCGCCGACGGCTTGCCCGGTTTCAAGACGCGCCGCTCGATCGGCGCCTGGCAAGCGAAGAACGGTAGGCCCGCGACCTGTTTTCCCGATGCGAGCCTGGTTGCGCAGCTGAAATAGCAGTGCATCCGGGCCACCGACTGCAGTAGATTTTTCCCGATTGGCGGCTTCGATTAGCCGGCACATAGGTCGACTCGTCGCGGCCCGTTCAGGTCCAATAGACTATCTCGCAAATGCGCGTTGCCGGTTCGCGCGGCGCCGAATAGGGTGTTGACCAACTGGACAAAAACCACGACGGTACGTGGTCCATGCCGCTGCCGGCTTCGAGAAGAATAATGAAGCCCTGAGCCGGGAACTCAGGTCAACAAAACAGGGAACGATCACCATGATGCTGGAAAAGTTTGCGCTCCGTAGCTTGCTTGCGGGTGTGGCGATGACTGCGTTGCTCGCAACGCCCGCCTTCGCGGTCACGCCGGCCGACACGCTGGTCGAAGGCTTTGCCATCGACGACATCATCTCGATGGATCCGGGCGAGGCGTTCGAGCTGTCGACGGCCGAGGTCACCGGCAACACTTATGATCTCCTGGTTCGTCTCGACCTCAGCGATACCTCCAAGGTCAAGGGCGACCTCGCCGAGAGCTGGACCGTTTCCGATGACGGCCTGACCTACACCTTCAAGCTCAAGCCCGGCATGAAGTTCGCGTCCGGCAATCCGATCACCGCGGCCGATGTCGCCTATTCCTTCGAGCGCGCCATCAAGCTCGACAAGAGCCCGGCCTTCATCATCGGTCAGTTCGGCATCAGCGGCGACAATGTCACCGAGAAGGCCAAAGCGGTCGACGACACTACCTTCCAATTCGTCGTCGACAAGGCCTATGCGCCGAGCTTCGTGCTCAACTGCCTGTCGGCCACGGTCGCCTCCGTCGTCGATGCCAAGCTGGTCAAGGAACATGTCGCGGCGGCCACGCCGAGCGCCGACTACAAATGGGACAACGACTTTGGCAATGCCTGGCTGAAGACCGGCTATGCCGGCTCCGGGCAGTTCAAGCTGCGCGAATGGCGCGCCAACGAAGCCGTCGTGCTGGAGCGCAACGACAACTACAATGGTGACAAGGCCAAGCTCGCC
Organism: Mesorhizobium australafricanum; assembly: GCF_033977265.1. Lineage (NCBI taxonomy): Bacteria > Pseudomonadati > Pseudomonadota > Alphaproteobacteria > Hyphomicrobiales > Phyllobacteriaceae > Mesorhizobium > Mesorhizobium australafricanum. The sequence continues at coordinate 154,939 of NZ_JAVIIT010000004.1, read as the reverse complement.
CGCGTCATCTACCGCAACATGAAGGAAAGCTCGGCGCAGCGCCTGGCGTTGGAAGCCGGCGACATCGACGTCGCCCGCAACCTCGAGCCGAACGATCTCGATGCCATCGCCAAGAACGCCGACCTCACCACCACCAGCGCGCCGAAGGGCACGGTCTATTACATCAGCCTCAACCAGAAGAACCCGAACCTCGCCAAGCCCGAGGTGCGCCAGGCGTTCAAATATCTGGTCGACTATGACGCGCTGAGCACGACCATCCTCAAGGGCATCGGCGAGATCCACCAATCCTTCCTGCCCAAGGGCGACCTCGGCGCAATCGACGACAATCCCTTCAAGCTCGATGTCGCCAAGGCCAAGGAGTTGCTTGCCAAGGCCGGCCTGCCGGATGGTTTCAAGGTGACCATGGACGTGCGCAGCAAACAGCCGGAGACAGGCATGGCGGAATCGATCCAGCAGACGCTCGGGCAAGCCGGCATCAAGCTGGAGATCATCCCCGGCGACGGCAAGCAGACGCTGACCAAGTATCGCGCCCGCAACCACGACATCTATATCGGCCAGTGGGGCCAGGACTATTTCGATCCGAACTCCAACGCCCAGACCTTCGCCTCCAACCCGGACAATTCGGATGCCGGCAAGTCCCACACGCTCGCCTGGCGCAATGCCTGGGACATTCCGGACCTGACCAAGCAAACCGAGGCGGCGCTGCTGGAGAAGGATTCGAGCAAGCGCGCCGACATGTACAAGGACCTGCAGCAGAAGATCCTCGACACCAGCCCCTTTGTCATCATCCATCAGCAGCTGGAAGTGGCCGGGCTGCGCAAGAACCTCAAGGATTTCAAGCTCGGCCCGAGCTTCGACACCAACTTCGTCGGGTCGGTCTCCAAGCAGTAGACCCGGCGGACGCGACGCGTGAGCGTAGCTGACAATCAGGCGGCGGCAGGGCGCGATAGCGCTCGTGCCGTCGCGATTTTATCATCGATCGGCCGCTTCCTGGTCATCGCGGTGACGACCTATCTCGGTCTGCTCGCGGTGACCTTCTTCATCGGCCGCGTCATCCCGATCGACCCGGTGCTGGCCGTGCTCGGTGACCGGGCGCCCATCGCCGTCGTCGAGCGTACGCGTCGTGAGATGGGTCTCGACCTGCCCTGGATCGAGCAGTTCTATATCTATGTGAAAAGCGCCCTTCACGGCGATTTCGGAACCTCGGTATTGACCACCAATCCGGTGATGTCCGACATCCGCCGCGTCTTCCCGGCGACGATCGAGCTGGCGACGCTGGGCACCATCATCGGCGCCGTGATCGGCGTGCCGCTCGGGGTATTGGCCGCGGTGAAGCGCGGCAGCCTCATCGACCAGGTCGTGCGCATCATCGGCCTGATCGGCTATTCGGTGCCGATCTTCTGGCTCGGCCTGCTGGGGCTCGTGCTCTTCTACGCCAAGCTGCAATGGGTCGCTTTCCCGGCGCGGCTCGACGTCGTCTACGAATACACTTTCACGCCGATCACAGGCTTCTACCTGCTGGATGCCGCGATGCAGGGGCAGTGGGATGTCTTTTATGACGCCTACCGTCACATCATCCTGCCGGCCGCGCTCCTCGGCTATTTCGCGCTTGCCTATATCAGCCGCATGACGCGCTCCTTCATGCTGAACGAGCTGTCGCAGGAATATATCGTCGCCGCCCGCGCCAAGGGCCTTTCCGAAACGCGCATCATCTGGGGCCATGCATTGCGCAACGCGGCGGTGCCGATGGTCACGGTGATAGCGCTTTCCTATGCCAGCCTGCTCGAAGGCTCGGTGCTGACGGAGACCGTCTTCTCCTGGCCGGGCATTGGGCTTTACATCACAAATTCGCTGCAGAATGCCGACATGAACGCGGTGCTCGGCGGCACCATCGCCATCGGCTCGGTTTTCATCGGCATCAACCTTCTGTCCGACTTGCTCTACCGGCTGCTCGATCCAAGGACGAAGGCCGAATGAGCAGAGCTATCGCACCGTCGGGCTTGGCTGCGGCCAATCACCCCCACTCCGGCCCTTCGGACCACCTCTCCCCCTGTCCGGGGGAGAGGAAAAGCCGGTCGCACGCCTGGCGCCTTTCCTCGCCCCCGTCGAACGGGGGAGAGGTGGCCTGCGAAGCAGACCGGAGCGGGGGTCGACAGCTCCCAGGGGCTTCGTCATGAGCGCCTCCGACGCCGGCTCCCTCTCCCGCCGCGAATGGCTGCTCAGCGAGCGGCCGGCCTCACGCATGCAGGCAAGGCTCGGCCGCGCCTATGTCACCTGGCGGCGTTTCTCGGCGAACCGGCTCGCCTTTGTCGGCCTGATGATCATCATCGCGCTGCTGGTCGTCGCCGCTCTCGCAGATGTGCTGGCGCCCTATTCGCCGACCATCGGCGATTTGAAGAACGCCCGCCTGTTGCCGCCAAGCGCCGCGCACTGGTTCGGCACCGACGACCTTGGCCGCGACATCTATTCCCGCATCGTCTACGGCTCGCGCTGGACGCTCTATGTGGTGATCCTCGTCGCCGTCATCGCGGCTCCCATCGGCCTCTTGGTCGGCACCGTGGCCGGCTATGCCGGCGGCTGGACCGACGCTATCCTGATGCGCGTCACCGACATCTTCCTCGCCTTTCCGAAGCTGGTGCTGGCGCTGGCTTTTGTGGCGGCACTCGGGCCAGGCATCGAGAACGCCGTGCTGGCGATCGCGATCACCTCCTGGCCGCCTTATGCGCGCATCGCGCGTGCCGAGACGCTGACGGTGCGCAATTCGGACTATATCAAGGCGGTGCAACTGATGGGCGCTTCGCCCTTCCGCATCGTGCTGCGCCACATCATGCCGCTCTGCATTTCCTCGCTGATCGTCCGGGTGACGCTCGACATGGCGGGCATCATCCTGACCGCCGCCGGTCTCGGTTTCCTCGGCCTCGGCGCGCAGCCGCCGCTGCCCGAATGGGGCGCGATGATCGCGTCCGGCCGCCGCTTCATTCTCGATCAGTGGTGGGTGGCCGCGGCTCCGGGTGCCGCCATTCTGATCGTCAGCCTCGGCTTCAATCTGCTCGGCGACGGCCTGCGCGACGCGCTCGACCCCCGGAGTGGTGACCAATGAGCGACACGCTTCTCGAAGTCGACGATCTGCGCGTCACCTTCCCGACCCGCACCGGCCTTGTACAGGCGGTTCGCGGCGTCTCCTTCTCGCTTGGCCGCGAGCGTCTCGGCATTGTCGGCGAGAGCGGCTCCGGCAAGTCGCAGACCGGTCGCGCCATCATGGGCCTGACCCCGCCGCAGGCGGAGGTTTCGGCGAAGAAACTCGCCTTCGACGGCATTGATCTGCTCTCCATATCGCCTCGCCAGCGCCGGTCGCTGCGGGGAAATCGGATCGCCATGATCCTGCAGGATCCGAAATATTCGCTCGACCCGGTGATGACCATCGGCCGCCAGATCGTCGAGACGCTGCGCACGCACGAAAGGGTCTCCAAAGCCGAGGCGCGCGAGCGCGCGCTCGCCATGCTGCAGGCGGTCCAGATCCGCGACCCGGCCCGCGTCTTCGATCTTCATCCGCATGAGGTCTCGGGCGGCATGGGTCAGCGCGCCATGATCGCCATGATGCTGATCGCCGGGCCCGAACTGATGATCGCCGACGAGCCGACCTCGGCCCTCGACGTCACCGTGCAGCTCGACGTGCTCAAGATCCTCGACAAGCTCGTCGCCGAGCGCGGCATGGGGCTGATCTTCATCTCGCACGACCTGCGCCTGGTCTCATCCTTCTGCGACCGGGTCGTCGTCATGTATGCCGGCAAGGTGGTCGAGCAGCTCAAGGCCTCCGAGCTGCGCGACGCCCAGCATCCCTACACGCGCGGCCTGCTCAACTGCATGCCGAAGATCGGCTTCGAGCGCCATCCGTTGCCGGTGCTCGACCGCAAGCCGGAGTGGGCGGCATGACGGCCGCGATCGCCATCCAGGGGCTGGAAGTGGTGTTCGACCGTTTTCGTGCGCTGAAGGGTGTCAGCGTCGAGGTCAAGGAGGGCGAATCCTACGGGCTGGTCGGCGAGAGCGGCTCCGGCAAGTCGACGCTGCTCAGGGCAATCACCGGCCTTGTGCCTGTCGCCTCGGGCACCATCACCGTCAACGGCAAGACGCTCGGCAAAACCCGCGACAAGGCTTTCTACCGCGACGTGCAGATGGTGTTCCAGGATCCATACGGCTCGCTGCATCCGCGCCAGACCGTCGATCGTCTGTTGCAGGAGCCTCTCGCCATCCACGGCATTGCCGATGGCGAGAAGCGCATCGAGCGCGCGCTGGACGAGGTCGGTCTCGGCAAGGGCTTCCGCTTCCGCTACGCGCACCAGCTCTCCGGCGGCCAGCGCCAGCGCGTGGCGATTGCCCGCGCGCTGGTCCTCGAACCGTCTATCCTTCTACTCGACGAACCGACCTCGGCGCTCGACGCCTCGGTCCAGGCCGAGGTGCTGAACCTGCTCGAAGAGGTGCGTGGGCGGCGCAAGCTTACCTTCCTGATGGTCAGCCACGACCTCGCCATCATCACCCATATGTGCGAGCGGCTGATGGTGATGCAGAATGGCGAGGCGGTCGAGACGCTGACCGCGAGCCAGCTGATCGGGCATCGGGTGAGCGAGGATTATACGCGCAATCTGCTGAGGGCCAGCGAGGGGTTTGTGCGGGTGTAGTTTCGGAGGTAGTGTTCCGTCACAACCCCCCTCTGTCCTGCCGGACATCTCCCCCGCAAGGGGGGAGATTAAGCGCTCCGCCATTTTCGCCAATCACCATGGTCTCACGAAAAGGCGCCATGCCGAAGCTGCCGATCTCCCCCCTTGCGGGGGAGATGTCCGGCAGGACAGAGGGGGGTGGGCGGGAACTCGGCGTTCGAATTCTGCGGCTCAGGTTGCGCCACTCTCCGCGACAACAGCGCTGTCGGCAGGCTCCACCTCTTTCGGCTCCTTGATCCGGAACCACGTCACGTAAAGCGCCGGCAGGAACAGCAACGTGATCGCGGTACCTGCGATGATGCCGCCCATCATGGCATAGGCCATCGGCCCCCAGAACACTTCGCGCGCGATTGGGATCAGCGCCAGGCTCGCGGCAGCAGCGGTCAGCGCGATCGGCCGCATGCGGTGCTCGGTCGCTTCGATCACCGCCGCCCAGCGGTGCTTGCCCTCGGTGACCAGGTCCTCGATCTGCACGATCAGGATGACCGAGTTGCGGATCAGGATGCCGATGAGCGCCAGCACGCCGAGGATGGCTACGAAGCCGAGCGGCGCGCCGCTCGGCACCAGGGCCGCCACCACGCCGATCAGCCCGAGCGGCGCCACCGCCACCACCAGGAACAGGCGCTGGAAGCTCTGCAACTGCACCATCAGGATGGTCGCCATGATGAACAGCATCAAGGGCACCACGGCCGCGATAGGCCCCTGGCTCTTGGCGCTTTCCTCGACAGACCCTGCGGTCTCGATCGAATAGCCGGGCGGCAGCTTGGCGATGAAGGCATCGACCGATGGTTTCAGCTCGTTGACGACCGTCGCCGGCAGCACGTCGCCGACCAGGCCGGCGCGCACGGTGATCGTCGGCGTGCGGTTGCGCCGCCATACCGTCGGCTGCTCCAAATCGTAGCGGAAATTGGCGACAGCGGCGAGCGGGATCGCCTCGCCGTTTCCGGTCGGCAGCTGTATGTTCTGCAGCGTCTCGATCGAGCCGCGCTCGGCCTCGCGCGACCGCGCCACGACATTGATGAGGTATGTCGCGTCGCGCACCTGCGTGATCGTCGCGCCGCCCACCGTGCTGTTCAGCGTGCTCGCAATGTCGGAGGAGGTGATGCCGAGCTGGCGCGCCTTGTCCTGCAGCACGTCGACCCTGAGCACGCGTTGCGGCTCGTTCCAGTCGAAGGTCGGTGCCGCAAGCTTCGGATTGGCCGAGATCAGGCCGGCGAATTGCTGCGCGAGCTCCCGCACCGTCTCGATGTCGGGACCGCCGACGCGGTATTGCACCGGACGCCCGACCGGTGGGCCGAGCTCGAGCGGCTTGACGAAGGCATCGGTGCCGACGAACTCCGCGCGCAGCAGCTTTTCCAGCGCCGGCTTCACCCGGTTGCGCGCCTCGATGCTCTTGGTGACGATCACCGTCTGGCCGAAATAGGGATTGGCCGGCTGCACGTCATAGGCAAGCACGAAGCGCACCGCGCCCTGGCCGATATAGGAACTGAAATGATCGATGTCGGGATTGCCGACCAGCGCGCGCTGCTCGAAGCGCTCCATCTGGTCGCGCGTCTCCGTGATCGAGGAGTTCTGCGGCAGGTTCCAGTCGACGATCAGCTCCGGCCGGTCGGAAGGCGGGAAGAACTGCTGCTGGACAAGCCCGAAGCCGGCGATCGAGGCCGCAAACAGAAGCACCGTCGCGATGATGGTCAGCCAATGGCGGCGCACGGAAAAGACAAGCACGCGCCGGAACAGCGAGGTGAAGCGCCCGGGCTGGTCGTGATGCTTCTCCTTCATCGTTGCGGGCAGGATGGTCACGCCGAGCAGCGGCGCGAACAGCACCGCGACGATCCATGACACAAGCAACGACACCGCGATGACGACGAACAACGTGAAGGTGTATTCGCCGGCCGCGCTCGAGTTGAGACCGATAGGGATGAAGCCGGCGACCGTCACCAGCGTTCCGGTCAGCATCGGGAAGGCGGTCGAGGTGTAGACATAGGTCGCCGCCTTGCGCAGATTGTCGCCGACCTCCAGCCGGGCCACCATCATCTCGACCGCGATCATCGCGTCGTCGACCAAAAGCCCGAGCGCGATGATCAGGGCGCCAAGCGAAATACGCTGCAGCGAGATGCCGAGATAGGCCATGACGGTGAAGGTGATCGCAAGCACCAGAGGTATCGACAGCGCGACGACAAAGCCGGCGCGCAAACCGAGGCTGATAAAGGAGACGGCGAGCACGATGGCGACCGCCTCGAACAGTGCCCGCGTGAAGCCCGAGACCGCTTCCTCGACGATGACCGGCTGGTCGGCGACCAGATGGACACCGACGCCGACCGGCAGGTCGGCCAGCACCCGCTGCATCTCCTCGTGCAACGCTTCGCCGAATTTGAGCAGATTGGCGTTGGGCTTCATGCCGATGGCAAGCCCGATCGCATCCTGGCCGTTGAAGCGGAACAGGTCCGTCGGCGGGTCGACATAGCCGCGCCGGATCGTCGCCACATCGCTCAGCCGGAAGAAGCGGTCGTTGACGCGCAAGTTGATGGCCCGCAGGCTTTCCTCGGAAGCGAACTGGCCGCCGACGCGCACGCTGATGCGCTCCGGCCCGGACTGGACGACGCCGGACGGCGTGATCGCGTTCTGGGCCTGCAGGCTGGCCACGATCGCCTGCTGGTTGAGGCCAAGTGCTGCGATCTGGCGCGTCGAGAATTCAAGATAGATCGCCTCGTCCTGCGCGCCGACCAGATCGACCTTGCCGGCATTCGGCACGGTCAGGATCCTGGTGCGGACATCCTCGACATAGTCGCGCAATTGGCGCGGCGTCAGCCCGTCGGCGGTGAAGGCGTAGATGTTGCCGTAGACGTCGCCGAACCGGTCGTTGAAGAACGGTCCCTGCACGCCCTGCGGAAACTGCGCCTTGATGTCGTTGACCATGTTGCGCACCTGAAGCCAGTTCGGCACGACATCGCGCGCCTTGGTGGTGTCCTTCAGGTTGACGAAAATGACGGTCTGGCCGGCGGTGGTGACGGACCGGGTGAAGTCGAGGCTGTCGAGCTCCTCGAGCTTTTTCTCGATGCGGTCGGTCACCTGCTGCACCGTCTCCTTGACCGAGGCGCCGGGCCAGTTGGCCTGGATGATCATGGTCTTGATGGTGAAGGCGGGGTCTTCCTCGCGGCCGAGATTGAGGTAGGAGAAAATGCCGGCCACCACGAAGACCAGCATGAAGTACCAGACCATGGAGCGGTGGCTGAGCGCCCAGTCGGAGAGGTTGAAGCCCTTCATCAGACGCCGCCCTCGGGTACCTTGACCTTCTGGCCTTCGCTCAAGCTGTGGACGCCGGCGGTAACGACGCGCATTCCGGCCTCAAGGCCTTCGGCCACCGTGAAGCTGCCGCCGTTCTTCGAGGCGATCTTGATCTCGCGCGCGCTCACGCTTGAGGATTGCGGATCGACGATCCAGACTTTCTCCGCACCATCCTTTTCGAGCAGCGCCGACAACGGCAGTTCGATCGTCGGCGTGACCTTGGTCATGCGCGTTGCAGTGATCGTCGAGCCCAGCCGGAACGCCGACGGCGGACTGACCAGTGTCAGCCGCACGCGGCGGGTGCGCGTGGCGCCTTCCGACTGCGGCGCCAACTCGCGCAACTTGGCGTCGGCTTTGATGGTCGGCAGCGATTGCAGGATGATCTCGAACGGCGTGCCGACGGCAAGGTCGCCGGTCAGTTGATCGGGAATGTCGACCACCGCCTCGCGCGGATCGGTGCGCGCCACGGTGACGACCGTCTGTCCGGGCGAGACTGTCTGGCCGACCTCGGCGCCGACCGCCGTGACGACGCCGTCGAAATCGGAGAACAGCCGGGCGTAGCCGAGTTGCTCCTGCGACTTGGCCAGAGCGGCATTGGCGCGCTCGACACCGGCTTCCGCCGCCTGCCGCGCTTGTTTGGCGGCATCGAACGTCGCTTGCGAGGTGTTGGCCGAGGCAAGCAGCTGGCGCTGACGATCCTCGCTTGCGGCGGCGTTGGTGAACTGCGCCTGCGCGTTCGACAGATCGGCTTTCGAGGCCTGGACGGCAAGCTCCAGCGCCGTCGGGTCGAGCGCGGCGATCGTCGTGCCCTTGGTGACGAGGTCGCCGACCTTGACGTCGCGCGAGACGACGCGGCCGAGCAGGCGGAAGGCGAGATCGGCGCTGTATTGCGGCTGCACCGTGCCGGCGAAGCCGAAGATCTCAACGGTCTTCGGTTCGACCACCATCGACAGCACCGGCCGGATGATCACCGGCGGCTTCTCTTCCGAGCGCGAGCAGGCGGCAAGTGCGGTAAGGATCAGCAAGGGAGCGATGCCTGGCAACCGGTTCATTGGCTCGCCCCCGCGATCTCGATCTTCTGCCCGGGACTGAGCAGTTGCCCGCCCGCGGTGACGACGTTCTGGCCTTCCCGCAAACCCTTGTCGACGACGACCACGCCGGAATCGAAGGCGAGCACTTCGACAGGCGCTGTCGTCACTGCTTTGCTCGACAGATCGACGATCCAGACGGCGGGCTTGCCGGCCGTCGAGGTCAGCGCCTGCCAAGGCAAAAGGACAGCCTTCACCGGCATGGCGCTGACGGTGCCGATGACGGCGGCACCGAGCGGCATGCCGGCCGGCGTATCGGGAATGCCGACCTTGACCCGGATCGACCCGGACGCGGTATCGACCGCCGGCGAGATTTCCCGCACCTTGCCGACTGCCCGCACCTGCGGGTCGGACAGCAGCGTGATCGTCACCGCCGGGGAAGGCGGCGTCTGGACCACCAGCGTCTCGTGCACGTTGAAGACGGCGTCCCGGTCGCCATCCTCGGCGATGGTGAACACGGTCTGCGCCGCCTGCACCACCTGCCCGGCCTCGACCTGACGCGCCGTGATGACGCCGGCGGCACCCGCCTTGAGCTCGGTATAGGAAAGGTTTTCCTTGGCGTTGGCCAAAGCGCTTTGCGCCGCATCGACGCTGCCCTGCGCCACTTTCAGGGTCTGGTTGGCGGTGTCGAAATCCCGTCGCGTCGTAAAGCCTTGCGAAAGCAGCGTCTTTTGCCGTTGATAAGTGGCCGCCGCCTGGGTGAGCTGCGCCTGTGCCGCGTCGAGGTCGGCCTGGGCCGAACGCAGGTCGGCTTCCTGTTCCTGCGGGTCGATGCGGGCAAGCACGGTGCCCTGGTCGACATGCTGGCCGACATCGACCATCCGTTCGGCGACGCGGCCGCCGACGCGGAACGACAAATTGTTGAGGGTCCGGGCAGCGATCACGCCGGTCAACGAGGTTCGTGGCGCGTAGTCGGCGAGCGCGACAGTCTGCGTCGTCACCACCACCGGCAGCTTCTTTTCCGCCGCCTGCTGTTTCTGGCAGCCGGTCGCTGAGAGCATCGCGCCGGCGCAGGCCAGCAGCAACAGGATGTTTGGACGAGGCAAAGGGCTGAGCGGAGAAGACGGCAAGGCGGACGATGTCGCGTTCCTGCTCATGGTTCCCCTCAAGCGTGGGAGCCGCTCCTGACGGCGGCACGTCGCGGACGAAACGAGGATAATCGATCGGCGGGAAAAGGAAACCATTTCCGCGGCGCTAGTCGCCGGGCTGGTCAAGATCGTTTTCCGGGCCAGAGCGGTTCACCGCTTCATGGAAACGGCGAGCCGTTCTATCTCTTTGGTTTGATGCAATTCCGGACGGAAGCTACGGCGAAGTCGCCGAGCCCGACCGCTTCACCCTTTTCCTGGAATTGCCTTTCGGCAGGCCCAATCGACTGGGCCAATGTGCCGACTTGAGGAAAACGTAAAATAAGGCGAGAAGAGTTTCGATCAACGGAACGGGCCCAATCTCGATGAGGGATGGCCCGATGAGGGACGAGATGAAGAATTCAGCCATTTCCGAGCGCAAGAACCAGTCGATATCGCGCGGCGTCGGCATGACGACGCAGATCTATGCCGATCGCGCCGAGAATTCGGAGATCTGGGACGTCGAAGGCCGCCGCTATATCGACTTCTCGTCGGGCATCGCGGTGGTCAACACCGGCCACCGCCATCCGAAGGTGATCGAGGCGGTCAAGGCGCAGCTCGACCGCTTCACCCACACCTGTCACCAGGTCGTGCCCTATGAGAGCTATGTGCATCTCGCCGAGCGCCTGAACGGCATGCTGCCCGGCAAGTTCGACAAGAAGACCGTCTTCGTCACCACCGGCGCCGAAGCGGTCGAAAACGCCATCAAGATCGCCCGCAACGCCACCGGCCGCCAGGCGGTCATCGCCTTTTCCGGCGGCTTCCATGGCCGCACCTTCATGGGCATGGCGCTGACCGGCAAGGTCGTGCCTTACAAGGTCGGCTTCGGCGCGATGCCGGCCGATGTCTTCCACGCCCCGTTCCCGGTCGCGCTGCACGGGGTTTCGGTCGCGGATTCGCTTGCCGCGCTCGACAAGCTGTTCAAGGCAGATGTCGATCCGGGCCGCGTTGCCGCCATCATCGTCGAGCCGGTCCAGGGCGAGGGCGGCTTCTACGAGGCGCCGCGCGATTTCATGGCAGCACTTCGCAAGATCTGCGACCAGCACGGCATCCTGCTCGTCGCCGACGAGGTGCAGACCGGCTTTGCCCGCACCGGCAAGATGTTCGCCATGGATCATCATGACGTGGCGCCCGATCTCACCACCATGGCCAAGAGCCTTGCCGGCGGTTTCCCGCTTGCGGCTGTCACCGGCCGCGCCGAGATCATGGATGCGCCAGGCCCCGGCGGGCTCGGCGGCACCTATGGCGGCAGCCCGATCGGCGTCGCCGCTGCGCACGCCGTGCTCGACGTCATCGAGGAGGAAAAGCTCTGCGACCGCGCCAATGCGCTCGGTGCCAGGCTGAAGCAGCGGCTGGAATCGATCCGCGACGACGTGCCGGAGATCGTCGATATCCGTGGTCCGGGCTTCATGAACGCCGTCGAGTTCAACGATGTGAAGAAGGGCCTGCCGTCGGCCGAGTTCGCCAACGCCGTCAGGCTGAAGGCGCTGGACAAGAGCCTCATCCTGCTCACCTGCGGCGTCTACGGCAACGTCATCCGCTTCCTGTCGCCGATCACCATCCAGGACGGCGTCATGACCGAGGCGCTGGACATTCTGGAGACCTCGATCCGCGAAGCGCGCGCGGCTTAATCGGAATAGTCAGAGTGTCGGCTTCAACTATCCTTGGGCATTTTCCCTTCATCGAAAATGCCTTGGATGTCGCGTGAGCCGTGCAGGATGCGCTCGACACGCGCACCGTCGCCCTCGACGGTATAAAAGATGACATATCTCTGGAACGCGACGGAGCGCAGACCGCGCCAGAGTTCGGAACGGGGAGCGCCACCACGGGGTGCGTCCAAGGTGGTGTCGCATCGCACTCGAAGTGCCGCTATCAAGCGGCGGGCGGCCGCCGGATTTTCAGCGTGGATGTAATCGCCAATCTCTTCAATGTCCTGTACGGCGGCAGGCGCGAAACTGAGAGCCATTATTTACGGCTTTCAGCCGCGTATCTTTTCCCCAACCGGTCAAAAACGTCGTCGGCTGAAATAGCTGGTCCGCTCTCTACACCCTTGCGGATGTCTTCACGCAGTGCAGTAAGCTTCGCCTGCCGGTGCTCTTCGCGTTCCTCCAGCAGGCGCAGGCTATCGCGCACAACTTCGCTTGCGCTGGCGTAGCGACCACTCTCGACAAGCTCGCGCACGAATGCCTCGTAGCGGGAGCCAATGCTGTAGCTTGCAGGCATGGAACAATCTTTCACCTTATCCGAATTTATCAATCTATGATAAGTCGGTGATGCCCTTTTGCCAAGGTTGGAAGCGGCCTCGCTTAAAACGCACTCCATTTCTGCTGACGGTCTGCCCCGAGGGGGTGCCGTTAGAAACTCGGATTCCGCAGCCAAGCTGGAATATCCGTCTTGGCGTGCAGAACTCGTCACGCCAGTTTATCGGCGCTGTGCTCGTCTTCGCAGCGCGTTGAAATAGTCGTCGTCAACAGGAGCGCCAGGCGCCGATAACACGCCTTCGAGGAGCAAACGATGCAGGACTTGACGATCCTGATCGTGGCGGATCAATTCACTCAGATATTCGCTGCTCGTGCCGTAGCCGCGATCCATCACTTGCTGATCGACAAAATGCTTCAAGCTGTCAGGCAGTGAGATGTTCATGATGCTCATCAAAGCACTTTATGGCCTATGGCAAAAATTTGGCAACTCTACGCCCCGGCCTTGGCTGGCTCCATATTCTGAAACGCCGCCAGCGCCGCCTTCAGCGTATCCGGCCCGCCCTCGACCGTCTGCGGCGTCGGCGAGAAGCCGGCGCCGAGCATCTTGCGGCCAAGCATGTGGTCGGCGGGCCGGTTGACGGATTCGATGCCGAGCAGCCGGCTGCCGGCATAGTGGTAAATGGAGAACTTGTTGTCGGCGAGGTCGCCCAGCACGACATGGTGATCGCCGCCTTGCGTCAGCCCCACCATCTGCAGCTTCATGTCGCCGATATCGGACCAGAACCACGGCACCGCCGAGAAGGGCTCGGCATGGCCGAGGATGGTGCGCGCGGCTAGCCTGGCCTGGTCGGTGGCGTTCTGCACCGATTCCAGCCGTACGTCGCCGCCGGTGAACCAGTGCCGGTAGGAGGCGGCATCGCCGATGGCGAGGATTTCGGGAAACGAGCTTTGCATATGCTGGTCGACGCGGATGCCGTTGCCGATGGCTAAGCCCGCCGCCTCCGCCAGTTCGACATTGGGCACCACGCCGATGCCGATGATGACCATCTGCGCCGGCAGGCGTTCGCCGCGCGAGGTTATCGCGGCCGAAACGCGGCCGTTTTCGCCTTCCAGACGGGCAACGGTGGTGCCGGTCAGGATGCGCACGCCCGTTGCCTCCAGGCGCTGGCGCACATGCGCGGCGATGATCGGCGCGACGGCGCGGCCGAGCAATCGGTCGACGGCCTCGACGACGGTGACGTTGCGGCCGGCGGCCCTCAGCGTCGCCGCGATCTCCAGCCCGATGAAGCCGCCGCCGAGAATGACCACGTCCTCGGTTTGCGCGCTGAGCTCGCGGATCGCCCGCGCGTCGGCCAGCGAGCGCAGCGAGACCACGCCGGAGAGGCCGGCGCCGTCGAGCTTGAGCAGACGCGGCCGCGAGCCGGTCGCAAGGATCAGCCGGTCGAAGCCGAGCGTTCCACCGCCTGCGACATTCAATTGGCCCGCGCGGGCATCGATGCTCTCGATGCGCACGCCCGACCGATAGTCGATAGTGTGGCCGGTGTAGAAGGTCTCGCCGCGCAAGGGCTGCGGCTTGGCCTCGGCGTCCTTGATGAAGGTCTTGGACAGCGGCGGCTTGTGATAGGGCAGTTCCTTCTCGTCGCCGATCAGGACGACAGGCCCTTGATAGCCTTCCTCGCGCAGGCTGGCAGCCGCCTGCACGCCGGCGTGGCCCGCACCGACAATCACAACCCCGTTCGTCATCGCGATCCTTTTTCTTTTTGAAATCTATGATCTTCCGCCAGGTGGCGATTGTCTGCCGCCGCCGCAAGAGCCGGTGTCCGGGTCGCACCCAGGACGGCCACCTGTCAATAACGTGCGGCACGCGGGATGCGTCTAAAGTTGATAATCGTAGTTTAGAATAATTCTAAACTATTGTTTCGATTGAATTTTTTCTGCCGCGCCAGTTGACTCCCGGCCGCTCCGTCGCTTTATGGAGAGCTGCGCGCAAAGCGTATCCCTTTGATGTCTGGGCCTTGAACCCTTTCGATTGGAGGCAAGTGGGTGACTTTTTATCGCGAACCGCGCATCGACGCGGCCACCATTTTTCCCGGCATGCTTATGCCTCGGCGCGGGTGGGCGCCTTTTCTTGAATTTCCAAGCAACTGGAGAAGGATAATGACGGCACGTAATGGCGGCAGGCTGGCCGCGATCTGCGCCACGGTTGCGTTGACGGCGGCGGTGTTCGTGTTGCCGGCGAAAGCCGAGGCCGATGCGAAAGCGGTGATCAAGACCTATGCCGACATCGCGCTGGCCAAGTATGAGGATACGCTGACCACGGCGCAGGCGCTGGACAAGGCGGTCGATGCGCTCATCGCCAGCCCCTCGGCCGATACGTTGAACGCTGCGCGCGAAGCCTGGAAGGCGGCGCGCATTCCCTACCAGCAGACCGAGGTCTATCGCTTCGGCAACAAGATCGTCGACGACTGGGAAGGCCGCGTGAATTCGTGGCCGCTGGATGAGGGGCTGATCGACTATGTCGCCAAGAGCTACGGCACCGAGTCGGACGAAAACGCGCTCTATACGGCCAACGTCATCGCCAACAAGGAGATCGAGATCAACGGCAAGAAGGTCGACGCCTCGAAGCTGACGCCGGAATTCCTGTCCGGCACGCTGCAGGAAGCCGGCGGCGTCGAAGCCAATGTAGCGACCGGCTATCACGCCATCGAATTCCTGCTCTGGGGCCAGGACCTGCACGACACCGGGCCGGGCGCCGGCGAGCGGCCCTTTACCGACTACGACCTCAAGAATTGCAGCAATGGCAATTGCGACCGTCGCGCCGAATATCTGAAGTCGGCCAGCGACCTTCTGGTGTCCGACCTGCAGGAGATGGTCGACAACTGGAAACAAGACGGCGCCGCGCGCAAGAACCTGACCGACGGCGATGCGAATGCTGGCATCTCGACCATCTTCACCGGCATGGGCTCGCTCTCCTATGGCGAGCTCGCCGGCGAGCGCATGAAGCTCGGCCTTTTGCTGCACGATCCGGAGGAGGAGCAAGACTGCTTCTCCGACAACACCTATATCTCGCATCTCTATGACGCGGTCGGCATCCGCGACGCCTATCATGCCAGCTACAAACGGCTCGACGGCTCCGTGGTTTCGGGTCCGTCGGTGTCCGACATGGTCAAGGTCGCCGATCCGGCGATCGACAAGGAACTGTCAGGCAAGCTCGACACCACCGTCGCCAAGATGGAGGCGATCAAGGCACGCGCGTTGGCCGGCGAGGCCTACGACCAGCAGATCGCCGAAGGCAACACCGAAGGCAACGCCACCGTGCAGGCCGCGATCGACGCGCTGGTCGACCAGACCAAGTCGATCGAGCGCGCCGTCGGCTCGCTCAAGCTCAACCAGATCGCCTTCGAGGGCTCCGACAGCCTCGATGCTCCCGACAAGGTGTTCAAGTAAGGTCCAGGGCATGATCCCAAAAAGTGGAAACCGGTTTTTGGACAAGATCATGCCCGACTGGGAAACCGGCATGATCCCAAAAAGTGGAAACCGGTTTTTGGACAAGATCATGCCCGACTAACAAACCAGCCAAACGGCGGACCGCGCCGTCAGCCAGAGCAAGTAAATGCTGATCTGTCATTGTAACATCATCACCGAAAAGGAGATCGAGCAGACGATCGTCGGACTGCTGGATGAAGACCCCTGGCAGCTGATCGTGCCCGCGAAGGTCTACCATGCGATGGGCAAGCGCGGTCGCTGTTGCGGCTGTTTCCCAAATGTGGTGGAAACGATCATTCGGGTCACCGAGAACTACCACGCCCGCTCAGAGGTGGGAGACGTGGACATCGTTTCACACCTGGATCGCGTGAGAGGCTTGCGCGTCCAATACGGGAGCAGAAGCCATGAAAGGCGAACCGCAAATCATCGAGCGGCTTAATGAAGCTCTGTTCCTGGAGCTTGGGGCCGTCAATCAGTATTGGGTGCATTATCGCCTGCTCGAGGATTGGGGCTACACCAAGCTGGCAAAGAAGGAGCGGGCGGAATCGATCGAGGAAATGCATCACGCCGACCGGCTGATCGCGCGCATTATCTTCCTCGAAGGCCATCCCAACCTGCAATCCGTCGCGCCGTTGCGCATCGGCCAGAACGTCAAGGAGGTGCTCGAATCCGATCTGGCCGGCGAATATGACGCGCGCACCGCCTATAAGCGCTCGCGCGAGATCTGCCACGACGAAGGCGATTTTGTCACGATGAAGCTGTTTGAGGACCTTTTGACCGACGAGGAAGGACATATCGACTTCCTGGAAACGCAGCTCGACCTGCTTGCCTCGATCGGCGAGGAAAAGTACGGCCTGCTCAACGCCGATCCGGCTAACGAGGCGGAGTAAGGACATGCGGGAATGCGGCGCCCCGTAGATTTTTCGCGCCGCTTGCGTCGGGCCGAAAACGACGGCCTGTCGTTTCGAAAGACCCCGCGATACCGGATCTATCGCGGGGCATCGCTTTTGCCGGCGATCATGCTTTCCGCATCCGCCTGGGCCGGTGAGCCAGCCGATCTGCCGACAAGCCGGACCGACCTGACGCCGAGGGATCAGGCGCGGGTTCTGGCCGTCACCAAGCCGACGACCGATTTTACCAAACCCGAGCAGTTCGAGTTGATGCAGGGCGGCGCCGGCACGTCGCGCAAGGACGTCAACCGCGATGCCTTCTCGCAGTCCTCCGCCAACATCACCTTCGAGGAGGAGGGCAGCTTCAAGCTCGGCAACGCTCTATTCCGCAAGAACTGGGTGTCGTCGCCGTCTTCGACCCAGGCTTCGGATGGGCTCGGCCCCCTGTTCAACGAACGCGCCTGCCAGAACTGCCATCTGAAGGATGGCCGCGGCCGCCCGCCGGAGGGTACTGCCGGCTCGACGTCGATGTTCCTCCGGCTCGCGCGCGACGCCAGCAGCGCCGAGGAAAAGGCAGCACTTGCCGACCACAAGGTGCTGAACTTTCCCGATCCGGTTTATGGCGCGCAAATGCAGGACCTCGCGGTTCCCGGCCTCAAGGGCGAGGGCCGCATGCGCGTCGAATACTCGGAGCAAAAGGTGACGCTCGGCGACGGCACCGCCGTATCGCTGCGCAAGCCGAGCTATTCCGTCGAAAATCTCGGCTATGGTCCGCTCGATCCGCGCACCACGCTCTCGCCGCGCCTGACGCCGCCGATGATCGGGCTCGGTCTGATCGAGCAGATTGCACCGGCCGATATCCTTGCCCATGCCGATCCGGACGATCGTGACGGTGACGGCATTTCGGGCAGGCCGAACATCGTGCGCGATCAGCTAAGCGGCGCGGTTATTTTGGGTCGCTTCGGCTGGAAGGCGCAGACCGCGTCGATCCGCCAGCAGGCGGCCGATGCCTTTGCCAGCGATATCGGTATCTCGACGCCGGAAATGCCGAAGCATTGGGGCGATTGCAGTGAAGCGCAGCAGGATTGCCTTGCCATGCCGAACGGCGTGCAGCAGCGTCTCGGCACGGCCGAGGCGCCGCCGCCGGTGATGGACCTCGTCACCTTCTATTCGCAGAACCTGGCCGTGCCGGCGCGGCGCGATCTCGACACATTGCAAGTGCTTGCCGGCAAGAAGCAGTTCTACGAGATGGGCTGCATTTCCTGCCACACGCCGAAATTCGTCACCATGCGCGGCACACCCGACAAGTCGCAGGCCTTCCAGTTGATCTGGCCCTATTCCGACTTCCTGCTGCACGAGATGGGCGAGGGTCTCGCCGACGGGCAACGGGTGGGGGAAGCGAGCGGCAGCGAGTGGCGCACTCCGTCGCTCTGGGGCATCGGGCTCACCGCGATAGTCAACGGCAATGCTTTTTATCTGCACGACGGCCGCGCCCGCACGCTTGCCGAGGCGATCCTGTGGCATGGCGGCGAGGGCCAGAAGGCGCGCGACCGCTTCGCCGGAGCCCCCGCGGCCGATCGTGATGCGCTGATCAAATTTTTGGAGTCGCTCTGATGTCGAAACGCCTGGCCGCCGCGCTTGCCCTTCCGCTTCTTCTGGCCGCCGCCTTGCCCGCATCGGCCACGGTCAAGGCCACCGATGTCATCGGCCGCGCGATCGACGGTTTCGTCCGCCCGGCCTATGCCAGTCTCGACGAGCGTGCTGACAGCCTGACCAAGGCGATGCGCCAGCTTTGCGAAACGCCATCCGAACAGAATCTCGAAGCGGCGCGTTCGACGTTTTCCGCAACAGTCGAAGCCTGGTCGGTGGCCGAGATCATTGCCTTCGGACCGATCAAGGAGAACAACCGGCTGGAGCGCATGCTGTATTGGCCGGACCGCAAGAGCATCGGTCTGCGGCAGGTGCAGTCGACGCTTGCCGCCAAAGATCCCTCAGCTACCGATCCGGCGCAACTGGCGCAAAAGAGCGTGGCCATGCAAGGTCTCGGCGCGCTCGAATATGTGCTTTACGGCGATGGCGCCGAAACGCTCGTCAGGAAGGACGATCCCTATCGCTGCGCTTATGGCGCCGCGGTTGCCGGCAACATCGAAACGATCTCGGGCGAGGTGCGCGATGCCTGGAACAGGCCCGACGGCTTCGCGTCGCTCTGGGCCAATCCAGGGCCGAAGAACCCGCTCTACCGCGACGGTGCCGAAGCCGTGACGGAACTGGTCGGCGCCTTCATCAACGAGCTGGAAATGATCCGCGACGTGCGGCTCAAGGGCTTTCTCGGCGCCAAGCCCGATGCCGACAGGCCGAAGCAGGCGATCTACTGGCGCTCGCAGAACACGACGACTTCGCTGGCCGGAAACCTGTCCGGGGTCGACGAGCTGTTCCAGGCTTCCAAGCTTGGCGACGCGCTGCCCGCCGATGCGCAATGGATGGCCGAATCCATCCACATCCAGCTCGCCAATGGCGTGACGACCGCGAACTCCGTCAGCGGCCCGATCGACAAGGCGCTCGCCGATCCGGCGCTGCGCGACAAGCTGGATCACTTCGCGCTGATAACCTCCAGCCTGTCGACCTTGATCGGCACCAGGATGACCGCCGAATTCGGCCTGACCGCCGGCTTTTCGTCGCTGGACGGGGATTGATCGATGGCCTGGTCAGGCACACCACTCATCGACCGCCGCGATTTCCTGCGGGCCGCGGGCGCGAGTTTCGCCGCCGCCATGGCGCCGCGCGCCTGGGCCGAAACGCTTGCCGCGGATGCGGTGTTTGCCACCGCTTTCGTCAAGCGCGACGGCAGCTTCGGCGCCGCCGTGCTTTCCGAGGCCGGCAAGATCCTGCACACGGTCGATCTGCCAGATCGCGGCCATGACCTCACTTTCGATCCGGTGTCGAAACGCTCGGTCGTTTTCGCCCGCCAGCCCGGCACTTTCGCTGTCGTCTTCGACCATGCCGGCCGCGACAAGCCTTTGACCATCGCCAGCATCGCCGGACGGCATTTCTTCGGCCATGGCGTGTTTTCGCCCAATGGCGCCTTGCTCTATGCGACCGAGAACGATTTCGACAACGCCGCCGGCGTCGTCGGCATCTACGACGCGCGCGCCAGGTTCAATCGCATCGGCGAGTTCCCGACCTATGGCATGGGGCCGCACGAGCTGCTCCTGCTCGGCGATGGCCGCACTTTAGCCATTGCCAATGGCGGCATCGAAACCCATCCCGACTATGGCCGCGCCGAGCTCAACATCGCGACGATGAAGCCGTCCTATGCGCTGGTCGACAGCATCACCGGCGACCTGATCGAAAAGCATGAATTGCCGCCGGCGCTGCATCAGCTTTCGATCCGCCACATGGATCGCGACCAGGCGGGCACGGTCTGGTTCGGCTGCCAATATCGCGGGCCCGCAACCGACCGTCCGGCACTGGTCGGCCGTGCCGCGCGCGGCAACGAGCTCGAACTGCTGGAGATGCCGCGGGACGTGCTTTCCGGCTTTCGCAACTATATCGGCTCCGTCGCCGCCAATGCCGCGACGGGTACGGTCGCCGTCACCTCGCCGGAAGGAAACTCGCTGGCCGTCATCGACGCCGCCAGCGGGCGCGTGGTCGCGACCAGATCGCTGATCGAGGTCTGCGGCCTGGCGCCCGACGGCGCCGGCTTCATGGCAACGACCGGCGCCGGCGAGATCGTCGGTGGCGCTGGTGCCGCCCGTTCCGAGCCGGATTATGTCTGGGACAACCACATGCTGCGGATCGCGGCCTTGGCCTGACAAACGAGTCTTGGCAGGGATGCAAAGCCGCTTAACATTTCTGGGCCCTGGCCCTTGCGGTGGCGGCCCATGCCGGGCAGAGGGAATTGTGTTTCGATCCAGTTCGTTAACCGGCCATATGAAGCTGCCTATATGAAGCTGCTCGCCATCGACTGCGCCGCCAACCTCTGCGCCGCCTGCATCTATGACACAGGCGTGGGAGCGGAGCTTGGCCGCGAGGTGCTTGATCTCGGCAAGGGGCATGCCGAGCATCTGATGGCCGTCATCGAAGCTGCTTTGAAAGCCGCCAGCACCGGCTATCACGACCTTGGCGCTATCGCCGTCTCGATCGGACCGGGCTCCTTCACCGGCCTGCGCGTCGGCGTCTCGACCGCGCGCGGCCTGGCGTTGGCGCTGAAAATCCCGGCGATCGGCGTGACGACGCTGGAAGCCCTGGCGGCGGAGGGTGCGAATGCCTTTCCCGGGCGCGCGGTGCTTGCCGCGCTCGATGCCGGCCGCGAGGAAATCCATGCGGCGCTCTATGATAAAACGTTGGTCGAAACTTACGGACCTTCGGTAACCACGCTTGCCGAGGCAACGACCATGGCTATCGGCGCGGAAGCGGTTCTTGTCGGGACCGCCGCGCCGCAGATTGCCGCGGCGGCCGGGCGTGCCTTCGACACGGGTCCGGCTGCCGCCACCGCCGACATTGCGACCTATGCCAGGCTGGCCTCGGCCAAGGGGCCGGGCGAAAGGCCGAAGCCGCTCTATCTGCGCGGTGCCGACGCCAAGCCGCAGGCGGGTTTCATCCTGCCGAGGCAGGATAAGGGAAACGGTGCCTGATGCGCATACCGTTCTTTCAGCCCCGCCGCAGGGACTACGCCTTGCAACCGCTGACCGTTGCCGACAGCGCCGCTGTTTCGGAGCTGCATCGAGAGGATTTCGTGCGGCCATGGACCGATGGCGAATTCGCCGCGCTCCTCGAGCAGGATACGGTGTTCGGCTATGCGGCGCGGGAAACCGGCCAAGGCGCCAAGCCGCCGGTCGGCTTCGTCCTGGCCCGGCTCGCGGCCGGCGAGGGCGAGATCCTGACCGTGGCGGTCGCCCGTACGCATCGCCGCCAGGGTCTCGGTTGGCAATTGATGGACGCGGTGCTGCGCGAACTGCATGCGCAGCGCGCCGAAGCGCTCTTCCTCGAGGTCGACGAGACCAATGCGCCGGCGATCGGGCTTTACCGCAGGCTTGGCTTCCGCCAGGTAGGTCATCGGCCGAACTATTATCGCTCGACTGAGCACGGTCCGACCGGCGCGCTTGTCATGCGCCGCGATCTTCGCTAGCCACAGTCGCGCATGACCCCGAAAATCGGCTCCGATTTTCGGAAAGGATCTTGCGCCAAGTGGGAGTGTTACAGCGTCCTTTGCGCGCCCAAGGCGCGCGGCGCTGTAATGTTAGGGCCGGAGCGAATGATCAAGAAATTGCGGATTTTCCTGGCGCTCGGCTATGTCGTCGTCTGTTCACTGGTGCTGGTGCCGCTGCAGATCCTGTCGATGAAGACGGGGCTCTGGCCAGAAACTTTCATCCTGAAAATCTGGCACGGTATGATCCTCCGGGCGCTTGGCATGCGGGTCCATGTGAAGGGCGCGCTGGCCAAGGAGCGCCCTCTGCTGGTGGCGGCCAACCACATTTCCTGGACCGATATCATGGTGCTGGGCTCCGTTGTCGATGTGAAGTTCATCGCCAGGGCCGATATGGAGGGCTGGCCGCTGATCGGCATGCTGTCCAAGCTGCAGCGCACCGTCTTCATCGAGCGCGAGCGCAAGCGCACCTCCGGCGACCAGGCAAGCGAGATCGCCAGGCGCATGGCCAAGGGCGATGCCATGGTGCTGTTCGCCGAAGGCTCGACCGGCGACGGCAATCTCGTGCTGCCGTTCAAGAGCACGCTGTTCGGCGCCGCCTCCATGGCGATTTCGGAAGGCGCGGCGGAACAGGTCTTCATCCAGCCGGTGGCGATCGCCTATACGCGGCTGCACGGCATGCCGATGGGCCGGCGCCATAGGCCGATGTCCGCCTGGATCGGCGACCAGGATCTGATGCCGCATCTGAAGACCCTGCTTGCCGAGGGTGCGATCGATGCCGAGGTGCATTTCGGCCAGCCTGTGCCGTTCTGCAAGGGCTCGAACCGCAAGGAAACGGCAAGGCTCATGGAAGCCAGGGTGCGCGAGATGATGCAGGCCGTCCTCGCCGACCCGGCCAAGAGCCGGTAATCAATGCATGTCGCCCAAAAGTGTGTGGCGGCTTTGGGATAACGACATGCACAGAAGGAAGAGGCCTGAAGCGCGTCTTGCTCAGTCCATACAGCACGACGCGCTTCGGGCAAAATCGTCTGTTTTTTGTCACGGAAAGGCGGTAGAAGCCGCCCGATGGAATTGAACACGATTGAAAGCCAAGACATGGGCGGTGCCATTGAGCATCAGCCGGTGCCCGCCAGGGCGGCGAAAAAGGTCTTCGTCAAGACCTATGGCTGCCAGATGAACGTCTACGATTCCCAGCGCATGACCGATGCGCTGGCCGCTGACGGCTATGTCGCCACCGACGCCGTCGAAGACGCCGATCTGGTGCTGCTCAACACCTGCCATATCCGCGAAAAGGCGGCGGAAAAGGTCTATTCCGAGCTTGGCCGCATCCGCGACATGAAAGCAGAACGCGCCGAAGCCGGCCGCGAGCTCTTGATCGGTGTCGCCGGCTGCGTGGCGCAGGCCGAAGGCGCCGAGATCATCCGCCGTGCGCCTGCGGTCGATCTGGTCATCGGCCCGCAAACCTATCACCGGCTGCCCGATGTATTGGCCAGGGTCCGTGGCGGCGAAAAGATCGTCGAGACCGAATACGCCGTCGAGGACAAGTTCGAGCATCTGCCGCAGCCGAAGCGCGCCGAGCTTGCCAGGCGCGGCGTCACCGCTTTCCTCACGGTGCAGGAAGGCTGTGACAAATTCTGCACTTTTTGCGTGGTGCCCTATACGCGCGGCTCCGAAGTGTCGCGGCCCGTGGCGCAGATCGTCGCCGAGGCCGAGCGCCTGGCTGAAGCCGGCGTGCGCGAGGTGACGTTGCTCGGCCAGAACGTCAATGCCTGGCACGGCGTCGGCGAGAATGGCCAGGAATGGGGTCTCGGCCGCCTGCTGTTCCGGCTTGCGGAAATCCCCGGCCTGGCGCGGCTGCGCTACACCACCAGCCATCCGCGCGACATGGACGACGAATTGATCGCCGCGCATCGCGACCTGCCAGCGCTGATGCCCTATCTGCATCTGCCGGTGCAGTCTGGCTCCGACCGGATTTTGAAGGCGATGAACCGTCGCCATACGGCGCGCGACTATCTGGCGCTCATCGGGCGCATCCGCGCCGCCCGCGCCGATATCGCCATGTCCGGCGACTTCATCGTTGGCTTCCCCGGCGAGACGGATGAGGATTTCGAGGCGACGCTGAAACTGGTGCGCGAGGTGAACTATGCCTCGGCTTTCTCGTTCAAATATTCGCCGCGCCCCGGCACACCGGGCGCCGAGATGGATGGCCATGTCTCGGAAGCGGTGAAGGACGAGCGTCTGCAGCGTCTGCAGGCGCTGCTTCTCAAGCAGCAGCAGGATTTCGGTTTGAGCCTGGTCGGCAGGACCATCGGCACGCTGATCGAGAAGCCTGGCCGGCAGGCTGGCCAGAAAGTTGGCCGTTCGCCGTGGCTGCAGCCGGTTATTGTTGACGACAAGGCCGGCGGAATCGGTGACATTATCGACGTACGAATCACAAGGACCGGCTACAACAGCCTGTTCGCCGAGTTGGCCTGATGCATGTCGCCCTAAAAGTGCTCGCGGTTTTGGGATAACGACATGCATAGCCACAAGCCTCGGCAGATGAGGAGAGACGGTTGAGCGCTGCTGAACTGAAGAATCCGCCCCAGAGCCAGGCGTCCGGGGCCTCCGACATGGCGCACATCGTACTGACCTTCGACAACAACAAGCTTGCCAGCGCCCTTTACGGTCAATTCGACGAGAATTTGGCCCGGCTTGAGCAGAAGCTCGGTGTCGACATACGCTCGCGCGGCAACCAGCTTACGATCAAGGGCTCGGCGGCAGCCTCCGAACAGGCGCGTCGCGCGCTGGATACGCTCTATGGCATCCTGCAAAAGGGGGTCGATATCGGCCAGTCGGATGTCGACGGCGCCGTGCGCATGGCGATCGCCGCCGACGACCAACTGACGCTGCCGACGCTGGAGCGCAAAGGCAAGGTCTCGGCTGCCCAGATCGCGACGCGCAAGAAGACGATCTATGCCCGCTCGCTCAACCAGGACGCCTATATGCGGGCGTTGGAGCGCTCCGAAATGGTGTTCGGCATCGGTCCTGCCGGCACCGGCAAGACCTATCTGGCGGTGGCGCATGCTGCGATGCTCTTGGAGCGCGGCATGGTCGAGCGCATCATCCTGTCGCGCCCGGCCGTCGAGGCCGGCGAGCGGCTGGGCTTCCTGCCCGGCGATATGAAGGAGAAGGTCGATCCGTATCTGCGGCCGCTTTACGACGCGCTCTATGACATGATGCCGGCCGACAAGGTCGAGCGGGCGATCGCGGCCGAGGTGATCGAGATCGCGCCGCTGGCCTTCATGCGCGGCCGCACGCTGGCGCATGCGGCGGTGATCCTCGACGAGGCGCAGAACACCACGCCGATGCAGATGAAAATGTTCCTCACCCGCCTTGGCGAGAACTCGCGCATGATCGTCACCGGCGATCCGACCCAGATCGATCTGCCGCCCAACACCAAGTCGGGACTTGTCGAGGCGCTGCGCGTCCTCGACGGGGTCCCCGGCATCGTCACGGTCCGCTTCAACGAAGGCGACGTTGTCCGCCATCCGCTGGTTGCCGAGATCGTCAAGGCCTATGATCGCGACGGCAAGCTGGCGAGAGGGCTCGGCGCCGAAAGCTAGAGCAATTCCAGGAAAAGTGCGTAGCGGTTTTCCGTCCGGAATTGCGACAAAACAAAGACTTGGAGCGCAATTCCAGGAAAAGTGCGTAGCGGTTTTCCGTCCGGAATTGCGACAAAACAAAGACTTAGAGCGGCTCCGCGATCCTGTGAAAGGCTGAACCGCTCTAGAGCGTGATCCCGAACCGAAGGATCGCGCTCGCGAAAAAGTGTGCGCGGTTCTTGCTTCGCTTCGGTTCGAGAAAGATCGTGCTCAAACAAAAGATAAGCCCGATGGCTGAAAATCCGGGACTAAGCGGCGAAATGCCGGTCGATATCGATATTTTCGTCGAGGCCGGCGACTGGCCCGCGGAAGCCGAACTGATGCGTCTGGTCGAGCGCGCCGTCGCGGCAGCCTTTGCCGAAACCGGCGCCAGCGGCACCTCCGAGCTCAGCATCGTCTTTTCCGACGATGCCCATATCCAGACGCTCAATGCCGGATGGCGCGGCAAGGACAAGCCAACCAACGTCTTGTCTTTCCCGGCTTTTTCGGCTCCGAAAGGTGGCCCCTTGCCGCCGATGCTGGGCGATATCGTGCTGGCTTGCGAGACGGTGGCGCGCGAGGCCACTCTGGAAGACAAGCCGATTGCGAACCATATCACTCATCTCGTTATCCATGGCCTGCTGCATCTTTTGGGCCATGATCACGAGACCGACGCCGAGGCCGAGGAGATGGAAGCGATCGAGCGCGCCGCGCTCGCGAGGCTTGCCATTCCCGATCCCTACGCGTAACAAAAAAGCTCAATTGACCCGATGGCGATGAACGACACACCAGAAACTGCCGCCCGTCCGGACGCCGGCAGTGCTGCCAAGTCTTCCGAAAAGACGGAAGAGGGCTCCAGTCCGAGTATTGCGACCGGCAGCGCGGCCGCGGAGCCGACGCATGCCGGTCCTTCCCTCTTCGACCGTGTGCTCGGCTTGTTCCGGCACCGCAACGGCACCAGCCTGCGCGAGGAGATTGCCGGCGCGCTTGCCGAAACGGCGACCGATGCCGGCGCCTTCTCGCCCGGCGAACGCGCCATGCTCAACAACATCCTGCGCTTGCGCGAGGTGCGGGTCGAGGACGTCATGGTGCCGCGCGCCGATATCGAGGCGGTCGAGATCAACACGACGCTTGGCGACCTGCTCGGCCTTTTCGAGCAGTCCGGCCATTCGCGCATGCCGGTCTATTCCGAGACGCTCGACGATCCGCGCGGCATGGTCCACATCCGCGACGTGCTCGCCCACATCACCAAGGTCGCCCGCGTCAAGAAGGGCCGCACGAGCCGCAAGACGCCGGCGACGACCGCGCTCGACCTCGCGCAGGTGGATCTCGCACGCACCATCGGCGATCTCAACTTGATCCGCCAGGTGCTGTTCGTGCCGCCGTCGATGCTGGCCTCCGACCTGATGGGCCGCATGCAGACGAACCGTACGCAGATGGCGCTGGTCATCGACGAATATGGCGGCACCGACGGCCTCGCCTCGCTGGAAGACATCGTCGAGATGGTGGTCGGCGACATCGAGGACGAGCACGACGACGACGAGCCGATGATCACCCAGACCGGCGACGGCGTCTTTGTCGTCGACGGCAAGGCCGAGATCGACGAGGTCGCCAAGATGATCGGCGAGGATTTCGCCGCCGGCGAGCACGGCGAATATGTCGACACTATCGGCGGCATGATCTTCAACACGCTCGGCCGCGTCCCGGCCAGGGGCGAAGTGGTGCAGGCGATTCCCGGCTTCGAGTTCCATGTGCTCGACGCCGACCCGCGCCGCGTCAAGCGCGTGCGCATCGTGCAGAGCCCGAAGGGCGAGCGGCAGCGCCGCCGCGCCGCCCGCACCGAACAGGCCTGATATCCTGGAGCAATTCCAGGAAAAGTGCGTAGCGGTTTTCCGTCCGGAATTGCGTAAAGACAAAAACTTGGAGCGCAATTCCAGGAAAAGTGCGTAGCGGTTTTCCGTCCGGAATTGCGTAAAGACAAAAACTTGGAGCGCAATTCCAGGAAAAGTGCGTAGCGGTTAGGCTCGGCGCCTTCGCCGTAGTCTTCCGTCCGGAATTGCGCAAAGACAAAGACTTGGAGTGGCATGCCGATCGACGATCCGTTCAAGCACGCGGTCCTGGGTTCGGGTGTTTTCTATAAGGATCCACGCGCGGCCTTGGCCTGGCTGCAGGCGGCCTTCGGCTTCGAGCCGAGCATGCTGGTGAGCGACGCCGACGGTCGGCTTGTGCATGCCGAAATGCGCTTCGGCGACGGCTACATCATCGTCGATTCCGAATGGGCCGACCACGTCGCCAGTCCCGCCTCCGTCGGCGGCAGGAACACTCAGGCCGTCTATGTCCGCCTGCAGCAAGACCTTGACGCTCATTGCGAAAAAGCACGTATGGCGGGCGCGGAAATTCTTGAAGAACCGGCGGACCACTTCTACGGCGAGCGGCAATATCGCGCCCGCGACCCCGAAGGCCATATCTGGACATTCACCCGAACCGTGCGCGTTGTCCTGAAGGACGAGGCCGAGCAACTGAGCGGCCTGCGGATCGAGGGCTGGCACCGCTGAGCATTTTGCAGCCAAGCGGAATGGCATGGCGTTGCAGAAATGCGGCTGAAACAAAGAGCTATAGCGGGATACTGTTCCCGCTATAGCGCAACCGTGTTTCAGGCCGCGCCTATCTGGATTTGGATCAGGCAGCGCGGCCTGTTAAACCTCTAACTCCCTGATTCGCCCGACTTGGGAAGTTGAATGCAGCGCTTTGCCGGCCGGATAATTCTGCTGTGGGGGTGGCGGCGGGCGCTGGTCGCGTTTGCCGCCGGCGCGCTGGCGGTGCTTGCCCAGGCGCCTTACGACTTTTTCGCCGTCTGCTTCGTTTCGTTCCCGGTTCTGGTCTGGCTGCTCGACGGCGCCACCGGCGAGGCTTCCGATGGCTGGTTCAGGCGCCTGAGGCCGGCTTTTGCCACCGGCTGGTGGTTCGGCTTCGGCTATTTCCTCGCCGGTCTCTGGTGGATCGGCCAGGCATTGCTGGTCGAGGCCGACAGCTTCGCCTGGGCCTTGCCCTTCGCCGTTGTCGGCATCCCCTTCGCGCTGGCTTTCTTCTATGGCTTTGCCACCGTGGTGGCGCGGCTGTTCTGGAGCAGCGATATCGGCCGCATCGCCGCCCTTGCCTTCGGTTTCGGCCTTGCCGAATGGTTGCGCGACTTTCTCTTCACCGGCTTTCCCTGGAACGCCGTCGGCTACGCGGCGATGCCGGTGCCGCTCTTGATGCAGAGCGTGTCGGTGACCGGCATGATCGGCATGAACGCGTTGGCGGTCTTCCTGTTCTCCCTGCCGGCACTCATCGTGGCGCGCCGCCATCTGAGACTGGGCGTCGCCCTGTTCGTCGTCCTTGTCGCCGCTCATGTCGGCTTCGGCTATGTCAGGCTCGTCGCGCCGGTCGAACCGACACGCTCGATCGATGTCCGCATCGTCCAGCCCGCGGTCGATCTCAGCGAAAAATGGGACGCCTCGGTGCGCGACCGCATCTTCGCAACTTTGCTGGGGATATCGGGGGAAGCGCCGGTAGACGGCCACGCCAAGCCGCAGCTCATTCTGTGGCCGGAAACATCGGTGCCGTTCCTGTTCACCGAGCGTCCGGACGCGCTGACGGCGCTAGGCGACATGTTGGCCGACGGCCAGATGCTGATTGCCGGTGTCGTGCGCGAGGAGGGCGGATCGGCGAATATCGGCAGCCGCTATTACAATTCCGTGGTGGCGATCAACGACAAGGGCGAGATCGTCGATGCCGTCGACAAGGTGCATCTGGTGCCGTTCGGCGAATACTTGCCTTTCGCCGACCTGTTCGAACGCTTCGGCATAGGCCAGCTCGTTGCCGGGCCGATGAATTTCGCCGCCGGCAACGAACGCCATCCGATCAGCGTGCCGGGCGGCCTGCGCGCCGCTCCGTTCATCTGCTACGAGGTGATCTTTCCCGATCTGGTGGCAGTTGACGCAGCGTCAGCTGAGCTTATTGTGAACGTCACCAACGACGCTTGGTTTGGCGACACGCCGGGCCCGTATCAGCACTTCAGGCAGGCCCAGGTTCGTGCGGTGGAGAATGGATTGCCTCTCCTGCGTGCGGCCAACAATGGCATCTCCGCCGTAGTCGATTCGCGCGGCCGCATTGTCGATGCGCTGGCCGTCAACGCGCGCGGCGCCATCGACGCGCATGTGCCGATTTCCGGCCACGCGCTTTTTCCTGCCGACCAGCGGCGAGTTAACGGATTGCTGATCATGTTGGTGCTTGCTCTGGCGGCCTTCACATTGAATGTAAGGCAGCGGCTACGGGTGAATTGACAGTTGGCACATTAGAAACTCATACTGTAACGCCTAAAATTTTCTCGAAGTCGGTTGGAGGGTTCTGTTGGGGCAGGTGGCTCCGGCTTCATATGGGCGGAACAAAATAGAAAAAGCCGGAAAAATTCGGCGAGGAAAAAATGACAGAAGAGAACAAGAAGAAGCCGAATCCGATCGATATCCATGTCGGGAGTCGCATCCGGCTGCGCCGCAATATGCTTGGAATGAGCCAGGAAAAGCTCGGTGAAAATCTCGGCATCACGTTTCAACAGATCCAGAAGTACGAAAAGGGCACGAACAGGGTCGGCGCTAGCCGTCTGCAGGCGATCGCCTCCATCCTGAGCGTTCCCGTCGCCTTCTTTTTCGAGGACGCCCCGGGCGAGGAGACCGGCAGCGGCAATCGGGGATTTGCCGAAGACTCCTCGATGTCGTTCGCCATCGAATTCTGCGGCAGTCCGGAAGGGCTTCAGCTCAACCGGGCCTTCGTCAAGATCGGCGACGTCAAGGTCCGCCGCAGGATCATCGATCTGGTGAAGGCGCTGTCCGCCGACGACGCCGATTGATTTGTCTCATGCCGCCGGCGGTGACACCGCCGGTGGCATAGCCGGCTTTGCCTACATTCCATGCCAGATCCGTCGCGCCGCTTGACGAGCAGCGCCCGGCACCGTTAACACGTGGCGCGCCAAAAATCGGCAGCCTGCCGATCTTTTTTCAAGAGGGGACACCCGTGACGCGGCAGAATTATCTCTTCACCTCGGAATCCGTCTCCGAGGGTCACCCCGACAAAGTCTGTGACCGTATCTCCGACGAGATCGTCGATCTGGTCTATCGCGAAGCCAAGAAGACGGGCATGGATCCGTGGAAGGTTCGCGTCGCCTGCGAAACGCTGGCCACCACCAACCGCGTCGTCATTGCCGGCGAGGTCCGCGTCCCCGACACGCTTTTGAAGAAGGACAAGGCGGGCAACGTCCTGATGGATGCGTCCGGCCACCCGGTGGTCAACCCGGCCAAGTTCAAGTCAGTTGCCCGCAAGGCGATCCGCGAGATCGGCTACGAGCAGTCCGGCTTTCACTGGAAGACCGCCAAGATCGACGTGCTGCTGCACGGCCAGTCGCCCGACATCGGCCAGGGCGTCGACAATGCCGCCGACCGTCAGGGTGAGGAAGGTGCCGGCGACCAGGGCATCATGTTCGGTTACGCCTGCCGCGAGACGCCCGACCTGATGCCGGCGCCGATCTACTACAGCCACAAGATTCTGGAACTGCTGGCCGCGGCGCGCCATGAAGGCAATGGCGAGGCCGGCAAGCTCGGCCCGGACGCCAAGAGCCAGGTCACCGTGCGCTATGCCGACGGCAAGGCAGCGGAAGTCACGCAGATCGTGCTCTCCACCCAGCATCTCGATGCGAGCTGGGATTCCAAGAAGGTCCGCAAGGTCGTCGAGCCGTACATCCGCGAGGCGCTTGGCGATCTCAAGATCGCCGAGGACTGCAACTGGTACATCAACCCGACCGGCAAGTTCGTCATCGGCGGGCCTGACGGCGATGCCGGTCTCACCGGCCGCAAGATCATCGTCGACACCTATGGCGGTGCGGCACCCCACGGCGGCGGCGCCTTCTCCGGCAAGGACACGACCAAGGTCGACCGTTCGGCCGCTTATGCGGCGCGCTATCTCGCCAAGAACGTGGTGGCGGCCAAGCTTGCCGACCGCTGCACCATCCAGCTGTCCTACGCCATCGGCGTCGCCCAGCCGCTGTCGGTCTATGTCGACCTGCATGGCACCGGCAAGGTGGACGAGTCGAGACTCGAGGATGTGCTGCGCAAGGTGATGGACCTGTCGCCGTCGGGCATCCGCCGTCATCTCGACCTCAACAAGCCGATCTACGCAAAAACCTCGTCCTACGGCCATTTCGGCCGCAAGGCCGGTCGCGACGGATCCTTCTCCTGGGAGAAGACCGATCTCGCCAAGGCGCTCAAGGACGCTGTCGCCGCCTGACGCCAGTAGACACCAAGGACAGGCCGAGCCGCGCGACCGAAGGATTTTTCGGTCGCAGGCACGGCAAGACTATTCGCCCGCAGCAGGCGGTCGCCCTTGAAAGCGGCCTGCGCGAATACCGGGTCGACCTGACGGCGCAAGCGCCGGCCGACCTCCGAAGCCTGTTCAAGGCGGAAATTTCGGCCCTCCAGCTGGAAATCGGCTTTGGCGGCGGTGAGCATCTTTTGCACCGCGCAGCCGAATTGCCTGCAATCGGCTTCATCGGCGTCGAGCCTTTCGTCAACGGCATGGCCAAGATGATGACAGCGCTTGGCAAGGCGCCGCTTGCCAATCTGAGGGTTTATGACGACGACGCCACGCGCCTGCTCGACTGGCTGCCGTCAAGCTCGCTCGACGGCATCGACCTGCTTTATCCCGATCCGTGGCCGAAGAAGAAGCACTGGAAGCGGCGCTTCGTCAGCGCCGCCAATCTCGGCCGCTTTTCCCGGGTGCTGAAAGCCGGCGGCAGGTTCCGCTTCGCCTCCGATATCGACAGCTATGTGAACTGGACGCTGCTTGCCTGCCGCGATCACGGCGCCTTCACATGGCAGGCTGAAGACGCTGCCGGCTGGCACCGGCCCTATGACGGCTGGCCCGGCACGCGCTACGAGGCCAAGGCCATCCGTGAGGGGCGGCAGCCTGCCTACCTGACCTTTATCCGGAGATAATGCATGTCGCCCAGAAGTGTGCAGCGGTTCTGGGACAACGACGTGCATCAAAACAAAGAACTTAAAGCGCGTCGCCTGAATCCGGTTCAGCGCGACGCGCTTTAGTCGGGCAGTTCCCAACTTCGGCTGCTTTAAAACCGGCCGATCTTGTCGAAAGCGGCCGGATCGATGCCGAGCTTCTTCAGGTCGCCGCGGCGCGGCTTGCGGCCGGCCTCGACGGCCCGCGACGCGGCTGGCGCGCTGCCGAATGTATTGAAGAAGTCACCGATCACGAAAAACAATCCACGGTCCATAGAACCAGCCTCACGCGCCACCAGGCGCGTCCTTCTCTTTTGCATTGCAACATAGATGGGTGGCGCCTGCCGCTGTTTGCAAGGCAGCCGGCCGCATGGCGGCCATGCCCGGCGCGCAACCCTGCCTTCACCGGCGGAACTTCGCCCCGGACTGCCTGCAGGCTTGAAACACAATTCGGGATCGTCTATATCAGCCTCAAATTCTTGGTCGGTATGACGAAGAGTGGGTCCACCCGGTCCCGCTCTTTTTTGTTACCTGCCGGCCGGAAGCAAAAAGCGACAGGGATCTGATGACTGCAGCGGCAAGCGAGGCCGACGACCGTATCATCCGCGAAAGCGGCATCGATGCGCGCATTGCGCTGATCGTGCAGCCGGTGCTCAAGGCCATCGGCTTTCGGCTCGTGCGGGTGCAACTGACCGGCCAGAACGGGCTGACGCTGCAGATCATGGCTGAGCGCGAGGACGGCACCATGACCGTCGAGGATTGCGAAGAGGTCAGCCGCGCCGTGTCGCCAGCCCTCGATGTCGATGATCCGATCGAAAAGGCGTATCATCTCGAAGTTTCGTCGCCCGGCATCGACCGGCCGCTGGTGCGCAAGTCGGATTTCACCACCTGGACCGGCCATCTGGTCAAGCTGGAGACGTCGGTTCTTGTCAGCGATCGCAAGCGGTTCAAGGGCAAGATCGCCGAGGCGGATGCCGACGGCATCCTTATCGAGCGCGACAAGGCGGCCTATGGCGAGGAGCCGACGCTGCGCGTGCCTTATGACGCGATTGCCGAAGCCCGGTTGCTGCTGACCGACGATCTCATCCGCGATGCCCTGTCGAAGGACAACCGGGCGCGCAAGGAAGCCAAGAAGCGCCGCGGCGAAGCGGAAGACGCCGCCGCCGGCGAGGAAAACGAAACCGAACAGGAAAGTTGATTGAGTAGCCGGGCCATATGCCCAGCGCGAAATCGGGAGAAAGACAATGGTTGTAAGCGCCAACAGGCTTGAACTGCTGCAGATCGCCGATGCGGTCGCGCGTGAAAAGTCGATCGACAAGTCGATCGTCATCGCCGCCATGGCCGATGCGATCCAGAAGGCGGCGCGCTCTCGCTACGGCCAGGAGACCAACATCCGCGCCGACATCAACCCGAACACCGGTGAGATGAAGCTGCAGCGGCTGATGGAAGTGGTCGAGAAGGTCGAGGACTACGCGACGCAGATCGCGCTTTCCACGGCGCGCGAGCGCAACCCCGACGCTCAGCTCGGCGACTTCATCGCCGAGCAGCTGCCGCCGATGGATTTCGGCCGCATCGCCGCCCAGTCGGCCAAGCAGGTCATCGTGCAGAAGGTGCGCGAGGCCGAGCGCGATCGCCAGTATGACGAATACAAGGATCGCATCGGCGAGATCGTCAACGGCACCGTCAAGCGCGTCGAATACGGCAACGTCATCGTCGATCTCGGCCGCGGCGAGGCGATCATCCGCCGCGACGAGCTGATCCCGCGCGAGAATTACAAGTATGGCGACCGCGTCCGGGCCTACGTCTATGACGTGCGCCGCGAGCAGCGCGGCCCGCAGATCTTCCTGTCGCGCACGCATCCGCAGTTCATGGCCAAGCTGTTCACCATGGAAGTGCCGGAAATCTATGACGGCATCATCGAGATCAAGTCGGTCGCCCGCGATCCGGGCTCGCGCGCCAAGATCGCCGTCATCTCGCGCGATTCCTCGATCGATCCGGTCGGCGCCTGTGTCGGCATGCGCGGCAGCCGCGTCCAGGCGGTGGTCGGCGAATTGCAAGGCGAGAAGATCGACATCATTCCGTGGTCGCCCTCGGCGGCTTCCTTCATCGTCAACGCGCTGCAGCCGGCCGAGGTCGCCAAGGTGGTGCTCGACGAGGATGCCGAGCGCATCGAAGTGGTGGTGCCGGACGACCAGCTGTCGCTGGCCATCGGACGCCGCGGCCAGAACGTGCGTCTTGCCTCGCAGCTCACCGGCTGGGATATCGACATCCTGACCGAGCAGGAGGAGAGCGAGCGCCGCCAGAAGGAATTCGTCGAGCGTTCGGCACTCTTCATGGAAGCCCTCGACGTCGACGAGATGGTCGGCCAGGTGCTCGCCTCGGAAGGCTTCACCAGCGTCGAGGAGGTCGCTTATGTGGATTCAGGCGAGATCGCGTCGATCGACGGCTTCGATGAGGATACCGCTTCGGAAATCCAGACCCGCGCCCGCGAATATCTGGAGAAGATCGAGGCCGAGCATGACGAAAAGCGCAAGGCGCTTGGCGTCAAGGACGAGCTGCGCGAGATCCCCGGTGTCACCACCGCCATGATGGTGACGCTTGGCGAGGACGGCGTGAAGACGATCGAGGACTTCGCCGGCTATGCCGCGGACGATCTGATCGGCTGGAAAGAGCGCAAGGACGGTGAGACCAAGGTCTATCCGGGCGTGCTCGCCAGCCACGGCGTCTCGCGCGCCGACGCCGAGCAGATGGTTCTGGCCGCCCGCGTTAAGGCTGGCTGGATCAGCGAAGACGAGCTTGCAGCCGAACAAGTCGCGGCTGACGAAGCTGTTGGTGCGTGAGGTGAAACCGCATCGCACACAACCCGCCCCAGGACGAGATGAACGATCGCACTTGCATCGTTACGCGCAGGCAGGCCGAAGCGGATGAACTGATCCGCTTCGTCGTCGGCCCGGATTCGGCCGTCGTCCCCGACATCAAGAGAAATCTGCCCGGCCGCGGTTGCTGGGTCACCGCCGATCGCCTACATATCGAGAAGGCAGCGGCGAAGAACCTGTTTGCTCGTGCTTTCAAGGCGCAGGTGACGGTTCCGGCCGATCTCGGCGGCATGGTCGACGGGCTGCTCTCCAGATCCGCTCTGGGCATGCTTGGCCTGGCCCGCAAGGCAGGCGCCGTCGTTCTCGGCGCGGCCAAGGTCGAAGGCGCGGTGCGCGACGGGCAGGCGCTCCTCGTGCTGCATGCGGCCGAGGCTGCGGACGACGGTATCCGCAAGATCAGCCAGGCGCGGCGGGCAACCGTCCATCTCGGCGGCCCCGCCATCCTTGCCTACAAACTTTTCTCCGAGGCCGACTTGAGCTTGGCATTGGGGGGTACAAATGTGATACATGCTGCCGTTCTCGCGCAGGACGCGGGACAGGCGGTTGAGAAGCGCGTTGTTGCGCTCGACCGATATCGGGGCGGTACCCCGAACGATCTGGCAATGCTTGCGGCCGTTGCTGACGAAGATGAGGCCGCAGAGGATATGGAATGAACGATACGAAATCGGGCGACGACAAGACGTTGAGCGTTACGCCGAAGAAGACCTTGACGCTGAAGCGCCCCGGCCTCGAGCAGGGCACCGTGCGCCAGAATTTCTCGCATGGCCGCACCAAGTCGGTCGTGGTCGAGACCAAGAAGCGCAAGTTCTCGTTGCCCGGCGACAAGCCGGAGCCGGTGGCGCCGTCCGTCTTCACGCCGAAGCCCGTCGCGGCTGCCCCTGTTGCCGCCGCCCCTGTCGTGCAGCAAGCGCCGAAGGCGCCGCCCCAGCCGCCGGAACGCTCCGGCATGGTGCTGAACGAACTCTCGCGCGGCGAGATGGAAGCGCGTCGCAAGGCGCTTGAAGGCTCCAAAGCTCGTGAGGTCGAGGATCGCCAGCGAGCCCAGGAAGAGAGCAAGCGCCGCGCCGAGGAAGAAGATCGCCGCAAGCGCGAGCGTGAGGACTCCGCACGCCGTCAGGCCGAGGAGGAGGCACGCCTCCAGGCTGAGGCCGAGTCGCGCCGACGCGCCGAGGAAGAGGCTCGCCGCCGCGCGCCGCTGGCAGCAGATGTTGCCACTGTCGACGACGAGGAGGGGGCCAAGCCGAGGCGTACTGGCCCCGGCGCCGGCGCGAGTACGCCAGCGCGCCGCCTTGCCACGCCCGAAGTGGCGCGGCCGGCCAAGCCCACCAAGGGCGAGGAAGACCGCCGTCGCGGCAAGCTGACGCTGAACTCGGCGCTGTCGGATGAAGATGCGCGCGCCCGTTCGCTGTCGTCGATGCGCCGCCGCCAGGAAAAATTCAAACGCGCGCTCCACAATGAGCCGCGCGAGAAAGTCATGCGCGAAGTGATCCTGCCCGAAACCATCACCATCCAGGAACTGGCGCAGCGCATGTCCGAGCGTGCCGTGGACGTGGTCAAGTTCTTCATGAAGCAGGGCCAGATCCTGAAGCCGGGCGACGTCATCGACGCCGACACGGCCGAGCTGGTCGCCTCCGAATTCGGCCACACGGTCCGCCGCGTCGCCGAATCCGACATCGAGGAAGGCCTGTTCAACATTGCCGACCGCCCGGAAGACCTGGTGTCGCGTCCGCCGGTCGTGACCATCATGGGCCATGTCGACCACGGCAAGACCTCGTTGCTCGACGCCATCCGCAACGCCAACGTCGTCTCCGGCGAGGCCGGCGGCATCACCCAGCACATCGGTGCCTACCAGATCGAGAAAAACGGCCAGAAGATCACCTTCATCGATACGCCCGGCCACGCCGCCTTCACGGCGATGCGCGCCCGAGGCGCTCAGGTCACCGACATCGCCGTGCTGGTGGTGGCGGCCGACGACAGCGTGATGCCGCAGACGATCGAATCGATCAGCCACGCCAAGGCGGCCGGCGTGCCGATCATCGTGGCCATCAACAAGATCGACAAGCGCGACGCCGACCCGCAGAAGGTGCGGACCGAACTGCTGCGCCACGAAGTGTTCGTGGAATCGATGGGCGGCGAGGTGCTGGACGTCGAGGTTTCGGCGACCAAGGGCACCAATCTCGACAAGCTGCTCGAAGCGATCCTGCTGCAGGCCGAAGTTCTCGACCTCAAGGCCAATCCCGACCGCACCGCCGAAGGCGCGGTCATCGAGGCGCAGCTGGACAAGGGCCGCGGTCCCGTCGCCACCGTGCTGGTGCAGACCGGCACGCTGATGCCGGGCGACATCATCGTCGCCGGTAACGAGTGGGGCCGTGTGCGCGCGCTTGTCAACGATCGCGGCGAGCACGTGCCGGAGGCGCCGCCGGCAATGCCGGTCGAGGTGCTTGGCCTCCAGGGCACGCCGCAGGCGGGCGACCGCTTCGCCGTCGTCAACAACGAGGCGCGCGCCCGTGAGATCACCGAATACCGCCAGCGCCTGGCGCGCGACAAGGCGGTGGCCAAGCATGCCGGCCAGCGCGGCTCGCTCGAGCAGATGATGTCGCAGTTGCAGACGAGCGGACTGAAGGAATTCCCGCTGGTCATCAAGGGCGACGTGCAGGGTTCGATCGAGGCGATCAATGCCGCCCTCGAAAAGCTCGGCAACGACGAGGTGCGCGCGCGCATCGTCCATGCCGGTGCCGGTGGCATCACCGAAAGCGATGTCTCGCTCGCCGAGACGTCCGGAGCGGCAATCATCGGCTTCAACGTCCGCGCCAACGCGCAGGCGCGTGCGGCGGCGGCCGCCGCGGGCATCGAGATCCGCTACTACTCGATCATCTACAACCTCGTCGATGACGTGAAGGCGGCACTTTCCGGCATGCTTTCGCCGGAGCGGCGCGAGACCTTCATCGGCAATGCCGAGATCCTCGAGATCTTCGACATCTCCAAAATCGGCAAGATCGCCGGCTGCCGCGTCACCGAAGGCAAGGTCGAGCGTGGCGCGGGCGTTCGCCTCATCCGCGACAACGTCGTCATCCACGAAGGCACCTTGAAGACGCTGAAGCGCTTCAAGGACGAGGTTTCGGAAGTGCCGGGCGGCCAGGAGTGCGGCATGGCCTTCCAGAACTACGAGGACATGCGCGTCGGCGACGTCATCGAGTGCTTCCGCATCGAGATGGTAACCAGAACGCTGTAAATTCGGGTATACGTGCCGGAATGAAACGGGCGGCGGCCGAAAGGCTGCCGCCCAGCCCCCTTATGCAGTCGAGACATGTGGCGCGGTCCCATCCCGCGCTTCACGATTTCAGGACCGAAGAAAATGCCCCGTTCGACCATATCAGGCCCCTCCCAGCGCATGCTGCGCGTCGGCGAGCAGGTGCGTCATGCCCTGTCCGAGACCTTGCAGCGTGGCGAGATCATAGATCCGGTGATCGAAAACAGCGTCGTCTCGGTGTCCGAGGTGCGCATGTCGCCCGATCTCAAGATCGCCACCGCCTTCGTCTCGCTGCTCGGCGCCGGCGACACCGGCGCAGTGATCGAAGCGCTCAACAAGCATGCGAAATTCATCCGCGGCCGTGTTTCCGGCGCGCTCAGGCAGATGAAATACATGCCGGAATTCCGCTTCCGGCTCGATACCTCCTTCGACAATTTCGCGAAAATCAATGAACTGCTGAAGTCGCCCGAAGTGGCGCGCGATCTCGGCGACGGCAAGAATAACGACAAGGACGAGGAATAGGTGGCGCGTCGCGGCAAGAAGAAGGGGCGGCCGGTCTCCGGCTGGGTGGTGCTGGACAAGCCGGTCGGCATGGGCTCGACCGAGGCCGTCTCCAAGATCAAATGGCTGTTCCAGGCCGAAAAGGCCGGCCATGCCGGCACGCTCGACCCGCTGGCCTCCGGCATGCTGCCGATCGCCTTGGGCGAGGCCACCAAGACCGTTCCCTACGTGCAGGATGGCGCCAAGATCTACCGCTTCACCGTCGCCTGGGGCGAGGAGCGCACGACCGACGATCTCGAAGGCCCGGTGACCAACAGCTCCGACCGTCGACCGGACGAGGCGCAGGTGAGGGCGCTGCTGCCGAAATACACCGGCGTCATCATGCAGACCCCGCCGCAATTCTCGGCCATCAAGATCGCCGGCGAGCGCGCCTATGACCTCGCGCGTGAAGGCGAGACGGTCGAGATTCCGGCGCGCGAGATCGAGATCGGCCGCCTCGAAATCGCCGAGCACGGTACCGACAAGACTGTCTTCGAGGTCGAATGCGGCAAGGGCACCTATGTGCGCTCGCTGGCGCGCGACATGGGCCGCGACCTCGGCTGCTTTGGCCATATCGCGGAATTGCGCCGCGTCGAGGTCGAGCCGTTCACGCCCGATGATTTTGTCACCCTGGCCGAGCTCGAAGCGGCCCGTTTTGGCGGCAGCACCGAAGCCAGTCCGGACGAAGCC
Source organism: Mesorhizobium australafricanum (assembly GCF_033977265.1). Taxonomy (NCBI): domain Bacteria; kingdom Pseudomonadati; phylum Pseudomonadota; class Alphaproteobacteria; order Hyphomicrobiales; family Phyllobacteriaceae; genus Mesorhizobium; species Mesorhizobium australafricanum. The sequence goes on along the minus strand of NZ_JAVIIT010000004.1, from coordinate 114,982 downwards.
GAGGCTCCGGTCGATTTCAGCGCCATCGACGCGCTGCTGGTCGACACCGCGGTCGCGCTCGACTGCCTGCCGCAGGTCGCGGTCAGCGACGACGCGGCCACCAAGATCCGGCTTGGCAATCCCGTCATCATTCGCGGCCGCGATGCGCCGGTCGAGGCCGAGGAGGCTTGTGCCACCGCGCGCGGCAGGCTCGTCGCCATCGGCGCCATCGAACAGGGCATGTTCAAGCCCAAACGGGTCTTTGTCGGGTGAAACCGGTCGTCTTGAGCATGATCCCGAAAAGTTGCAGACTTTTCGGAGAGGATCATGCTCCAAAAACAAATGCTTAGAGCGAGATAGCGATTCAACGGACGCCGTCTCGCTCTAGGGTTCGGCTGAGCGCTGAAGTTCCAGGGATCTCATGGCAAAGGCTGATACAGGCAAGAAGCGGGCATCGCTGAAAACCCGTCGGCCGCCGGTCGGGGCGTCGCCTGGCACGCTTATCGCCGATCCGGCGGCGCGGCGCAGCGAGCTTCGGCTGACGCTGATCTCGCCGGAAAAATACAAAACCATCGACAACGCCAGTATCGACGATCTCAACACCCATTGCGAGAAATGGCCGGTGGTCTGGCTGGACTGCACCGGGCTTGCCAACATCCCGCTGATCGAGGAGATCGGCCGGATCTTCAATTTGCACCCGCTGGCTCTGGAGGACGTCGTCAACACCGGCCAGCGGCCCAAGGTGGATTTCTTCGAGGATCATGCCTTCGTCGTCATGCGCATGATCGACGATGTCACCTCGCATCGCTACGAGCAGATCGCGCTGTTCTTCGGCAGGAATTTCGTCGTCTCCTTCCAGGAGCGCGAGGGCGATCCCTTCGATCCGGTGCGCAAGCGCATTGCCGGCGCGATGCCGAACAGGCTCCGTTCGCGCGGCGCCGACTATCTTGCCTATGCGCTGATCGATGCCATCGTCGACAGCTACTTCCCGCCAATCGAGGCGGCGAGCGAATTGGTCGACGGCATCGAGGACGAGATGCTGAACAAGCCGCACAAGCATCAGATGCGGCAGTTGCATGAATTGCGGCGCGACGCCAACGTGCTCAAAGGCGTGCTGTGGCCGATGCGCGACGCGCTGGCGACGCTGATCCGCAACGATGTGCCCTTCGTGAAGGCCGAGACCAAGATCTTCTTCAACGACACGCTCGACCATTCGCTGCGCCTCATCGAACTGGTCGAGAACCAGCGCGATATGCTCACCGGCCTGATCGAGATGCATGTCTCGCTGACCCAGGCTCGCACCAACGACGTTATTTCCTATCTGACGATCGTCTCGGTGATCTTCATGCCGCTGACCTTCCTTGTCGGCGTCTGGGGCATGAATTTCGATCCGGAAACCTCGCCTTGGAACATGCCGGAGCTGAAAGCCTATTACGGCTATCCGGTGGCGCTGGTGTTCATGCTGCTGGTCGCCGCCGGTTTGATTGCGTTCTTCAAGTGGAAGAAATGGCTGTAGCCTTTGAATTCTCCTGTTTCGCAACCGGAACCTGCGACAAGCCGGCTTGACGATTGGGCTGGCGTTTTATCCGGAATTGCACTATATGCGCCGCAGCTTCGCGCCCTGACGCGTCGCTTGTACTGGCCCTTGCTGGACGACATCCCGGCTGTGGGCGTCCCGTTTCCTCCAACAGATAAGGAAAAGCACGATGTCGATCACTGCCGATCGCAAGAAGGAATTGATGACTGAATTCGCAACCGCCAAGGGCGACACCGGGTCTCCGGAAGTCCAGGTTGCCATCCTTTCCGAGCGCATCAAGAACCTGACCGAGCACTTCAAGGACCACAAGAAGGATAACCATTCCCGTCGTGGTCTGCTTGCTCTGGTCTCCCAGCGCCGCAGCCTGCTTGACTATCTCAAGCGCAAGGATGACGCGCGCTACCAGACGCTGATCGACAAGCTCGGCCTGCGTCGCTGACGAATTGACCGGCGGGCTCTCCAAGGGGCCCGCCGGTCGCGCATTGGCGTATCGGATGGTCCGATGCCTCGATGCTGGAAATTCCCCTCCGCGCATGGCGCGTTCCGGAAACAGCGGTTTCCGGCGTCATGTGCAAGGCCGGCCGACCAATCGGCCAATCGGGTTCCGGACTTGCAGAGGGCTATCCGGAACCGCCCATGGACGGTCATGGGGCAGGATTGCAGGATGCTCGCTCGGCTGAGAGCCGGACTTGATCGAGCTTCCCGTTGTCTTGCCCGTGGCTGCCCGAAGGAAGCCAGGAAAGGGAGAACCCGCGACCGTTAAGACGGTGCGGCCCTTTCCGCATATGAAGGACAAGATATGTTCAATCAACACAAAGTGGAAATCGAATGGGGCGGCCGTCCGCTCATCCTGGAAACCGGCAAGATCGCCCGCCAGGCTGACGGTGCGGTGCTCGCCACCTACGGCGAGACCGTTGTTCTCGCCACCGTCGTCTCGATGAAGGAGCCGAAGCCCGGCCTCGACTTCTTCCCGCTTACCGTCAATTACCAGGAAAAGACCTATGCCGCCGGCAAGATCCCGGGCGGCTATTTCAAGCGCGAGGGCCGTCCGAGCGAAAAGGAAACGCTGGTTTCCCGCCTGATCGACCGCCCGATCCGCCCGCTTTTCGCCGACGGCTACAAGAACGACACCCAGATCGTCGTCACCGTCGTCCAGCATGATCTCGAAAACGATCCGGACATCCTGTCGATTGTCGCCACCTCCGCGGCGCTCACGCTTTCGGGCGTGCCCTTCATGGGCCCGATCGGCGGCGCCCGCGTCGGCTACATCAACGGCGAATATGTGCTCAACCCGCATATTGACGAGATGCAGGAATCCAAGCTCGACCTCGTCGTCGCCGGTACCGCCGACGCCGTGCTGATGGTCGAATCCGAGGCCAAGGAACTCTCCGAGGACCTGATGCTCGGCGCCGTCGTGTTCGGCCACAAGAGCTTCCAGCCGGTGATCGAGGCGATCATCAAGCTGGCCGAGGTCGCCGCCAAGGAACCGCGCGACTTCACGGCGCCCGATTACTCCGCGCTCGAAGCCGAGATGCTGAAGATCGTCGGCGATGAGCTTCGCGAGGCCTACAAGATCACCGACAAGCAGAAGCGCTACGCCGCCGTCGACGCCGTCAAGGCGAAGGTCAAGGCCGCATTCGCGCCGGCCGAAGGCGAAGAGGCCAAGCACACCTCCGAGCAGATCGGCTCGGTGTTCAAGGAGCTCCAGGCCAAGGTCGTGCGCTGGAACATCCTCGACACCGGCTCGCGCATCGATGGCCGCGACCTGAAGACGGTCCGCAAGATCGTCTCCGAAGTCGGCGTCCTGGCGCGCACCCATGGTTCGGCGCTGTTCACCCGCGGCGAGACCCAGGCGCTGGTCGTTGCCACGCTCGGCACCGGCGAGGACGAGCAGTATGTCGATTCGCTGACGGGCATGTACAAGGAGAAGTTCCTCCTTCACTACAACTTCCCGCCCTACTCCGTCGGTGAGACCGGCCGCATGGGCTCGCCCGGCCGCCGCGAAATCGGCCATGGCAAGCTCGCCTGGCGCGCCATCCGCCCGATGCTGCCGAGCGCTGACCAGTTCCCCTACACGCTGCGCGTCGTTTCGGAGATCACCGAGTCCAACGGCTCGTCCTCGATGGCAACCGTCTGCGGCACCTCGCTGGCACTGATGGATGCCGGCGTGCCGCTGGCAAAGCCGGTCGCAGGCATCGCCATGGGGCTGATCAAGGAAGGCGAGCGCTTCGCGGTGCTCTCCGACATCCTCGGCGACGAGGATCATCTCGGCGACATGGACTTCAAGGTCGCCGGTACCGCCAACGGCGTCACCTCGCTGCAGATGGACATCAAGATCGACGGCATCACCGAGGAAATCATGGGCATCGCGCTTGCCCAGGCCAAGGACGGCCGCCTGCATATCCTCGGCGAGATGGCGCATGCGCTGTCCGGCGCCCGCGCCGAGCTCGGCGAGTTCGCGCCGCGCATCGAGGTCATGCATATCCCGACCGACAAGATCCGCGACGTCATCGGCTCCGGCGGCAAGGTGATCCGCGAGATCGTCGAGAAGACCGGCGCCAAGATCAACATCGAGGACGACGGCACGGTCAAGATCGCTTCGGCGAACGCCAAGGAGATCGAGGCGGCCAAGAAGTGGATCCACACCATCGTCGCCGAGCCGGAAGTCGGCGAGATCTACGAAGGCACCGTCGTCAAGACGGCCGACTTCGGCGCGTTCGTCAACTTCTTCGGCCCGCGCGACGGTCTCGTCCACATCTCGCAGCTCGCCCATGAGCGCGTCGCCAAGACCTCCGACGTCGTCAAGGAAGGCGACAAGGTCTGGGTCAAGCTGATGGGCTTCGACGAGCGCGGCAAGGTCCGCCTGTCGATGAAGGTCGTCGACCAGGCGACGGGCAAGGAAATCGCTCAGGACAAGAAGAAGTCGGACGGCGAGGAAGACGCCGCCTGATTGGCCTTATGCATGTCGCCCAAAAAGTGCGAAGCGGTTTTGGGATAACGACATGCATCAAACGAAAAGCCACGGATACATCGAGACGGGCGCGCCGCGAGGCGCGCCCGTTTCGTTTCAGGGTGAATGAATGGCCGCGGAGCCGCTGAAAACGCTGTTCTATCCGTTTGAGGCCGAGGCGCTGCCTCTGCCGCGAAAGGATGCCCGCGTTCTTTTTCTGGGCGCCGAGCCCGGTTTCCGCTTGCCCGCCGGCTTCGATGCGGCGCTGCATCTCGTGCAAGGTTTCCGGCCGCATTTTCGCGCCTTGCAGGCGTCAGGCCATAATGTGACGGCGCGGGCGGAAGGGCAGGGCTACGACATGGCTCTCGTGCTCGCCGGCCGACATCGCGGGCAAAATGAGTTGCGCATCGCCGAAGCCATCGAGCGCGTCGTGCCGGGCGGGCTGATCGCTGTCGCGGGCGGCAAGGACGACGGCGTCGACAGCCTGCGCAAACGGATCAATGCCCTGGCGCCGCTCGAAGGCCACCTGCCGAAGCATCACGGCGTTGCCTTCTGGTTCCGGCGAGCCGGCACGGAGACGGCCGCGACGCTGCGCGCCGGCAACCCCGACCTGGTCGTCGAAGGCGGCTTCAAAACCGCCCCCGGCATGTTCTCTTTTGATCGGGTCGACGCCGGTTCAAAATTGCTCGCCGCAAGCCTGCCCGGCGACCTCAGGGGCAGCATCGCCGATTTCTGCGCCGGCTGGGGTTATCTGGCGGCGGAAGTCGCTCGGCGCTCGCACGGCCTCACCGCCCTCGATCTCTATGAAGCGGATTTCGAAGCCCTGGAAGCAGCCAGGCTGAACGTCCATGGCGCCCCCGAGCCGCGCTTCTTCTGGACCGATCTTCTCACCGAAGCGGTCGAACGCCGCTACGACGCAATCGTCATGAACCCGCCCTTCCATGGCGGCCGCGCGGCCGAGCCTGGCATCGGCGCCGGCATGATCGGTAAAGCGTCGAAAGCGCTGAAACCGGGCGGCCGCCTGTTCATGGTCGCCAACCGCCAGCTTCCCTACGAGCAAGCGTTGTCGGCAGCCTTTGCCAGCTATTCAGAGGTCGCCCGCGACGGCATGTTCAAGGTGTTTTCGGCGCGCCGCTAAAAAGCAATTCCAGGAAAAGTGTGAAGCGGTTTTCCGTCTGGAATTGCGCCGCAAAAAGCAATTCCAGGAAAAGTGTGGAGCGGTTTTCCGTTCGGAGCTGCGCGAGGAAAAGAGCGCGCGCTACTGCAAGCTGACGATGCGGGCCGGCTCGCGCGCGGCGAAGGCCGGCCGCGCTTCGCCGAGCTCCACCTTGAGCGGCGCCGGCCGGCCGAACAGATAGCCTTGCACCACCTCGCAGCCGGCGGCCCTGAGCAGCGTGGCCTGGTTCTCGGTCTCGACACCTTCAGCGATGATGCCGACGCCCAGCGCCCGCGACAGGCCGACAATGGTCGAAACGATCGCGCCGGAGCTGGAGTCGGTGTCGATGCGGCTGACGAAGGAACGGTCGATCTTCAGCTTGCCGAAGGAGAAATCGATCAGGTAGCTCAAATTGGAATAGCCCGTGCCGAAATCGTCGACGGCCACCGAAATGCCCATTTCGGCAAGCTGCTCCAGGATCGTCGCGGCGCGGTCGCGATCCTGCATCATCGCCGTCTCGGTGACCTCGAGCTCGAGCCGCGACGGTTTGATGCCGGTCGATTCCATCACCTCCCGCACGATGCCGACAAAATCCTTGGTCATGAACTGGACCGGCGAGATGTTGACGGCGACGAAGCAATCCTGCGGCAGGTGCTGGGCGTCGCCGCAGGCCTTGCGCAGCACCCATTCGCCGATCGGATTGATCATGCCGGTTTCCTCGGCGATCGGAATGAACTCCATCGGCGGGATCATGCCGCGCTCCGGATGCTTCCAGCGGATCAGCGCCTCATAGCCGACGATGCGGCCGCTCGGCAGGTTGAGCTGCGGCTGATAATGGAGACTGAAGTCGCCACGGTCGAAAGCGGTCTTCAGCTCGGACTCGATCCATTGCCGATAGTCCGCCACGCGGCCCATGTCGGCGTGGAAGACGGACCAGTTGCCGACGCCGCTGGCGCGCGCGTTCTGCAGCGCCAGGTTCGAGCGGCGCAGAACAAGAACGGGATCGACGCCGTCCTTCGGCATCGCCACGATCCCGACCGACAGGCTGACCGACTGCAGATGCGTCTGCAGCTGGTAGGGCTCCATCATCTCGTTGATGAGTTTTTCGATCAGCCGCTCGATCGAACCCTTGATGTCGCGATCCGGCAGCAGCACGCCGAATTCGCCGGCGCCGGTGCGCCCGATCACCGCATCCTTCGGCATATTCTCCTTCAGCCTGCTGGTGAAGGCGCGGATCAGCTCGTCGCCCTGGCTGTAGCCGATGGCGTCGTTGATCTGCTTGAAGCGGTCGATATCGATGTCGATCAGGAACACCGGCTCGCCGGTTCGGATCGTCCCGGAGGCGGCATCGGCAATCTTGCCGACCATGGCCTGGCGCGACAGCAGGCCGGTCAGCTTGTCGAAATGGGTCTCCTTGAAGACATAGGCCTCCGATTCATCGACGCCCGCGAAGAACGAGAGCGCCGCACCGCCGGCGGCAAGGGCACAGAGCGCGGCGATGATGCCCGCCATCATCTCGGCCGGCATGCCGGCCATGCCGTCGCCGAAGCCGAACCGAAGCCCCCATAATCCAAGGATGAAACTGCCCATGCCCGAGCTGGCGATGGTGATCAGCCGGAACAGCGGTGTTCGCTTCGGGTTGCTGACTGCAGACATGCAAGCTCCCTAGATTAGGGGGCCTTATAGCGGATATCTCCTTAAAATGAGTTTCCGCCAATGCATCCAATTTTACTGGGCATCCAATTTTACTGGAGGCTACTATCGCGGCCGCAAACTATTCGCGAGCGCCGTCGTTCTGCTTCAGTTCCTCCAGTGCAGGCATCGAAACGATGTGATAGCCGGAATCCACATAATGGATCTCACCGGTGACGCCCGACGACAGATCGGAGAGCAGGTAAAGCGCCGAACCGCCGACTTCGTCGATGGTCACGGTGCGCCTGAGAGGCGAATTGCGCTGCTGGTAGGAGAACATATGGCGGGCGTCGGAAATGCCCGAGCCGGCAAGCGTCCGCACCGGACCGGCCGAGATGCCGTTCACCCTGATGCCGCGCGGGCCGTAGTCGTTGGCAAGGTAGCGTACGCTGGCCTCGAGCCCGGCCTTGGCGACGCCCATGACATTGTAGTTCGGCATCACCCTGACCGAGCCGGCATAGGTGAGCGTGATCATCGAGCCGCCATTGCCCATCAGCGCGGCGGCGTTGCGGGCGATCTCGGTGAAGGAATAGCAGGAGATCACCATGGTGCGCACGAAATTGTCGCGGCTGGTGTCGGCGTAGAGGCCCTTGAGCTCGTTCTTGTCGGAAAAGCCGATGGCGTGCACCACGAAGTCCAGCCCGCCCCAGGCCTTGCCGAGGGTCTCGAAGGTCGCGGTGACCGAGGCGCTGTCCTCGACATCGCAGGGCACGATCAACGAGGCTCCCACCTTCTCGGCAAGCGGCTTGACCCGCCGCCCGAAGGCGTCGCCCTGGTAGGTGAAAGCCAGCTCCGCCCCATGTTCCGAGAGCTTTTTGGCAATGCCCCAGGCAATGGAATGGTCGTTGGCGACACCCATGACGAGCCCGCGCTTGCCCTTCATCAACCCGTCCATAAAAGGCATCCTTATGCGGAATAGCGCTGGAAAATCAGCGTTGCGTTGGTGCCGCCAAAACCGAAGGAGTTGGACAGGACGGTGTCGATTCTGGCGTTGTCGATACGCTTGCGCACGATCGGCATGCCCTCGAATTCCGGATCGAGCGCCTCGATATGGGCGCTCTCGCCGATGAAGCCGCCCTGCATCATCAGGATCGAATAGATCGATTCCTGCACGCCGGCCGCCCCCAGCGAATGGCCGGTCAGCGACTTGGTCGAGGTGATGTAAGGCATCTTGTCGCCGAACACCTCGCGGATGGCGCCCATTTCCTTGGAATCGCCGACCGGCGTCGAGGTGCCGTGAGTGTTGATGTAGTCGACCGGGGTCGAGACGGTGGCAAGCGCCTGCCGCATGCAGCGCATGGCGCCTTCGCCGGATGGGGCCACCATGTCGTAGCCATCGGAAGTCGCGCCGTAGCCGACGATCTCGGCATAGATCTTGGCGCCGCGCGCCTTGGCGTGTTCCAATTCTTCCAGCACCAGCACGCCGGCGCCGCCGGCGATGACGAAACCGTCGCGGTTGACGTCATAGGCGCGGGAAGCGGCCGATGCATTGTCGTTGAACTTCGACGACATTGCGCCCATTGCGTCGAACAGGTCCGACATCGTCCAGTCGAGGTCCTCATGGCCGCCGGCAAACATCATGTCCTGCTTGCCCCACTGGATCAGCTCATAGGCATTGCCGATGCAATGCGCCGAGGTCGAGCAGGCCGACGAGATCGAATAGTTGACGCCGTGGATCTTGAACCAGGTGGCCAGAGTGGCCGACGCCGTCGACGACATCGCCTTCGGCACGGCGAACGGGCCGATACGCTTGGGACTGTTGTTCTTGATCGTGGTTTCCGCCGCTTCGACGATGGTCCGGGTCGAGGGGCCGCCGGAACCCATCACGATGCCGGTCCGCTCATTGGTGATGTCGCTTTCGCTTAAGCCGGCATCGGCGATCGCCTGGTCCATGGCAACGTGGTTCCAGGCAGCACCCTGGCTCAGGAAGCGCATCGCGCGGCGGTCGATCATCGGGGTGGGATCGAGCGTCGGCGCGCCCCAGACCTGGCAGCGGAAGCCGTGTTCGGCGAAGGAATTGGAAAAGCTGATGCCGGATTTGGCATCGTAAAGCGAGCTCTGCACCTCATTGGCATTGTTGCCGATCGACGACACAATGCCGAGCCCTGTCACTACGACCCGTCTCATTCGCAACTCCTTCCGGCGTATTGGGACGAAAAACCTAGTCGGTTTTCGCCTTTCATCATACGCAAATAAACTGCTCCCTTGCGGTCCGTCGGACACGCGGGCGACACGCTAAACGGTCAGGCGGCGGACTGCTTGGACAGGCCGACCTTCAGATCCGCAGCCGCGTATATGGGTTCGCCATCCGCCTTGAGCCAGCCGTCGGCGATGCCGAGCACCAGGCGGCCGCGCATCACGCGCTTGAAGTCGATGCCATATTCGACCTTCTTCACCGACGGCGTCACCATGCCCTTGAACTTCACCTCGCCGGTCGAAAGCGCCATGCCCTTGCCCGGCTCGCCGAGCCAGCCGAGATAGAAGCCGGTCAACTGCCACATGGCGTCGAGGCCGAGGCAGCCCGGCATGATCGGATTGCCGATGAAGTGGCAGGCGAAAAACCACAGGTCCGGCTTGATGTCGAATTCGGCGCGGATGAAGCCCTTGTCGAAAGCCCCGCCGGTCTCGCTGATCTCGGTGATACGGTCGAACATCAGCATCGGCGGATAGGGCAGTTGGGCGTTGCCTGGCCCGAACAGGTCGCCGCGGGCGCAGGCAAGCAGTTCCTCGTAATCGTAGCTGGACTTTTGATCCGCCATCAAATTTCCGTCCCCGTGTTCTTCGCGGGCGGCAGGGCGCCCTTGTCGGTGGTTTCCTAACACACTCTGTTTGCGGCCGGAAACCGGCGTTTGCGCTTAACCCGTGCGCCTGCCCGGGTCAATGCGCGCTATTGATCGCATCCGGACTACAGAATATATGTCGGCTGATGTCCGGTTTTGGCTTTTGACGTCTTTTTGCCATTCTGGACCTGTTGATGGGCTGGGCAACAAAGCTTCGACGCGAAGATGGATTCGGGCTACCGGAAGGAAAATGTCGCTGTGGACAAGCGGGTTCGCGAAGCCGGCCTGAGGCCGACGCGTCAGCGCATTGCGCTGGCCGATCTGCTTTTCGCCAAGGGCGACCGCCACCTTTCGGCCGAGGAACTGCATGAAGAGGCAATCGCGGCCGGCGTGCCGGTTTCGCTGGCGACGGTCTACAACGCGCTCCACCAGTTCACCCAGGCCGGCCTGCTGCGCATCCTGGCGGTCGAAGGCTCGAAAACCTATTTCGACACCAACACCTCCGACCATCATCACTTCTACATCGAAGGCGAGAACCGGATTTTCGACATCGAAAGCGGGCCGGTAACCGTCTCCAACCTGCCGGCACCCCCGGAAGGCATGGAGATCGCCAATGTCGACATCGTGGTGAGGCTGCGGCCCAAACGGCGCGATTGATCCGTTGGCGATGCGTCCCGTCGATCTGACAGTCCGGCTGGAATGGGTCACCGCTGCCATAGTGGCCATCGCTTTCTACGCAATGGCGGGCGTCTCCTGGTGGCTGTTCGCGCTGCTCATCCTGGCGCCCGACCTGTCGATGCTCGGCTACCTTGCCGGGCCGCGTATCGGCGCGATTGCCTATAACGCCCTGCACATCCTGATCGCGCCGCTCGTTCTGGCGCTCGCCGGCAAGCTTCTTGGCAATTCAACGGTCATTGCCGTGGCGCTGATCTGGATCGCCCATATCGCCATAGACCGCGCCCTGGGCTATGGCCTGAAATTGTCCACCGGTTTTCAGGATACCCATCTCGGCCGCATCGGGCGCCGTGGGGCGGAGCCTTCGGGCAAACTCAGTTCTTGACCTTCTCGCCCGGATAGGCGCCCCACACCTGTGACTGGGCCATCCAGCCGGTGTGGCCGTCGAAGGTCATTTCGCACCATTGGCCGTCGCATTTCTTGATCGCGCCGATCACGCCCGGCTCGATGATGGCGATGACACCGGCATCCTTGTCGGGCTCGTTGAGCAGGTTGATTCGCCCGCCCTTGCCGCGCTGCCACGGCGCGACGATCGCGGTGCGGCGGCCGGAGAGCAGCGATTGGTTGATCCAGCCCTCCGAGCCGTCGGCATCGCGCACGCGGCGCCAGGTATCGAATTCCTGGATGACTTCCATCGGCAGGCCGGCCTTCATGTACATCCAGTTGACGGAATAATTGGCGCCAGGGCCGACGCGCGAGTTGACGCGGGCCGGCTTCAGGCTGACGAAGCGCGGCAGCGGCAGGCCGCTTGGGCCGAGCGTTATGGTCTGCGCCGGCGCGGCCGCGCTCTGCGCGAATGCCTGCGGCGCGCAAAGCAGGGCCCCGAGAATGGCCGCGCTGAAGGCCAGGCGAAGCGACGCGATACCAGACACTTTCGTTCCTTTCGGCGCCGGTCCGTCGGGATGAGCGCCCCTTTTTCTTTGTCTTCGGCGGCACCGCTTGTTACAGGAGTGGGCTGATGCCGCGATTGGCTACAAGTTTCGCCGGTCTTGGTTAAAGAGGTCTCAACGAGATCGGTTTCGAGAGCATGATCCCGAAAAGTGGGAACCGGTTTTCGGAAAAGATCATGCTCCAAAAAAGAGTAGGATCAGGATGACGATTCAACGAAACGTCATTCTGATCGAGGAAGCTTCGGGGATAAAATGGCAGGCAAAAAACGGCCCCTCGTCGTCATCACGCGCAAGCTGCCCGATCCGGTCGAAACCCGCATGCGCGAACTGTTCGACGCGCGGCTGAATGTCGAGGACCGGCCGATGACGCAGCCGGAGCTGGTCGCGGCGGTCAAGGAAGCCGATGTGCTGGTTCCCACCATCACCGACCATATCGACGCCGCGCTGATCGCCCAGGCCGGCGAAAACCTCAAGCTGATCGCCAATTTCGGCAACGGCGTCGACAAGATCGACGTCGCGGCGGCAGCCAAGAAAGGCATCACCGTCACCAATACGCCGAATGTGCTCACCGAAGACACCGCCGACATGACCATGGCGCTGATGCTCGCCGTGCCGCGGCGGCTGGCCGAAGGCGCCAATGTGCTTACAAGCGAGAAGAAATGGGCCGGCTGGTCGCCGACCTGGATGCTCGGCCGGCGCATCTGGGGCAAACGGCTGGGCATCGTCGGCATGGGCCGCATCGGCACGGCGGTCGCCAGGCGGGCCAAGGCCTTCGGACTGTCGATCCACTACCACAACCGGCACCGCGTGTTGCCGGCGGTCGAGGAAGAACTGGAGGCAACCTACTGGGAAAGCCTCGACCAGATGCTGGCCCGCATGGACATCATCTCGGTCAATTGTCCCTCGACGCCGGCGACGTTCCACCTGCTGTCCGGACGTCGGCTGGCGCTGATGCAGCCTTCGGCCTACCTGGTCAACACCGCGCGCGGCGATATCATCGACGAGGAATCGCTGATCAAGCTCATCCATGACGGCAAGATCGCCGGCGCCGGCCTCGACGTTTACGAGCACGAGCCGGCGCTGAACACCAAGCTGTTGAAGCTTGCCGCCAAGGGCAAGGTGGTGCTTTTGCCGCATATGGGCTCGGCCACGCTCGAGGGCCGCATCGACATGGGCGAGAAGGTGATCATCAACATCCGCGCCTTCTTCGACGGCCACCGCCCTCCGGACCGGGTTCTGCCGCTGAGGACCTGAGAAGGTTCAAACGGCCACGGTGACTGCACCGTCCGCGGCGACTGTCACGGCGGTCCCGTGATAGGTATCGAACGCGCCACGGTCGAGCCGCACCGCCATCGGCGTTTCCCAGCCCATTTCCCGGGCGACGATCAGGCCGAGCAGAAGGATGGCGTCAGGCTCGTGCAGCACCAGGGCCGCCGGCGCCCGTCCGTTGTGGACGAGCTCCATCAGCACCGCCGAAGCGGATGACGAGCCGATCGTGCCCGGCAAAAACAGCACCCGGCCGGCGATGACTTCGCCATGCTGCGGGTGGCGAACGTCGGCGATGCGCCCGGTCCTGGGATCGACGCCGCCCCAGAAGCTGATTGGCGCCGTCAGCACCAGCGCCTCGCCTTCGCCCGCCTTGCCAGGCACCAGGATTTCGGCCCGAGCGCTCATGCGGCGATATCCGTAAAGACCGGCTTGCCGAGGACCGCGCTTTCGACGCAGTCGGCGAGCGATGCGTAGAGCACCGCATAGCCGGTGTTGCCCGGCGCGTAGTGCGCGAACTTGCCCGAATTGGTCATCAGCACACCGTTGCTGAGGTCCGGCATGATCGGCGTCACCACCACGCAGGTATCGGCGACGATGACGACGCCGCTGGCTTCGAGCCTCTTTCGCCGGCCGTTCTGCTCCAGCAAGGCAAGCGCGTGGCGGCCGGTGCAGGCATAGACCGGCACCGCAAGCCGCCGCCCGGCGATCAGCCGCTCCAGGCTGTCGAACTCGGCGTGCGACAGATGCGGGCTGCCGATCGCCACCGCGTCGATGGCTTTGCCCGCGGCGGCGGTCGACAGGCCGGCGCGAGCCTTCGCCGCCATCTCGCGCGTCACGCGGATCACCGCCTCCGGTTCAGCTCCGGTCAGAATGGTTTCGACGTCGGGAGCCTCGGGCGTGACGCCGGCAATATGGAACAGGCCGACCGCGCCGGACGACGCGGCTGCGGCGCCGAAGGCTTTCAGCGCGTCCTCGCCGGGATGACTGGCCACGCCGGTGACGACAGCGATCGCGTTGCCCACCTCGCGACCATAGAGGTTGCCCAGAACAGGCCAGGCGATCTCCGAGGCAAGGAAAGATGGCGACAGGCCCGAGACATCGAAAATGAGCCGCGCCCGGCGATTATCAGGCCGGTGCAGGCCGTAATCCGGCGCGCGGCCGGTAATGGCGCAGGCAATGTCCAGGAAATCGCCGTAGCGGTTGGTGCGCGCGCCCAGCACCGAATTGCAGAAGACGACCGCGTTGGACTCGCCCCAGGCGACGTCGCTTCCCTGTGCCGGCCTGTGTCCGGCCTGATAGGGCGCGCAGGTCCAGCTCTGCTCGCAGCCGAGCTTGCGATAGGCCTCCATCATCCGGCGAGCCATGCCGCGCTGCGGCTCCTCGAGACGAATGCGCGAGCAACCCATCAGGTCGAGCGCTCCGACATTGAGCGTCGAGCGCACCGCGACCTTGGCGCCGCCTTCGACCAACTTCTCGGCAAACAACGTGCCGGAATCGCCATGGTAAAGCGCGCCATCGATATGGGTGGAGGCGATCGGGATGAGCCGCGGCGCGCCAAGCAGGCGGGCGCTTTCGGCGACGATGCGCATCGCCATGCCAGCGCCGTCCCGGCCGGCGGCGATCGCCTGTTCCTGCGGGCTGAGTGCGAGGCTCAAGACAGCACCTTGCGCATGGTGATGGAGGTTGGCCTGTCATAGCCCTCATGCGCCGTGCGCTCGGTTTCGCGAAAGCCGAGCCGGGCGAAGGCTGCGTGATTTGCGGTCAGTTCGACACGGGTCTGAAGCTCAATGGCATCCTTTCCGCGTTCGCGGGCAAGATCCTCGACCGCCCGCATCAGCCGGGTTCCGATGCCCTGGCCCTGGAGCCGTGGCTCGACCGCGAGCTTGCCGACATAGAAATCCCGCACTCGCTCCAGCGCGAAGACGCAGCCGACGATGCGGCCGTTCTCGGCGGCCAGAAACCCAGTCTCCTGCTTTGCCTTCCCGCCAAGCCTGTCGGCGGTCAAAAGATGGGCCGATGACGGCGGGTCGATGACGCCGTCCATATAGGCAAAGGCGCGCCGGATCAGCGCGAGCAAGTCGTCCCATCGGTCGAAATCCGCGGGAAGACCGACTATGGAGATGCCGACGGTCTGGTCCATGTGCTCAGACGGCCTTGTAGCGGATGGTGTCGAAGCGGGCGGTGAGCCCATCGTAGAGCAGCAGCCGGCCGATGAGTGGCTCGCCTATGCCGGTGATCAGCTTGATGGCCTCCATCGCCTGCAGCGTGCCGATGACGCCCGTCAGCGCGCCGACAATGCCGGCAACGGCGCAGGACGGCACCAGCCCTTCCGGCGGTGCTTCCGGGAACAGGTCGCGATAGCTCGGATTGCGTTTGCCGTCGGCGCCTGTTTCGAATGGCTTCAGCACCGTCACCGAGCCGTCGAAGCGGCCGACGGCCGCGGTGACGAGGGGTTTCTTCTCGCTGACGCAGGCATCGGCGACCGCGTAACGCGTGTCGAAATTGTCGGAGCCGTCGACAACGATATCGTAGCGGGCGACGAGGGCAGGGGCGTTCTGCGCCGTCAGCCTCAGGCGATGCGTTTCCACCGTGACGTTGGGATTGATGCGCATGATCGCCGCCGCGGCGCTGTCGGTCTTGGCCATGCCGATCGTGTTGCCGCCATGGATCACCTGCCGCTGGAGGTTGGACAAGGACACGGTGTCGTCGTCGACGATGCCGAGCGTGCCGACGCCGGCGGCAGCAAGATATTCGAGCACCGGCGCACCGAGCCCGCCGGCGCCGACCACCAGCACCCGCGCCCGTTTCAGCTTCTGCTGCCCTGGGCCGCCGATCTCGGGCAGCACGATGTGGCGGGCATAGCGTTCGAGTTCTTCGTCGGTCAGGGCGGCATTGGTCATGGCTGGACCTTATAGCCGGTGCAAAGCCTTGTCATGTACGGGCAAAGCGAAGCTTTGTCCCGCCGGGCAAGTACGGGCAAGGCGAAGCCTTGTCCCGCAGGTACGGGCAAAGCGAAGCTTTGTCCCGCCGGGCAAGTACGGGCAAGGCGGAGCCTTGTCCCGCAAGTACGGGCAAGGCGAAGCTTTGTCCCGCCGGGCAAGTACGGGCAAGGCGAAGCTTTGTCCCGCCGGGCAAGTACGGGCAAGGCGAAGCCTTGTCCCGCGGCGCAAGTACCCGCCGATTCTCCAAGAAGTCACCCCGTCAGCCCGACGCTGCCGTGATCGACCGTCAGGAACTGCGCGCGCCCGGCAAGGCTCGAAAACAAGGCGGCATCCGTGCCCGTCATGAAGGCCTGGCAGTTCAATTCCTCGAGGATGGAAAACAGTGCCGCGCGCCGGCCTGCATCCAGATGCGCGGCGATCTCGTCCAGCAGGAGGATCGGCGTCAGGCCCGACATCTCGCCGGTCAGCCTGGCATGCGACAGCACGATGCCGACCAGCAGCGCCTTCTGTTCGCCGGTCGAGCACAGTTCCGCCGGCGTCGACTTCGGCCGGTGCCGCACCACGAGATCGGAGCGGTGCGGGCCATCCAGCGTGCGGCCGGCGGCGCGGTCGCGCTCCCGGCCGTTGGCAAGTGCTGCGCGATACCGCTCCTCGACATCGACCGCCGGCGCGCTGTCGAGCGCGCTCTCCAGATCGCCGGCAAGACTGATGTCGGCCTGCGGAAACGGCCCGCTGCCGGGCAATCTGTCGATCATGGCGGCAAGCAGCCGTACCAGCTCGGCCCGCGCCGCCGCGATCGCCACTCCGGTTTCGGCCATCTGCGTCTCGATTGCGTCGAACCAGGCACCGTCACGGGAGCCTTCGGTAAGCAGGCGGTTACGGCCACGCATGGCTTTCTCATAGTCGAGCGCGCGCTGGCCATGGCCGGGGTCGATCGCCAGCACCAGCCGGTCGAGGAAGCGGCGGCGATCGGCTGCCGGTCCAGGAAACAACCCGTCCATAGCCGGCGTCAGCCAGACGATCCGCAGCCATTCCAGCATGTCCTCGGCCGATCGCGCCGGTGCACCGTTGATCCGCACCCTCCTGCCGCCTTCTCCGGCGGCGTCGCCGCCGGAAATGCCGGTGCCGATCTCGACATAGCCCTCCGGCCCCTCGATGCGCGCGTGCAAGGCGAAGCCGCCATCGCCGCCTTCGCGCGCCACATCGGCATAGGGCGCGCGGCGCAAGCCCCGGCCCGGCGTCAGGAACGAGATCGCTTCCAGGAGATTGGTCTTGCCGGCGCCATTGTCGCCCGAGAGCACCACCGCGCCGGGCGCGAGGTCAAGCGACAGCGTCGCATAATTGCGGAAATTAGTAAGCGCTAGCTTACTGATGTAGCTTTGCTGCCGAAGCTGTTTCGCGTCCGCGGTCACGGTCAAACATCGGGTCCGCTAGAGCAATTCCAGGAAAAGTGTGACACGGTTTTCCGTCCGGAATTGCGACAGACAAAAGCGCAATTCCAGGAAAAGTGTGACACGGTTTTCCGTCCGGAATTGCGTCGGCAAAGAGAACCTAGACCCGCATCGGCATCAGCACGTAGAGCGCTGTCTCGTCGGCCATGTCGTGGATCAGCGTCGGCGAGCCGGCGTCGGCCAGCATGAACTTGGCTTCCGTGCCGGTGAGCTGGGCCGCGACGTCGAGCAGGTATTTGGCGTTGAAGCCGATCTCGATCGGATCGGATGAGTAGTCCGCCGCCAACTCCTCGGTGGCGCTGCCTGAATCCGGGTTGTTGACGGCAAGTGTGACCTGACCTTCGTTGATCGAGAGCTTCACCGCGCGGCCGCGTTCGGACGAGATCGTCGACACGCGGTCGACGGCGGCGGCGAAGGTCTGACGGTCGATGATCAGCTTCTTGTCGTTGCCGGTCGGAATGACGCGCTGATAGTCGGGGAAGGTGCCGTCGATCAGCTTCGAGGTCAAAACGACGCTGCCGATGGTGAGGCGGATCTTGGTGTCCGACAGTTCCGTGGTCACCGCGACGTCGGGGTCGTCGACCAGCTTCTGCAGCTCGCTCACCGTCTTGCGAGGAATGATGATGCCGGGCATGCCTTCCGAGCCGGCAGGCGCGTCGATCTCGGCGCGCGCCAGGCGGTGTCCGTCGGTCGCCACCGAGCGCAGCTTCAATTTGCCGTCCACCTCATGCGTGTGCAGGAAGATGCCGTTGAGGTAATAGCGCGTCTCTTCGGTGGAGATGGCGAATTGGGTCTTGTCGATAAGTCCCTTGAGCGCCGCCGATTCCAACCGGAAGATATGCGAGAACGAACCGGCCGAAAGCTCCGGGAAGTCGGATTGCGGCAGGCACTGCAGGCGGAAGCTCGAGCGGCCGGAGGTAACGGTCATCGCGTTGCCGTCTTCGTCCGTCTTCAACATCACCTCGGCGCCGTCGGAAAGCTTGCGCACGATGTCGTAGAGCAGATGCGCCGGCACCGTCGTCGCACCGCCGCGTTCGACCTTGGCGGGCGTCGCCTCCGTCACTTCGAGATCGAGGTCTGTAGCCTTCATCTCGAGGCTGGCGCCCTCGGCGCTGAGCAGCACGTTGGACAGGATCGGTATGGTGTTGCGCCGCTCGACCACGCGGTGGACGTGGTTGAGGGACTTCAAGAGATTTGACCGTTCCAGGATAACACGCATGACGAAACAGGCTCGCTTCAATGAATGAACGGGTCACCGGCGGGCGGCATCCCGCGAAAGCTCTGAAAGGCTTTCAGAATCTGTGTAAGCTGACAGTAAAAAGCCTGCGAACGCAAGCCCGGGGCACCGGTTCCGGCCGGTTGCGCGGGCTTTCTGGGGATAAAGCCGGCGAAGCACGCCGACCGATGCATGTCGCCCAAAAATGCGCAGCGGTTTTGGGAAGACGACATGCATGAAAACAAGAACTTAAAGCGCGTCGCTCGAATCCGTGCGACACGACGCGCTTCAGCGTTTTGCGCTGCCTCAGGCCTGGTCGTTGATCAGCCTTCTGAGCAGTTCGAGTTCCTGCGCCAGCGTGTTGTCGCCGCCTGAAAGGTCTTCGATCTTGCGCACGGCATGGAGCACGGTCGTGTGGTCGCGGCCGCCGAAACGCCGCCCGATCTCCGGCAATGAGCGCGGCGTCATCACTTTCGACAGATACATCGCCACCTGCCGCGGCTTGACGATGGTGCGCGTGCGCCGGTTGGACAGCAGCTCCGTCTTCGACACGTTGTAGTGGCGCGCCACGATGCGCTGGATATCCTCGATGCGCACCCGCTTCGGCTCACCCGAGCGGTAGATGTGGCCGAGGATCTCGTCGATACGGTCGATCGTGATCTGCGGCTCGAAGGACTGGCGGAACAGAAGCTGGTTGAAGGCGCCTTCAAGCTCGCGCCCGCTGCCGGTAACCGTACGGGCGACATGCTCCAGGATCTCGTCGGAGATATCGAGCGAGGTGTCATCGGTCTTGGCCGTGGCACGGCGCAGCTTGAGCATGCCAAGCCGCATGGCGAAATCGGGCGCCGACATTTCCAGCGCCACGCCGCCATTGAGGCGCGAACGCACGCGCGGCTCCAACGATTCCAGTTCCGACGGCGGCCTGTCGGCCGCGACCACCACCTGCTTGGCGCTGTCGAGCAGCATGTTGATCAGGTGGCAGAACTCGTGCTGGATCGATTTTCCCTGCAGGAACTGCATGTCGTCGATGATCAGGAGATCGATGTCGCGCAGCTGTTCTTTCAGCGTCAGCGCGTTGTTATCGCGGATCGCGGTGGCGAAGCGCCACATGAAATATTCCGCCGTCAGATAGACGACGCGCGACTTCGGATTGTGCCGCAGCGATTCGGCCGCGATCGCCTGCAAGAGGTGCGTCTTGCCGAGCCCGACGGTGGCATGCAGGAAAAGCGGGTTGAAACGCACCGCGCTCGACTGCGATTCCGCCACCGCCTTGGCCGCGGCGAAGGCCACCCTGTTCGACGGTCCCTCGATGAAGGAGGCGAACGTATAGCGCGGGTCAAGCGGCGACCCCAGCACATTGTGGCGGAACTCCGGTTCCACGGGTGCGCCCTGGCGGGGCGCGGGTGCGCGTTGTTCCACTCGCCCGGCGCCCGCGGTGCCGTTGGCGAGCGCGGTATGCGTCTGCTTGGTCATCTTGCGCGCCGGCACGATTTCCGGCTCGACATGGTTGCGCCCCTGGCGCGTCGCGGTGCGCACGACGATCTCGATCTTGAGAATGTCGGGATCCTCATGCCGCCACAGCTCCGCGATAAGCTCGAGATAATGGCCGTTGATCCAGGACCGCAGGAAGGCTGTGGGCACTGAAATGCGGACAATGCCACGGGAAGCCTCGGCGACCTTCATACGGCCAAACCAGCTCGAATAGACCTCGGCCCCGAGACGCGCCTTCAGCTGGGTCTTGACCCGCTCGAACTTCTGTTCCGCGTCGCTGGATGCCGCCACGTCGGTCCCCCCGACAAAAGTTGCTGGAAGTGGAAGCTCGCCCGCCAGCTCCCTCTCAATGCCGCTTTGCATGATCAAAGTTCCTTGTCTTGTCGTACCCTTTTCCCGCCGGGGATGCGCCTCCTGCATCCTTGGTCCGGCGACCTCATTTCGCTGCGCCGCCACTGCCGCCGCCGGCAATGATGGTTTGCAACACGCGCAAGGGACCGGCTGGCGTCTCCGCACGCCGGCTTTCCGACAACGACAAGGCAATACCTCACCCTCCGGCAAAAACGCCGGCGAGACATCGACCGCCATGTACAATTACGCCAGTCCCCAACCCGCACCGAAGAGACAAACCAAGCCACACGCGGAATTGCTCCACGTCATGAATTCTGCCATTTTGTGCTGGCCGATTCAGGCTGGGTCAGGGGCAAAAGCCCGTCCCTTCGATGGATGGACATTACCGAAATCGTTGTGGATAGGGCAAGGCCACGTCTAACGGTTTTTTAACGAATCTGGTTAGCAGGCGGGGCTTGAAATCCGGTGCCGCGACGGCACATTTTGACAAAGCCATTGTGATTCAAACCCTTTTCCGGCGAATATGAAAAAGGCCGCCCGAAACGAAATAATCTGAAATAAATCTCTTGACAGCTACTTCTCCCCCGCCGCTCGATCGTGAGTTGAACAAGCTGTGGATGACCGGCTGTAAGTCACTGAAAAAACAGCAGATTTTTTGACAGGTGAAATTTGGCAGCTTGCCGCGGAGCGGTCCCGTCAATATCGGCGGCACTGTATAT
Organism: Mesorhizobium australafricanum; assembly: GCF_033977265.1. Classification (NCBI taxonomy): domain Bacteria; kingdom Pseudomonadati; phylum Pseudomonadota; class Alphaproteobacteria; order Hyphomicrobiales; family Phyllobacteriaceae; genus Mesorhizobium; species Mesorhizobium australafricanum. Next base: position 93,824 of record NZ_JAVIIT010000004.1, on the reverse strand, counting down.
GCCGGCAAAGCATTCACGCCATTGCTAGTCCATTCCGAGGGCTGTTCGCGCATTTTTTTTAAGTACTTGCCGGCAAACGAAAAAACCCGGCCTGTGCGGCCGGGTTCAACGTCGATGGAAGAGGGTTAAGTCGGTCAGGCCGACAGCGTCTTGACCCGCTGGGCCAGCCGCGAAACCTTGCGGGAAGCCGTGTTCTTGTGGACGACGCCCTTGGTGGCGGCGCGCATCAATTCCGGCTCTGCCACCTTGAAGGCTGCCACCGCCGCGGCCTTGTCGCCGGCGGCCAGCGCCTCTTCGACCTGGCGGACATAGGTGCGCACACGCGAGCGACGGTTCTTGTTGACCGCCGCGCGGCGGGCGATCTTGCGCGTTGCCTTTTTGGCCGAAGACGTATTGGCCATGATGCCTCTCTTCTGATCTGGTGGGCGCCAGCGGGGTGCCGCAGGGCGCAAAAAACAAACGGGCAGCCACAGGGCCGCCTCGGTTGGTGCGGCTTATAGTTCAGCTTTTCCGGCGCGTCAACGCCACTTGGCGGTCTTTTTGGAGACTGGAAGCGCGTCACGTCACGACCCGCTCTCAGAACTGGGCAGCATGCCCTAGCGATTGGTGAAATTCGGCTTCCGTTTCTCGACGAAGGCGGCCATGCCTTCCTTCTGGTCGTCGAGCGCAAACAGCGAATGGAACAGGCGGCGTTCGAAGCGCAGCCCCTCGGTCAGCGTCGTCTCGTAGGCGCGGTTGACGGCTTCCTTGGTCATCATGACCGACGGCAGTGAGAACTCGGCGATCTTCACCGCCGCCTTCAGCGTTTCCTCGAGCAGCTCTGCGACCGGGACCACCCGCGATACCAGTCCGCAGCGCTCGGCCTCGGCCGCATCCATCATGCGCCCGGTCAGGCACATGTCCATGGCCTTGGACTTGCCGACGAAGCGGGTCAATCGCTGCGATCCGCCCATGCCGGGCATGACCCCGAGCGTGATTTCGGGCTGGCCGAACTTGGCGTTGTCGCCGGCGATGATGAAGTCGCACATCATGGCCAGCTCGCAGCCGCCGCCAAGCGCATAGCCCGCGACCGCCGCGATGATGGGCTTGCGCGTGCGTGTTAATTCCTCCCAGCCGACGAAGAAGTCTTGCGTGTAGGCGTCGGCGAAGGACATCGCCTGCATTTCCTTGATGTCGGCGCCGGCGGCAAAGGCCTTTTCCGAGCCGGTAAGCACCAAGGCGCCGATCCCGGCATCGGCGTTGAACGCGCTCGCCGCCGCCACCACCTCGGCGAGGACTTGCGAATTCAGCGCATTGAGCGCCTTGGGCCGGTTCAGCGTGATCAGCCCGACCTTGCCGCGCGTCTCGACGATAATCGTTTCATAAGCCATGGTTTCGCTTCCTCCGCGGCAGTGGGACGATCGATACCGTTCCTAGCTTACCGCTGACAGGTCCGGCAATAGAAGGTCGAGCGGCCGCTTTGCACGATGCGCTCGATGTGGCCGCGGCAGCCCGGCTTCGGGCACGGCTCGCCTTCGCGATCGTAGACTGCGAAGGAATGCTGGAAATAGCCAAGCGATCCGTCGGCCTGGATATAGTCGCGAAGCGAGGAGCCTCCGGCGGCGATAGCGTCGGCGATGACCGAGCGGATCGCCTGCGCCAGGCGCTCGCTTTGCTCTTTCGCCTTCTTGGCCGACCCGGCAATGGTGCCGGCTTCGCGCAGCGGCGAGAGGCCGGCGCGCCACAAGGCCTCCGCCACATATATATTGCCGAGCCCGGCAATCAGCCGCTGATCGAGCAGGGCTGCCTTGAGCGGCGATCTGCTGCCCTCGAGCAGCGACGCGAGCAGCGCGCCGTCAAGCGCGTTGCCGGTCGGCTCCACGCCCAGTCCGGCCAGCATCGGATGCGTGTCCGGCGCGCCTTCGGCAAACAGCATGAAGCCGAAGCGGCGCGGGTCGTTGAAGATGACGCGCGAGCGCTCGCCCTTTGGCGAGACGACGTCGAACACGACGTGGTCGTGTGCCGCGCTTTTCGAGCGCTCGTGATGGAAGGTGCCGGGGATGTCGCTGGTCCCGGCGGCTTCGACCCGGAACGATCCCGACATGCCGAGATGACAGATCAGCACGGGACCGTTTTCGATATGCATCGTCAGATATTTGGCGCGCCGGCCAAGCGCCGCCACGGTCCTGCCGGTAAGCCGCTCCGAAAATCGTTCGGGGAAAGGAAAGCGAAGGTCGGGCCTGCGCGCCTCGACCTTGACGAGTCGCGCCCCTTCCAGCACCGGCTGCAGTCCGCGCCGGACGGTTTCGACTTCAGGCAGCTCAGGCATGGCCGCCTATCGTTGCGAGGAATGATGTTCCGTGGCGGCCGGCTGCCAGGCCAAGGTGATCCGCGACCGTTTCGCCGATATCGGCGAAGGTTGGCCTCAGCCCGATGTCACCGCCCTTCAGCCCCGGCCCGATGCCGATCACCGGAACGCGCTCGCGTGTATGGTCGGTGCCGCGCCAGGTCGGGTCATTGCCATGGTCGGCGGTGAGGATGAGAAGGTCACCCGGCCTGATGCGCGACAGCGCCTCAGGCAGTCTGCGGTCGAAGGCTTCAAGCGCGGCAGCATAGCCGGCGACATCGCGCCGGTGACCGAAATCGGTGTCGAAATCGACGAAATTGGCGAAGACCAGGTCGCCTTCGCCGGCGTCGTCCATGGCGCCGAGCGCCTTGTCGAACATCGCCATGTTGCCGCCGGCCTTGCGCACTTCAAAGATGCCGCGATGGGCGAAGATGTCGCCGATCTTGCCGACGGCGATCACCTTGCTGCCGCGGCCGGTCAGCCGGTCGAGCAAGGTCTCCTCTGGCGGCGGCACCGCATAGTCGCGGCGGTTGTGGGTGCGCTGGAACGTGGCTGGTGTTTCGCCCACGAAGGGACGCGCGATCACCCGCCCGATCTTCAGCGGGTCGACCAGGCGGCGCACGGTAAGGCAGAGCTCATAGAGTCGCTCCAGGCCGAAATGCGTCTCATGCGCGGCGATCTGCAGCACGGAATCGACCGATGTGTAGCAGATCGGCTTGGCCGTACGGATGTGCTCTTCGCCGAGCCGCTCGATGATCTCGGTCCCCGGCGCATGGCAGTTGCCGAGGATTCCCGGCACCTTGCCTTCGCGGATGATCGCCTCGGTGAGCTCGGCCGGGAAGGCCGGCATGGTGTCGGGAAAATAACCCCAGTCGAAGCGCACGGGCAGGCCGGCAATCTCCCAATGGCCCGAAGGCGTGTCCTTGCCGCTCGACACTTCCTGGGCGGCGCCATGGAAGGCCGAGGCACTTAGCGGCGCGTCGACGCCTGGTATCAGTCCCGTTGCGGTTTGCGCCGCCCTGCCGAGCCCGAGCGACATCATGTTGGGCACGGCGAGCGGCCCCTTGCGCAGACCTTCCCGATCGGCGCGACCTTCGTCGCAGGCCTTGAAGATATGTCCGAACGTGTCGGCGCCGGCATCGCCGTAGCGTTCGGCGTCGGCCGCGCCGCCGATGCCGAAAGAATCGAGAACGAACAGGAAAGCGCGCGCCATTGGTATCTTTGTTGTCAGTCCTGGTTGCCAGACATAAGGTTCCCCGTCGGTGTTGGCAAATCGGAAACCAAACCGCAACGGGTTCGCGCCATAGTTGCGACGAGGCGCAGACGCGGCGGGAGCAAAGCAAGCATGGCGACGCGCGGCGAAACCGCGGCAAGACAGGCCGTGAAGGTGTGCGCGGCCGCTCTCGCGGCGTTCGGCGCAGCCTCCTGGCCGGCACGCGCCGACTGGCGTGACGACATCGGCACGTTCCGCATCGGCATCGTTGCCGAGCGGGGCGGCGGCAACACCATCCCCGGGCTTGCGCGCCTGACGGACGCCTATGCCAATGCGCTCGGCATGAAGGTCGAGTTCGTCGTTGCGCGTGACTATGCGGCGTTGATCGAGGCGCAGGCGAGCGGGCGCGTGCAATACGGGGCCTATTCGGCTCTTGCCTATGCTACGGCCTCGGAGCGCTGCGGCTGTGTGGAACCGCTGGTGGCGCCGGTCGATGCCGACGGCGCCGTCGGCATCCGCTCGGTCCTCGTGACGCGCGACGGCAGGCTTCCGGATCTTGCCGCCATGGCCTCGCATCGGATCGCGATTGCGCCGGCCGAAAATGTCGCCGGCGCGCTGCTGCCGCTGGCGGCTCTTTCCGCCGAAGGCGTCAAGATCGCGCAGGATTCGCCCTTCCTGGCACGCGCCGCTTCGGCCACTGCGGCCGAAACGATGCTGGCCGGCGGCGAAGCGGACGCGCTGTTCGGCTGGGAACCGGCCGATGCCGAGGGCCGGCCCACCCGTTCCAAAGGCACCGTCGCGCGGCTGGAGGCTGCGGGCATCCCCTGGGCGTCGCTTCGGGTGCTATGGACTTCGGGCCTCTTGCGCTACGGCCCTCATGCCGTCCGCAGCGATCTCGATCCCGAGGCAAAGCGCCGGCTGACGGTCTTCCTGACCAATCTCAGGTCCCAGACGCCCGATGTGTACGATCTGCTGGAGGGGGCGCATCCCGGCGGCTTTGCGCCGGCCGTGCAGAAGGACTACGCGATGGCTCTGGCGATCGTGCGGCGGGAAGCGGCCGGAAAAGAATAGCCAATCAGCAGTCGCTGCAAGGGATCGTCGGACTCCGGCGAGGCCGCAGGTAATAGGTTTCGCTCATCGATATGTTGTTGAAGGCCGAGGTCAGCCCGAGCGTCTGCGAATTGCTGGCTGACCAGATGATGATCGGTTTGTAGCCGAGATCGCTTTCCACCCGCACCAGGAAAGTGTTGCGGATGTTCAGCGTCGAGGGAACCGTGGTGATGGTGTCCTTTGCCGCGTCGACGCTATAGGTGCTGCCCACAAGCTTGCGCGACCACGCAACCTGCACTCTCGGCGTCGCCTCGTCCGTGATCTGTATGCCTGTGATGATGATCGTCGGTAGTGAACGGTTGTAAGGCTGCAGCGTCGACGTGCCGATTCGCATCATCGCATCGAGGTCGGCCTTCACGACGGCCGGCTGCTGTGTGACGAGATCAGCCACCATGCTGCCGATGCGGCTGACCTTCTTGCTGGTCTCGATGGCCTGCGAGGCCTCCATCGTGATGAAATACATGATGAGCAGCACCGGCACGATGAACGCGAACTCGATCGCCGCGACGCCGCGGCGGTCGCGGCAAAACCGCTCCACCTTCGCCGAAATCCCCCGGAGTGCCCCCGCACTATGCATACTATCCTCCACGCCGCGGCTTAGCCGTCGAGCAGCCTCAATTGTCGTCGAATGGTTCGTTCTGCCAGGTCACCGATGCGAAATGCAGCGTTTTGCCGTCCTTCAGATTGGCCATCGACTTGGCCAGGAAATCGGTCATCACCGGCCATTTGTAGAACACCCGCAGCATGTTGATGGACTCCGCCAACCCCGGAGAGACGGTAGGGGTCGTCGAGCCCGTGCCTTGCGTCAGCACGATATCTCCATCCACGATCTTGAAGCCCGCCGTGGCGGCGTCGGCGAAGCTCGGATATTCGCGCAGATCGACCAGCAATCCCGGGCAGTCCTTGGCCACCATGATCTCCAGCCTGCCGCAGATCAGCTGCTTGATCGAGGATTCGGTGACGTTCGATTTCTGAAGCTGTCCGGTGCGCAGCTGGCGGGCGACGTCGTCGGTGATGTTGGCCATCACCTCCTGGCCGGCGAACGAAATGCAGCTCTCGAGGATGGCGAAGACGAGAAGCGCGAACGGGATGGCCAGCATCGCGAATTCCATCGCCGTGCTGCCGCGTCTGTCGCTGAAGAAGCCGGGGCCGGATTTGGCGCGCGCCTTGCTGTCCATGCCGTCGCCGGATGTGGCATCCTTGCTCATTTTGCGTTTCCTGCCGATCCCATATCGGTACCGGCGGCAAGGTTAGCGAAAACCCATTGAGGGCCGGTTTGGATGATCGATAAATTCGTCGGGCAAGCCTTAAGCGGTCTTTAATGCCCGTGGATTCACTTCTCGCAGGGCTCAGTGCCCGGCGCTCATTTCGGATTCGGAAGTCTTCTCGGCCTCGCTCTTGAACGCACTCTCGCAATAGGGCGTGCAGGACATGGTCTGGACTTCGGCGCGCCTGTAGATGCGTACCGAGGAGGCCGCCTGTCGCACGACGGTCACCTGTTCGTCGATGATCGGGCTGCCGTCGGAGTCGAGCACGACCATATTGGTGACGCCAAAACCCTTGCCGGTGAGAACGATGGTCGAGGCGTCCTGCACGGAGGCGTCGGCGATCAGCGGATTGCCGACGACGACCGTGTCGGCCGCGCGTGACAATTTGACGATCTTTGCCTGGTTCATGGTGACTTCTATCCCCGCGCCGGCCATGGCCGGCATGACCAAGGCGGCAGTTGCCAGCAGCGCGGCGACTGGAAACAGCGATCTGGACAAGGTCATTGAAGCGCTCCCGGCGGGCAGATTCTTCAACGGAACATGAACGAGATTGGTGAACCAACGGTTAAACCGTGCCTGGCCACGATGGAGGATCGGCTTCCCATGCCTTACGCATCAATGGTGCTCGCTGTTTTAGCAATATTGCAGGAGCCGCCGGTTTCCGCTGTTTTCCGGGATCCCATGCTGCCTGACAGTGTTTAGGTCACGGTTAACCACGCAACGCGTTCGCCATCGGAAAGGAATCGGTAAGGCTGTTTATTAAGCCGATTGAAAGGGCTTCTCCCTAGATTTGCAGCATCCGATCAACCGTGAAGAGAAGTTGACGGAAGTGCTGTAACACGTGGAGTAGGAGCTCTCGAATGTCTAATCTCATTGCACGTTTTGTGAAGGACGAATCCGGCGCGACCGCTATCGAATACGGTCTGATCGCTGCTCTCATCGCGCTCGCCATCATGGTCGGCGCCAGCCAGCTCGGCGGCGCCCTGAATGCCAAGTTCGTCGCCATCGCAGGCGCCGTCAACACCGGCACGGCTCCGTGATAAACGGAAACGTCCTTGTCTAGCAAAGAGGGCCGCCAAAGGGCGGCCCTTCTTGTATGATGCGGGCCACCAATGCATGTCGCCCAAAAGTGCGCAGCGGTTTTGGGAGAACGACTTGCATCAAACACAGACTTAAAACGCGTCGCCCGAATTCGTTTCGTCGCGGCGCGCTTTAAGAGCCCCGTCTCATCAATCGTTAATCGGATATGCCTAGGGTGCAGGCCGAGCGTTTTCCACGGGTGCCGCGTCGATGCTTGAAGCCATGATCTTCGTCGTCTTTCCTTTCTGCATGCTGTTCGCGGCGATCTCGGACACGCTGTCGATGACGATCGCCAACCGGGTGCCGGTGCTGCTTCTGGCGACATTCGCCCTGATCGCTCCGTTGACCGGAATGGACTGGGCCACCTATGGCTGGCACTTCGCGGCAGGCGCCTTGGTGCTGGCGGTGACGTTCGGCCTGTTCGCGCTCGGCGGCATGGGCGGGGGTGATGCCAAGCTTCTGGCGGCGACGGCCGTCTGGATGGGACTCAACATCAATCTCGTCGGCTATCTGGTGACTTCGACACTGATCGGCGGCGTGCTGACGATCGCCATTCTGGTCTACCGAAAATCGCCGCTTGCGGCCTACACCGGCCACAACCGCTTCCTGCGCCATTTCGCCGACGAACGGGTAGGTGTTCCTTATGGTGTCGCGCTGGGGCTCGGCGGGCTCATCACCTTTCCGGATTCCCCGCTAATGGTCTGGGCGCTGGAGAGGCTCACTGCCTGATACATATCGCCCAGAAGCGTGCAGCGGTTCTGGGACAACGACATGCATCAAAAAGAAAGACTTAAAGCGCGTCGCCTGAATCCGATTCAGCGCGACGCGCTTTAGTTCGCCCTGTCGACGAAAACTGGGTTATCGAGGCGGCAAGGCCGCCTTTTTCGTTAACGGCAAGCGGTTCGTTCCAATTTGAGTAAGCCTTAAATTAATCACGATCGTAAGCATTGCATTAACCTTGTTTTGACGATTGCGGTTGCAAAGTCCGGCCTGGCGAGGGTGGTTGCCACGAGGCGAGGGTTTCGGACGAATGCCAGCATCCCGATTGATCATTCTGGGCGTGGCCGCGGTGGCGGCAGGTGGCGCAGGCTATGTCGCGAAGAACATGGTCGTGGCGCCTGCGCCTCAGGTCATTGTCGATGGGCCCAAGCAGCCGGCGATTGCATTGCAGGATGTGCTGGTGCTTTCCGGCGACGTGCCGATGGGCAGCCAGCTCGCCAACAACATCAGTTGGGAAGAATGGCCGGCCGACGGCATCAACGCCAATTTCATCACCCGCGCCGCCGAACCTGATGCGATCGAAAAGCTCAAGGGCTCGGTCGCGCGCGTCGCCATGTATACGGGCGAGCCGCTGCGACGCTCCAAGCTGGTCGGCGAGGGGCAGAGCTTCATGTCGTCGATCCTGCCTTCCGGGATGCGCGCTGTCGCCACCGCGATATCGGCCGATACCTCCGCCGGCGGCTTCATCCTGCCCAACGACTTCGTCGATGTCATCATGACCCGCCGCGCCGACACCGGCAATGGCGGCAGCGGCTTCAACACCGAGACGATCCTCAAGAACATCCGCGTGCTGGCCATCGACCAGACCATCCAGGAAGACGAGGAAGGCAAGAAGACCAGGGTCGGCCAGACCGCGACGCTGGAGCTGACGCCGCAGCAGGCCGAGATCATCACCGTGGCGCAGCAGATGGCGGACCGCCTGACCCTGGCGCTGCGTCCGATCACCGACATCCATGAGAAGAATACGGGCGAAGCCGACTACCTTGTCAACGGCAATGGTCGACGCGGAACGGTGCGGCTGATCAAGTCGGGTGAGGTTTCCGAGGTAGGAGCGAGGAAATGAGGCGAGACGGTAAACTGCTGCCCTTCCTGGCGGCCGCGGCGATCGGCCTGTTCCTGCTCGGCACCGACGCCCTGGGCCTGGCTGAAGCCAAGGCCGCGAGTGCCGGCGTATCGGCTTCCGTCGCCACGCAGCGCGTCAAGCTCGGCCTCAACAAATCGGTGGTCATCGACCTGCCAAGCGACGCCTATGATATCCTTGTCGCCAATCCGGCGGTTGCCGATGCCGTGACCCGCACGGCGCGGCGCATCTACCTGTTCGGCAAGGCGGTCGGCGAAACCAACATCTTCGTTTTCGGCCCCAATGGCGAGCAGATCGTCAGCCTGGATCTGGCCGTCGAACGCGACGTCGCCGGGCTGGAGGACTATCTGAAGCGCTTCATCCCGTCCTCGCAGATCAAGGTCGAGCTTCTCAATGACAACGTCGTCCTGACCGGCACCGTCGACACGCCGCTCGACGCCAAGCGCGCCGTCGACCTCGCCACCATCTTCGTGTCAGGCGGCGAAGCGACGACGGGTCAATATTCGCAGACTGCCGCCGGTGGCTCGGTCAATGGCGGCGTCGATATCAACAATCCCGACCAGGAGCGCCGGGTCTCCAAGATCGTCAACCTGCTGCAGATCATCGGCGACGACCAGGTGACGCTGAAGGTGACGGTGGCGGAAGTCAGCCGCTCGGTGATGAAGCAGCTCGGCGTCAACATGGTTGGCAACGGCGGCAGCAACGGCATCAGCTACGGCGCAATCAGCGACAACTTTGCGGGCCTCGGCAAATCGTTATCGGCTTCCGGGTTCAATTTTGCCAGTGGGCCGGGAGCAAACCCACCGCTGCGAGCCTACATCAACGCCATGGAGCAGGCTGGCGTTATGAAGACGTTGGCCGAACCGACGCTTACGGCCGTTTCGGGAGAGAAGGCGACGTTCAAGGTCGGTGGCGAATACAACATGGTGCAGAACCAGGCGGCAGGCGGCGCCAACGGCGTCACCTACACCGTCAAGCAGATCGAGTACGGTATCGGCCTGGAGTTCCAGCCGGTCGTTCTGTCTCCCGGACGCATCAGTCTGAAGGTCAGGACCGCGGTTTCCGAGCCAACGACAGAAGGATCGGTCTCCCTGTCAGGTGGTATCAGCCGCCAGGGCATCAACGTGCTTTCGCTTCGCAAGCGGCTGGCGGACACTACGGTCGAACTGCCCTCTGGCGGTTCGATGATGATCGCCGGTCTCGTCCGCGATGATGTCAGGCAGGCCGTGAACGGACTGCCCGGACTGACCAAGATTCCGGTGCTTGGTGCGTTGTTCCGCAGCCGGGACTTCGTGCGCAACGAAAGCGAGCTCGTTGTCATCATCACGCCCTATCTGGTGAAAGCGGTGGCGCGCAACGATCTCGCCAAGCCGGATGACAATTTCAATCCGCCGAGCGACGGCGCCGGCATGTTCCTCGGCCGCGTCAACCGCGTCTACGGCACCATGCAGACCGACAGGCCGCCGGGCCGCTATCACGGCGTCGTCGGCTTCATCTACAAATGAGTGGGAATGCGGATATGTCCAAGTCAGCATCGAAAGTCATGACGGCCCGGACAGCATCCGGTATCGCAAGGATCCGCCGGTCGGTGGTCCCGGCACTTGCGGTGGTGCTCGCGGCCTCGCTCACTGGCTGCGCCAATCGCGACAGCATCACGGTCGGGTCAGTCCCGGACGATTACCGCACGACCCATCCGATCGTCATTGCCGAGAAGAACCAGAAGATCGACCTGCCGGTCGGCGCCGGCGATCGCGGCATGACAGGTGCCCAGCGCGACACGCTGCTCGGCTTTCTCGGCGGTTACGACAGGAGCGCCGCGCCGACGCTGACGATCGCGATGCCGGCCGGCTCCGCCAACGAAATTGCTGCCCGGGCGGCAGGCCGCGATTTTGCCCGGGTTGCCATGGCAGCCGGTGTGAAGCGCGACCGGATCGTCATGACATCCTATGAGTCTGCCGTTCCCGAAGCCTCTGCGCCTGTGCGCGTGGCCTTCGTCGCCGTGAGGGCACAGACCGACAAATGCGGGCGTTGGCCCGATGACCTGACGGAGACGTCGGAAAACAAGCATTATGCCGATTTCGGCTGCTCCTATCAGAACAACCTCGCGGCCCAGATAGCCAATCCCAACGATCTGCTCGGACCGCGCAAACAGTCCGAGATCGACGCCGAGCGGCGTGGCCGGATCATCGACGATTATCGGAAAGTTCCATTGGCGATTCCTCCTGTTAATCAGGAGGTCGATTACTGATCATGAATTCGAAGTCTTGGGGCAAACAACGATGAGCAATCTTGCCTACGAAACGCCCGCGGAAGCCGGCGACCTTTCGCAGCAGGACATCGCCGCCATGCAGGCGCTGCGTCCGGTGCCGCGCATTTCGATCCAGGCCTTCTGCGAGACCGAAGGCGTCGCCAACCCCGTGGAGCGCGCGGGCGAAGACCGCCGCATGGCCAAGGCCCATCTCAAGGTCCACATGGGCGGCATCCCGACCGCGATCGAGTTCTACCAGTCCGCGCCGACACCGAACCTGATCCTGCTGGAATCGCGCAGCGAGCCGCAGCAGCTGCTCGAACAACTCGGCCAGCTCTCGGAATACTGCGATCCGTCCTCCAAGGTCGTGGTCATCGGCCACTACAACGATGTCGGGCTCTACCGTGAGCTTATCCGTTCGGGCATTTCCGAATATGTCATCGCGCCGGTCTCGATGACCGACATCGTCAGCGTCGTGTCGTCGATCTTCGTCGATCCTGAATCGGAGCCGATCGGCCGCTCGATCGCTTTCATCGGAGCCAAGGGCGGCGTCGGTTCATCGACAATCGCTCACAATGTCGCCTGGGCGATGTCGTCACTGTTCAAATCCGAAGTCGTCATCGCCGATCTCGATCTCGCCTTCGGCACCGCCAACATCAATTTCGATCAGGACCCGGCGCAAGGCATCGCCGAGGCCGTGTTTTCGCCTGAGCGGGTCGATGAGGTCTATCTCGACCGCTTGCTCGCGCAATGCGCCGAGCATCTGTCGCTGCTTGCTGCTCCCTCCACGCTGGAGCGCGTCTATGATTTCGACGCCGAGGCGTTCTCGCAGATCATCGAGACGGCGCAGCGCAGCGCGCCTCTGCTTGTGCTCGATATCCCGCACGTCTGGAGCGGGTGGACGAAGAGCACGCTGATCAAGGCCGACGAGATCGTCATCACCGCCACGCCCGAGCTCGCAAATCTTCGCAACACCAAGAACATGGTGGATATGCTGAAGCGGCTGCGTCCGAACGATCCGCCGCCGAAGCTGATCATCAACCAGGCAGGTGTGCCGAAACGGCCCGAGATCGCGGCTTCCGATTTCGCCGAACCGCTCGGCATTACCCCCATGGCCGTGATCAACTTCGAACCGTTGCTGTTCGGCAATGCCTCCAACAACGGCCGCATGCTCAGCGAGATGGACGCCAAGAGCCCGGTCGTCACCACCATCAATGAGATAGCGCATGTCCTGACCGGACGCAGCGAAATCAAGGCAAAGAAGAAGGCAGGCCTGGGCTCCATCCTCGGCAAGCTCTCGCGCAACAAGAAGTGACGCTGATTGAGCGGCATCGGGTAGTCGATCATGTTTGGTAAAAGAGGCAAGGACGACGGCAACCGGGCAACGCCCGAATTCCGTCCGCCGGCATCTGCTCCCGCCGCTGCCGCTTCAACGGGAACGATGACGGCCGAGCGGCCGGCCGCGCCGACGTCCAGCGCGCCGGCCGCGCCGCCGGCTCGCCGTCCAGTCGAGGCGCCGCCGATGGCGTCAGAGCCGCCGAAAAAGGTCCAGCGCGAGCGCAGCGAACTCTACTACGACACCAAGAGCCAGGTTTTTTCCGCGCTCATCGATACGATCGACCTGTCGCAGCTTGCCAAGCTCGATCCCGAGAGCGCGCGCGAGGAAATCCGCGACATCGTCAACGACATCATCGCGATCAAGAACTTCGCAATGTCGATCTCCGAGCAGGAAGAGCTGCTCGAAGACATCTGCAATGACGTTCTGGGCTATGGACCGCTCGAGCCGTTGCTTGCCCGCGACGACATAGCCGACATCATGGTCAACGGCTCCAAGAACGTCTACATCGAAGTCAACGGAAGGGTCGAACAGACCGGCGTCCGCTTCCGCGACAATCAGCAGCTGCTCAATATCTGCCAGCGCATCGTCAGCCAGGTCGGCCGCCGCGTCGATGAATCGAGCCCGATCTGCGACGCGCGTCTTCCCGACGGCTCGCGCGTCAACGTCATCGCGCCGCCGCTCTCGATCGACGGCACCGCGCTCACCATCCGCAAGTTCAAGAAGGACAAGTTGACGCTGGACCAGCTGGTCAAGTTCGGCGCCATCTCGCCGCAAGGCGCGGAAATCCTCAAGATCATAGGCCGCGTCCGCTGCAATGTCGTCATCTCAGGCGGTACCGGCTCCGGCAAGACGACGCTGCTCAACTGCCTGACCAACTATATCGACCGCGAGGAGCGCGTCATCACCTGCGAGGATTCGGCGGAACTGCAGCTGCAGCAGCCGCATGTGGTCCGTCTCGAAACCCGGCCGCCCAATCTCGAGGGCGAGGGCGAGGTGACCATGCGCGACCTGGTCAAGAACTGCCTGCGCATGCGTCCGGAGCGGATCATCGTGGGCGAGGTGCGCGGACCGGAAGTGTTCGACCTGCTGCAGGCGATGAACACCGGTCACGACGGCTCGATGGGAACGATCCACTCGAACAGCCCGCGCGAATGCCTCAACCGTATCGAATCGATGATCGCCATGGGCGGCTATTCGCTGCCGCAGCGCACTGTGCGCGAGATCGTGGTCGGCTCGATCGATGTTATCATCCAGGCGGCCCGCCTGCGCGACGGCTCGCGCCGCATCACCCACATCACCGAGGTGGTCGGCATGGAAGGCGACGTCATCATCACCCAGGATCTTGTCCTCTACAACATCAAGGGCGAGGACTCGAGCGGCCGGCTGGTCGGCGAGCATGTGTCGACGGGCATCGGCCGCCCTCACTTCTGGGACCGCGCCCGCTATTATGCCGAGGAACAACGTCTCGCCAATGCGCTCGAGGCGATGGAGAAACGCGCTGATTGATGCAGCTGGAGGTCAAGAGCAATTCCGGGAAAAGTGTGAAACGGTCGGGCTCGGCGACTTCGCCGTAACTTTCCGCCCGGAATTGCGTGAAATCAAAGAGATAGAGCGGTTCGTCGTTTCCGTGAAACGATGAACCGCTCAGGGATACCGGTCGATGTTCGGAATTGACACCACCGTACTGGCTTTCATCGTGCTTGCTGGCTTCAGCGCAGGCGCGATAGCCTATGCTTTCCTGTTCACGCGCATCGACAACGAGAAGCAGGCCGGCAAGCGGCTTCAGACCATCAAGACAGCCGAAACCGACCGGTCCGTGGTGAAAGCCACGCGCGACCGCGCCTCGGAAGCGGTCAAGCGGCGCAAAAGTCTTCAGGACTCGCTCAAGCAGCTCGACGAGAAGCAGAAGGCCAATGATCGCAACGTCAAGAAACCGCCGCTGAGGGTCCAGATCCGCCAGGCCGGCATGCAGGTTTCGATCGAGCGTTTCTACATCTACTCCGCCGTCTGCAGCATCGTCCTGACGGCCCTTCTCTTCTTCCTCGGCGCGCCTCTGTGGGCTCTGCCCGGCGCCCTGCTGGTGGGGGGCCTCGGCCTGCCGCGCTGGTTCGTCACGTTTCGCCGCACGCGTCGCGTCAAAGCCTTCCTGGAAGAGTTCCCCAACGCGCTCGACATCATCGTACGCGCGGTCAAGTCCGGTCTGCCGCTCAACGACGCGATCCGCCTGATCGCCAACGAGTCGCCAGAACCGGTCCGGTCCGAGTTCCGCCGCATCGTCGATTCCCAGCAGCTGGGCATGTCGGTGCCCGACGCCGCCATGCGCATGTCCGAGACCATGCCGTGCAGCGAGGCCGGCTTCTTCGGCATCGTCATCCAGATCCAGTCACAGGCCGGCGGCAACCTGTCCGAGGCGCTGGGCAACCTGTCGCGCGTGCTGCGCGACCGCAAGAAGATGAAGGCCAAGGTCCAGGCGCTGTCGATGGAAGCCAAGGCATCCGCCGTCATCATCGGCGCCTTGCCTTTCGTCGTCGCCGTCCTCGTCTATCTGACGAGCCCGACCTATATCATGCCGCTGTTCACCACCAACGTCGGTAACCTGATCCTCGGCTGTTCTGGTGTCTGGATGTCGATCGGCATCCTGGTGATGCGCAAGATGATGAACTTCGAAGTGTAGGGGCGCGGATCCAGTGACAGAGCAGGTCGTCAAAACACTCACCGATCCTTCCTTCCTGATCGCGCTGCTGGTCGGCATCGCCGTGTTTGCGACCGTCTTCACCCTCATGCCCGCGCTCGGCGGCACTTCGCTCAAGTCGCGCATGAAAACCGTGGCGCTCGAACGCGACGAACTGCGCGCCAAGCAGCGCCAGCGTCTTGCCAACGAAGCCGACCGCCGCCGCAAGGGTGGTCTGCGCGAGGAACAGTCCATCGGGATGCGCAACATCGTCGACCGCCTGGATCTCAGGCGCGCGCTTGCCGATGAAAACACGATCCAGAAGCTCAAGGTCGCGGGCTTTCGCGGCCAGAACCCGATGACGCGTTTCCTCTTCTTCCGCCTCGTTCTGCCATTCGTCGGCTTTGCCCTGGCGGCGATCTACCTGTTCGTGCTCGGCGGCCTGCCGCTGCAGCCGGCTTTCATCAAGCTGTTCGTCTGTGTCGTCGTCGCTTATGGCGGCTTCTACGCGCCTATCCTCTATGTCAACAACCGCGCGACCAAGCGCAAGCAGTCGATCCAGCTGGCGTGGCCTGACGCGCTCGACCTGATGCTGATCTGCGTCGAATCCGGCATGTCGGTGGAAGCGGCCTTGCGCAGGGTTGCCGACGAAATCGGCACGCAGTCGGTGGCGCTTGCCGAAGAATTCGTGCTCACCAATGCCGAGCTGTCCTATCTGCAGGATCGCAAGATCGCCTATGAGAACCTGGCAAGCCGCACCGGCCTGGAATCGGTGAAGTCGGTGTCACAGGCCCTGGTCCAGGCCGAACGCTACGGCACGCCGGTGGCGCACGCGCTGCGCGTGCTCGCCTCGGAAAGCCGCGACATGCGCATGAATGCGGCCGAGAAGAAGGCCGCGGCACTTCCGCCCAAGCTCACCGTGCCGATGATCCTGTTCTTCCTGCCGGTCCTATTCGCCATCATTCTGGGCCCGGCCGGCATCCAGGTCAGCCAGCGTGGCGTCTTCGGCGACCAGCACAGTTCCTCGAGCCAGTAGGCGAACCCGTTCACATCAATCAAAAAGCCGCGCGTGGTCCGCGCGGCTTTTATTTCAGCAGTGATCGGCACCTGACAGCGCTGTCCGCGGTCAGTTCGTGGCGACTTTCGCCTTGTTCTTGTCCTGATCCTTCAGCTGGCTCCAGGCGTTCTGCTGGGCAAGCATCTGGCGCAGATAGGCGACGTTGGCCTGCGCCTGCTCTGGCGAAAGCTCCTGCGAGGCGATCTTCTCGGCCTCGTCGAAGCGGCCCTGCAGGCCCACCACAAGCGCGAGGTTCTGTCGCACCCGGCTGTCGGCGCCGGGCTGTTGCGCGGCCGAACGCATATAGGTCTCGGCGGTGCGCAGGTCGCCTTCGAGAACATAGGACATGCCGAGATTGGACAGCACCGAAGGCTCGTTCGGCTTGAGTTCCAGTGCCTTCCTGTAGTTCTGCCGCGCTTCGTCTTTCTGGCCCATCTGGTCGAGAATGGCGGCTTCCGCCGAGACCAGCTTCCAGTCCGGATATTCGGGCGTCTGGGCGCGGCGCACGGCGTCGAGCGCCGGCTCGAACTGCCCATTGGCGGCGAGTGCCTTGCCATAGGCGGCAAGCACCTCGCGATCCTTGGGGTAGGCGATCGCCAGCTTGCGCATCACGGCCAGCGACTGGTCGGCATCGCCGTCCATCTGCAGGGCCGCCGCGAAATTCATCGCCATGCGCTTGTCGTTCGGATTGCGGGCGTAGGATTCGCCGAGCCTGGACGTGGCGACGTGCAGTTCGCCGGCCGACATCGTTTCCAATGGCCTGCTGTCGGCGCGTGAGATGGAGCCGGTGGTCATCCTGCTGGTGCTGCCGCAACCGGCCACGCTGGCTGCCAGCGCCGCCATGAAGGCCGTGGTGATCAGACGCTTGGCTGTAAGGTTCAAGGCTTTGATCGGCATCGGCGCCCGGTCTCCATTCCTGTGCGGCCATTGGCTGGCCGTCTTCCCTCCCGCAGAAATATTCTGTTAACCCTAACGGACCGTTAAGAAGCCGACTCGTCGTGTTCGGCCGGAGATCATCGCATGCCTGTCGAACTCGTCGAGCAAAAGCCGGACGCCTCCTTGCCTGTCTATCTGGTGGCAAAGGACGCCCTTGAAGCCGCGGCGCTGCCGCCGCCCGCCATCGCCTGGGCAAGGGCCAACGGGTTTTCCGGCGAGGCCGGGCGCACGCTGGTCTTGCCGGGCGAGGGCGGAGGCCTTGGCGGCGCATTGTTCGGCACGGGCGACGGCGAAAGCGCTCTCGCCCTCGGCGCGCTCGCCAGGGCGCTGCCGGAAGGCGACTGGCATTTTGCTTCGGACTTGCGGGAGCCCGGTCCGGCTGCGCTGGCGCTGGTCCTCGGCGGCTATGTCTTCACCCGCTACGGCAAGAAACCGGGCAAGGCCTTGCGCTTTGCGCTTCCGGACGGCGCCGACGGTGCGCATGTCAGCCGCGTCGCCGATGGCGTGTTCCTGGCGCGCGACCTCGTCAACACGCCGACCAGCGACCTCGGCCCGCTCGAGCTGGAAGAAGCCGCCAGGAAGCTGGCGACCGCCCATGCCGCCGATATCTCCGTGATCCACGGCGATGATCTTCTGGCGCGAAATTTCCCGATGATCCACGCCGTCGGCCGTGCCTCTACCGGCGCGCCGCGGCTGATCGACATGACCTGGGGACCGACCGAAGCGCCGAAGGTGACGCTGGTCGGCAAGGGCGTCTGCTTCGACACCGGCGGCCTCGACATCAAGCCGTCGTCGGGCATGCTTTTGATGAAGAAGGACATGGGCGGCGCCGCCAATGTGCTGGGCCTCGCTTCCATGATCATGGCGGCGAAACTGAATGTCCGGCTGCGCGTGCTGATTCCCGCCGTCGAGAATTCGATCGCCGGCAATGCCTTCCGGCCCGGCGACGTGCTGCGCAGCCGCAAGGGCATCACTGTCGAGATCGGCAACACGGACGCCGAAGGGAGGCTGATCCTGGCCGATGCGCTGGCGCTGGCCGATGAAGAGCAGCCCAGCTTGCTGATCGACATGGCGACGCTAACCGGTGCTGCCCGCGTCGCGCTGGGACCCGATTTGCCGCCTTTCTACACCGCCGACGAGACGCTGGCGGCCGATCTGGCCGCCGCGTCCGTTGCGGTCGAGGATCCGCTCTGGCGCATGCCGCTGTGGCGTCCCTACGATGCAAAGCTCTCTTCGAAAATTGCCGACATCAACAATGTCACCACCGACGGTTTTGCCGGATCGATCACCGCAGCACTTTTCCTCAAGCGCTTCGTCGAGAGGACTCACGGCTGGGCGCATTTCGACATCTTCGCCTGGAACCCTGCCGATCGCCCCTACGGCCTGGCCGGCGGCGAGGCGCAAGGCATTCGCGCGCTGGAGCGGATAATTGCCGGACGATTTGCCTAAAAGCGCGTCGCGCTGAACCGGATTCAGGCGACGCGCTTTAAGTTTTTGTTTTTATGCATGTCGTTGTCCCAGAACGCTGCCACTTCTGGGCGACATGCATTGGAGCACAGCTGAGCAGGTTCGGGATAAACCGTCACTGAAACGGAACCGAAACAATTTGCCGGCATGCTTGGGCGATGTCGATCTCGATGCGCCCGAGCCAGGCCTTGCGACTGTGGCAGCAGGTGATGCTGGCCCAGGTACGCGACGGCGCGCCGGATCTCACCATGCGCCAGACCGCGATCCTGTTCACCATCTATCTCGATCCGCCGCCCCATACTGTGCGCGGGCTGGCCGCCAAGCTCAATGTCACCAAGCCGGTGATCACCCGAGCCCTCGATACGATGGGCGCGCTGAAGCTGGTTTCGCGCCATCGCGACGAACTCGACAAGCGCAACGTGCTGATCAGGCGCACGGTGGAAGGCGCGCTCTTTGTCGAGCGCTTCGGCGATGGTATCGTCGCCAGGGCGCACGAACTGCCCATCTGACCTCATTGCCGACGACTGGATTATCGATTTGACCGCCAGGGATGCCCGCCTTCATGCCTTCCGCTCCGACCTTGCCGATGCGAGGCTGAAAGGCGAGGTCGCCGCCGACCGCTTCGTCACCGGCCGCCCGGCGCGGATCACGGCGTCGGTCGCCGATCTGCGCAAGGCGCCGCGCCCCGATGCGGGCGTGAACACACAGGCGCTGTTTGGCGACGACGTGCTGGTCTTCGAGGATGCCGAAGGCTGGGCCTGGGTGCAGGCCGAGCGCGATGGCTATGTCGGCTATGTGGCGGACAATCTTCTTGGCGCACGCGAGCATGCGCCGACGCACATCGTTTCGGTGCCGCGCACCTTCCTCTATCCCGGACCGGATCTGCGCTTTCCGATAGGTGGGCAACTTTCGATGGGCTCCACCGTGACGGTGACCGGCTCGGCCGAAACGCGCGGCACGCATTACGGGCTTCTGTCCTCCGGCCAGGCGATCATCGCTGGCCATTTGCGGCCGATTGCCGCGCTGGTCGAGGATTACGTCACGGTCGCCGAAAGCTTCCTTGGCACACCGTATCTCTGGGGCGGCGTCTCCGGCTTCGGCATCGACTGCTCCGGCCTCGTGCAACTGTCGATGCGCATGACCGCCAGGCAAGTGCTGCGCGATTCCGATATGCAGGGGGCATCGATCGGCACGCCGTTCGAGCCGGGTCCGGACTATTCAGGGCTTCAACGCGGTGACCTCGTCTTCTGGAAAGGCCACGTCGCGATCATGACCGACGCAAAAGACATGATCCACGCCAACGGCCACACCATGCTGGTCTCGCGCGAAGGGCTGAAGGAAGCGGTCGACCGCATCGGCTATCTCTATGGCGGTCCGACTGGGTTCAGGAGGCCCTGATCTTTCCTTCTCCCCGTTCACGGGGAGAAGGTGCCCGAAGGGCGGATGAGGGGCGGCACGACCCTGCGATAGTCTGCGCTGATGGCCAACCTATGAGCGTCGGCGCTGCCCCTCACCTGCCTGCCGGCATCCTCTCCCCGTGAACGGGGCGAGGAAATGCTGCCATGATCCCCTTTTGTTCCGATTTTTCTTGGCGATCGCGCGCCGCCGCGCTACCTGTTGCGCGTGACCGAGCAGCCGCGCCTCGCCGAACGGAATGCCGCCGTCCTGCTGCCTGAGCCATTCGTCAAATGGTTCGGCGAAAAGGGCTGGTCCCCGCGCGTCCACCAGCTCGAGCTGCTTGCGAAGGCGCAAGCCGGCCAATCGGTGCTGCTGATTGCGCCGACCGGCGCCGGCAAGACGCTGGCCGGCTTCATGCCGTCGCTGACCGAGCTGGCCAACCGCCCGAAGCGAAAGCCGGGCCAAGCCCATCGCGGCATCCACACGCTCTACATCTCGCCGCTCAAGGCGCTGGCTGTCGACATCGAGCGCAATCTCGGTAAGCCGGTCGAGGAGATCGGACTGCCCGTCACCATCGAGACGCGCACCGGCGACACGCCTTCGCACAAGCGCCTGCGGCAGAAATTGGTGCCGCCCGACATCCTGCTCACCACGCCCGAGCAACTCGCGCTGCTGATCGCCTCGAACGATGCAAGGCGCTTCTTCGAGGATCTGCGCTACGTCGTGCTCGACGAAATGCATTCGCTGGTCACCTCGAAGCGCGGGCACTTGCTGGCGCTCGGGCTGGCACGGCTGCGCGCGTTCGTTCCGGAATTGCAGACCATAGGTCTCTCGGCAACCGTCGCCGAGCCGGACGAATTGCGGCGCTGGCTGGTCAGCCAGGCATCGCCCGGCGCGATGTCCGAACTGATCGTCGTCACCGGCGGCGCGAAACCTGATATTTCAATCCTCGACTCCGAGGAGCGGGTGCCCTGGGCTGGCCATTCGGCGCGCTATGCCACGCCGGAAATCTACCGCGAGATCAAGCGGCACAAGACCACGCTGCTCTTCGTCAACACCCGCAGCCAGGCCGAGCTGCTGTTCCAGGAGCTTTGGCGCGTCAATGAAGACACTTTGCCGATTGCGCTCCATCACGGCTCGCTCGACGTCGCCCAGCGCCGTCGCGTCGAGAAGGCGATGGGCGAAAACGCGCTGCGCGCCATTGTCGCCACCTCCACGCTCGATCTCGGCATCGACTGGGGCGATGTCGATCTGGTCGTGCATGTCGGTGCCCCCAAGGGCGCCAGTCGCCTGGCACAGCGCATCGGTCGTGCCAACCACCGCATGGACGAGCCTTCAAAGGCGATCCTCATTCCCGCAAACCGTTTCGAGGTGCTGGAGTGCCGGGCGGCGCTCGACGCGAACTATCTCGGCGCACAGGACACGCCGCCGCTGGTCAATGGCGGGCTCGACGTGCTGGCACAGCACGTGCTGGGCTGCGCCTGCGGCGCGCCGTTCCATGCCGACGCGCTGTTCGATGAAGTAAGGACGGCTGCACCGTACACCAGCTTGGACAGGCCGACCTTCGACAGGGTCATCGATTTCGTTGCCACGGGCGGATACGCGCTCAAAAACTACGAGCGCTATGCCCGCATCCGCTTGAACAAGGAAGGCCTTTGGCGGGTTTCAAATCCGGGTGTCGCCCAGCAATACAGGCTCAATGTCGGCACCATCATCGAAGTGCCGGCGCTGAACGTTCGCTATGTCCAGGCCGGCAGCAGGGGGGCAGCCTCGCGCGGCGGCAGGGTGCTGGGGAAGATCGAGGAAGCATTTCTGGAGACTTTGACCCACGGCGACACTTTCATGTTCGCCGGCAAGGTGCTGCGCTTCGAAGGCATTCGCGAGAACGAGTGCTTCGTCTCGAACGCCCCGGGCAGCGATGCCAAAGTGCCCTATTACGGCGGCGGTAAATTCCCGCTTTCGACCTATCTCGCCGAGCAGGTGCGGGCCATGCTCGATGACCCGCAACGCTGGAAGAAATTGCCCGAGCAGGTCGCGGATTGGCTGCGGTTCCAGGCGGACAAGTCCGTATTGCCGAAACGGGACGACCTGTTGATCGAAACGTTTCCGCGCGGAAACCGCTTCTATCTCGTCGCCTATCCGTTCGAAGGCAGGCTGGCGCATCAAACGCTCGGCATGCTGCTCACGCGCCGCCTGGATCGGGCCGGCGCGAAGCCGGTAGGCTTCGTCGCCACCGACTACGCGTTGGCTATTTGGTCCCTGGCCGACATGGGCTGGATGTTCAAAAATAAGAAGCCTTCCCTGGCCGCGCTCTTTGATCAGGACATGCTTGGGGATGATCTCGAAGCCTGGTTCGCCGGCAGCTGGCTGCTCAAGCGCACCTTCCGCAACTGCGCGCTGATCTCCGGCCTGATCGAAAAGCGCCACCCCGGCAAGGAGAAAAGCGGCCGCCAGGTGACCGTCTCGACCGACCTTATTTATGACGTGCTGCGCAGCCATGAGCCCGACCATATTCTGCTGCAGGCCACCCGTACGGATGCCGCGACGGGGTTGCTCGATGTCAGCAGACTTGCCGAGATGCTCTCGCGCATCCGTGGTCGAATCATGCATAAGAATCTGGAACAGATATCGCCGCTGGCGGTGCCGATCATGCTTGAAATCGGCAAGATGCCGGTGAATGGCGAGGCGGATGAAACGCTGCTGATGGATGCCGCCACGCTCGTTGAGGAGGCCATGGGGCCGGAGATGGCGGACTAGGAGAGTGTAGAGGGGATGAATTTTTCGCTGTCGCGCGCAACGCTGATCGCCGAGGCCGACCTTGTCGGCATCGCCGGCGAGCGCGCGGTCTGCGACCGTCGTGGCGTGCTCTATTTCCCCGATCTGCGGCTGCTCACGGTTTCCGATCTGCATCTCGAAAAAGGTTCGTCCTTCGCCAAGCGCGGTGCGCTGATCCCGCCTTATGACACGGGCGCGACGTTGCTCCGGCTGCAGGCGGTGATCGCCGACTACCAGCCGCGGATCGTCGTCAGCCTCGGCGATTCCTTCCACGACGGCGGCGGCGCCGAACGCATGCATTCAAGCTTCCGTGAGCGCTTGGAAGCAATGATGGCCGGACGCGACTGGTTCTGGGTCGCCGGCAACCACGATCCGGATGCCCCAGCCGACCTGCCCGGCGACACGGTCAAGGAACTCGCCATCGGCTCGCTGCTCTTCCGGCACGAGCCGTCGAAATTGCGTGTCGAAGGCGAGATCGCCGGTCACCTCCACCCTTGCGCGCGCATCGTCCAGCGTGGCCGCTCGGTCAGGCGGCGCTGCTTCGCCGGCGATGGCGGCCGCATGATCATGCCGGCCTTCGGCGCCTATACCGGCTCGCTCAACGTGCTCGACCGCGCCTATGCCGGCCTGTTCCGCCTGGAAACGCTGATGGCCTACATGCTGGGCGCCGAGCGCATCTTTGCCATCTCCGGCTCGATGCTGCGGCCGGGCTGACCCTCCTATCGCCCGTAATAGAGCGTGACCGTGTGCTTCGCCTCGGCGAAGAACAGCCAGCGCTCGATCAGCATTCCGGCCAACTGCGCGACGGCTGCAAGCACGGATACGATCGCGCCCAAAGGCCATGGCAGGAAGAACACTATGGCCAACAGGACAGCGGGCGCTGCGAAAGCCAGAGCCTGCGCGATCAGCCGTAGCTTCGCGCTATGCTTGCGCGCGATGCGAAACCCCATTTCCTTCAGCAGATAGTTCTCTTCCGTGTGCGGCCATTCGATCGAACGGACGGTGCCGCCCGCCAGACCCGTCGCCGTGTTGGCGGTGGTCGGGATTTCCAGCCGATCGTTGTGCTGCCAGGTCGCAAGCTTCCAGCCCCAGCCGGCGAGCGTGGCAAGCAAAGCCCAGACCAGCACCGCCGTTGAGACCAGCTTGAACCCCTGAAGCAGAGCATTGGCGAGAACGCTTCCGGTCATCGCCGCGAAGATAAGGTAAGCCGGAAAAGTATAGCGGCTATGCCACTGCGCGATCGGCTTGAGCGACGCATAGATCATCCCGGTCGTGCAGACAGTTACAGCCGCGCCTGTCGCCGTCAGCAGGCCGGCGACCGCCACCCAGCCGCCGCTCTTGCCGAGAAACACCCAGCCGATGCCGAACAGCGCGGTCGGAATGAAGGTCGCCACCGACGCCACGCCTTCGCGCGACAGCCAGGAACTGCGCCATTGCGAGAAGGCGCGCCAGGCGCGCTCTGGCCGGCCGAGATGGCCGGTCGAGGAGAGCAGGCCTGCCACGATGAGACCGAGCGCCAGCGCCATGCCGGCAAGACCAAGCCAGAAGTCGGCAGGAATGAATCCCAACCCGCCAAGCAGGCCGAGCAGCGCCAGCAGGCCGTAGCCGGCCCCGGTGGCGGTGGTGAAGAAGACGACCGAGAAAGCGGGATGCATGATCGCTAGTTCGAAAGCATGCGGTCGATCCAGCCGAGGAAACCGCCCTCGGCCCGGATCGGCTCCAGCGCCGGCGCATCCACCTTCGCCGCGCGTTCGCTGCGGGCACGCGGTGGCAGGTATCTGTTGGTCGGCTTGTAGCCAAGCTCCGGCATCAGCGCGACGCCGCCGCGTTCCTCGACAAGTTGCGAGATGGCCGAGGCCGGATCGCCGAGATCGCCGAAATGCCGGGCGCTGGTCGGGCAGGCGGCAACGCAGGCCGGCACGCGATCCTCCTGCGCCAGATTGTCGTTATAGATGCGGTCGACGCAGAGCGTGCATTTCTTCATCACGCCGACATCGGTGTCGAATTCGCGCGCGCCATAGGGGCAGGCCCAGCTGCATAGTTTGCAGCCGATGCATTTATCCTCATCGACCAGCACGATGCCGTCCGAGGCGCGCTTGTAGGAGGCGCCGGTCGGGCAGACGGTGACGCAGGCAGGCGTCTCGCAATGCAGGCAGGAGCGCGGGAAGTTCACCGTGCGGCCGCCGAGTTCCGTCGTGTGCTCATAGCTGTGCACGCGGTTGAACCAGACGCCGTCGACATGTCCGCCATAGGGGTCGATGTCGGTCAGCGGCGCCATGTGTCCGCCGGTATTCCACTCCTTGCAGGCGGTCACGCAGGCCTGGCACCCGACGCAGGTGTCGAGGTCGATGACGAGGCCGAGCTTTTTCTCGGTTTGGGCGGGAAGGCAGGTCATTCGGCGGCTTCCCTCTTCATGCGAAACGCGGCGCCGAAGCGAAGCACGTCCGGCGATGGCTCCAAATGTGGTGGCTGCCGGAAGCGCTCGAATTGCGGCTCGGTGAAGCCGGCTTCCTCCGGCGCGCATTTCGTGACGCGCACGCGCACGTCGAACCATGCCGCCTGTCCCGTGACGGGATCCGAATTCGAATAGCGCTTGCCGTTGGCATCGGCCGACGTCTGGTCGCCAATGATGTGGTTGAGCAGAAAGCCGCGGTTGCTTTCCGCGGCATCGTCCTTCAGCCCCCAGCTGCCGCGCCGCTTGCCGATGGCGTTCCAGGTCCACACCGTGTCTGGGTTCACGCCGTCGATGAGTTTGATCTGGCCCTTCACCCGGCCGTTGATGCTCTCGATCCACACCCAGTCGTCATCGTCGAGGCCAAGCCCGGCGGCCGTCTGATGATGGACGAAGAGCCGGTTCTGGCTGGTGATCTGCCTCAGCCACGCATTCTGCGAGCCCCAGGAATGGTACATGTGCATAGGCCGCTGCGTCAGCGCATGCAGCGGATATTTATCAAGATCGACGGTCTCCTCCTCGAAGGGCGCATACCAGAACGGCAGCGGGTCCATACAGGCTTCGATGCGACCGCGCTCCCCTTCCGGCGGCTGGACCTTGCCGTGGCCACGCGCGGCGAGCCTGAAGCGCTGCATGGGCTCGCAGTAGAGTTGAAAGACGATAGGCTCGGCCTTCGGGATAAAGCCCATCTTGACCGCGAAATCGAGATAGGAGCGGTTGCCCATCTTGTAATAGCGCTGGTCGTCGGAAAAATCGTGGTGCCAGAAGCCGCCATTGTCGATGTAGCGCTGCAACTGGTTGGGGTTGACGTCGCCCTTGCCGATCGCGTCGCCATTCTTGCCGCGCCAGCCGGCCAGCGGGCCGATGCCGGGCGTGCGCTGATGGTTGACGATGTAATCGGCATAGTCGCGATATCTCGCCGAGCCGTCCTCGTCGACGAAGCCGGGCAGGCCGAGCCGCGCGCCGAGCTCGATCAGCACCGACTGGAACGGCCGCACATCGCGGTCCGGCTGCACCGCCGGATGGCGGATGGCGTCGCCGGGACCGTCGGCATGGCTGATTGGCCGGTCGAGCAGGCTGATGCAGTCGTGCCGCTCGAGATAGGTGGTGTCGGGCAGCACCAGATCGGCGAAAGCCACCGTCTCGGAATAATAGGCGTCGGAATAGATGATGAAGGGGATCTTGTAGGTGTCCGTCTCGTCCTTGTCGGTCAGCATCCGAATCGTCTCGACGGTGTTCATCGACGAGTTCCAGGCCATGTTCGACATGTACATCATCAGCGTGTCGATCGGATAAGGATCACCGGCCCAGGCGTTGCGGATGACTGAGTGCATCAGCCCGTGCGCGGCCAAAGGCGCTTCCCATGAATAGGCTTTGTCGATGCGGGTGGGCCGGCCGGCCTCGTCGACGAGAAGATCGTCCGGGCCGCAGACGAAGCCGAGCGGCATGCCCTCGAGCGGCGTCATCGGCCGAACATTTTTGCCGCATGGCTTGGGACCGGGGGGCGCGCAACGGGGATAGGGCGGCTTGAAGCGGAAGCCGCCCGGAACGTCCACCGTGCCCAGCAGCACCTGCAGCAGATGGATGCCGCGGCAGGTATGAAAGCCGTTGGAATGCGCCGAGATGCCGCGCATGGCATGCATCGAGACAGGCCGGCCCTTGATCGTCTCGTGCCGGCGGCCCGCCCAGTCAGTCCAGGCGACCGGCAGCTCGATCGTCTGTTCGAACGCGACATGCGCCAGTTCGGCCGCGATGCGCCTGATCGTCTCGGCGGCAACACCGCAGCGCTCCGCCACGGCGTCCGGCGAATACGTCTCGTCGAGATAACGTTCGGCCATGAGCTGGAACACCGGCGCGCAGCGCCGACCGCCGACCTCGTAGCTGCCGGTCAGCGCCGGCTTTGCTTCAGGGTCGGCCGCATTGACCGGCCGCTTCGCCACCCTGTCCCAGGCAAGCGGATTGCCGTCGGCGTCGCGAACGAACAGCCCGTCATCGGCGGACCCCGGCTCCTGCACGACCAGCACCGGCGCGTTGGTGTAGCGCAGCAAATAGTCGAGATCGACGCGGCCGGCCTTGAGCAATTCATGGACGAGCGCCAGCACGAACAGGCCATCGGTGCCCGGCCGGATACCGATCCAGTCGTCGGCGATCGCGTTGTAACCGGTGCGGCAGGGGTTGATCGAAACCACCTTGGCGCCACGCGCCTTGAGCTTGCCGAGGCCGATCTTGATCGGGTTGGAATCATGGTCCTCGGCAACGCCGAACAGCATGAAGTATTTGGTGTTGTCCCAGTCGGGCTCGCCGAACTCCCAGAACGAGCCGCCGATCGTGTAGAGCCCGCCCGCCGCCATGTTGACCGAGCAGAAGCCGCCATGCGCGGCGAAATTTGGCGTGCCGAACTTCGACGCCCACCAGCCGGTCAGCGATTGCGACTGGTCGCGTCCGGTGAAGAAGGCGAGTTTCTTCGGGTCGGTACGGCGGATCGCCGACAGCCTTTCGCTGGCGAGGCTCAGCGCTTCGTCCCACTCGATCTCGCGGAACTCGCCCGAGCCGCGCGGTCCGCTGCGCAGCAACGGCTTCCTCAGCCGCGCCGGGCTGTAATGTTGCATGATGCCTGAACTGCCCTTGCCGCAGATCACGCCGCGATTCACCGGATGGTCCTTGTTGCCGTTGATGTAGCGGACCTTGCCGTCCTTGATATGGACATCGATGCCGCAGCGGCAGGCGCACATGTAGCAGGTGGTCTTGGCGACGCGGTCGGAGACGTTTGGCGAGGTCTCGACGCCGTCGCCTTCATTCGGCGCTCGGCTGTCGGCCAGCGGCCGCTGCGAGGGGGCGGAATTGGCGCCGCGCGGCGCAGCTTTGCTCATGATCCGCGAACGCTCTTGCCGTCCGCCATCTTGGCCTTTGTCTTAGGTCCCGGGCCGCGCATGTAGTGGAGCTCGGGATGATAGCGCTCGCCGGCGAGCTGCCGCTTCAGCCGGCGGCTCCAATGCGCGAATAGGGATTTGAAGCGCCCTGCCATTTCCAACTCTTGGCGTGTGACGGCCAATTTTTTCCATCTTCAGGCAAAAACTTAGAACAAACCAATTGATCCGTCTAACAAGCAGCTCTTGTAATTCCGATCGATTTTGCTTCTTAGTTGACCATGACCCTCGACCAGTTGCGGATATTCGTCGCCGTCGCCGAGCACGGCCACATGACCAAGGCCGCCGAACGGCTCGGCATCTCGCAGTCGGCGGCATCGGCCGCCATCCGCGCGCTCGAAAGCCAGCACGGCGTGCGCCTGTTCAACCGGGTCGGACGCAACATCGAATTGGCCCAGACCGGCCACCGCTTCCTGCCGGAGGCGAAGGCGGTCCTGGATCGCGCCGCGGCTGCCCGCGGCGTGCTGGAGGATGTCTCGCAGACCGTCGCCGGCAGCCTGTCGATCGCGGCCAGCCAGACCATCGCCAGCTACTGGCTGCCGCGTCGCCTGGCGACCTTCCACGAAGCCTATCCTGCCGTGAAGCTGAGCGTGACGATCGGCAACACGAGGCAGGTCGAGACCAATGTGCTGGACGGACGCGCCGATTTCGGCCTGGTCGAGGGCCGCACCGAGTCCGACATCCTGCGCCGCGCCACGGTCGATGAGGACCATCCGATGCTGGTGGTGGCGCGTTCGCATCCCGAGATTCCGATGACACGAGCCGGAAACCTCGACATCAGGGCATTGCGCTGGATCATCAGGGAAGGCGGTTCCGGCACGCGCGAGGCGCTGGAGGATTTCGCGCACAGTCAGGGCGTCCCGCCGGCGGAGCTGCAGATTTTCCTCGTTCTGCCCAGCAACGAGGCGGTACGTCAGGCAGTGGAGGCCGGCGCGGGGGCTACGATCATCTCGGAGCTCGTTGTCGCGCGCTCGCTGGCGGAGGGCAGCCTCAGGGCCGTGCCGGTCGAATTGCCGAAGCGCGACTTCGCCATGATCACGCACCGCGACCGCCAGGCGAGCCTCGCCCAGATGGCGCTGAAGGCGCATCTTAGCGGGAAACTCGGCTGATCGGTGCCAGAACACGGACAGCGTTCCCGGGACGGGGATCATCGCAAACGTTTGAGATTGGCCGAGGCCTCCGAACGTGGTCATCCTTGGGCGTAGCGACGCGAAGCGGAGCGAAGACCCGAGGATCCATGCCGTTACCTTGGCCGAGGAGCTCAACGGAGCAGAATTCTGGACCTTAGCAGCGCTCTGAAGTCACGGCATGGATCCTCGGGTCTGCGCGCGTCGCTTCGCTCCTTGCTTCGCCCGTGGATGACGAAGAGACGGGCGTTTCGGTCGATCTCGTACGCAGGCAGTCCGCCAAATTTTAGGGCAAAGAACCTGATGCTCACGCGTATTTGCGCTGCGCGTCGAGCGCCAGGCCCAGGCCGACCGAGCCGAACATGTCGCCTTCGATGACGGAGGCCTGCGGCACCAGCGAAAGGATCTGCCGCTTCGCCAGCGGGATGGCGGTTGAACCGCCGGTGAGGAACACGGCGGTGATGGCCGAGGCGGCAACGCCGGCGTCGGCGATCGTCTGTTGGACTGTAGCGGCCACGCGTTCGATGTCGCCGCGGATCGTCTCCTCGAGGCCGGCGCGCGTGATCTCGGACGCGAAGCGCGCGCCGGGCAGCGACACCTTCACTTCGGCCGAGGGCTGGTCGGTCAGCGCGATCTTGGCCCTTTCGACCAGTCCTGCCAGCGCATGACCATAGCGATGCTCGACGACATGGATGAAGCGGTCGACGAGGTCGGCCCGCTCGGCCTCGTAGCGGATCTGTCGCAGGTCGTTCATCGCCTTGGCGGTGTAGACGAGGTTGATGCGCTGCCAGGTCGCCAGATCGATGAAATAGGCTGCTGGCAGGTTGCGCTTGTGATCCTTGGTCCGCGTCAGATAGCCGAGCTCGGGCATGACATGGGCGATGCTGAGCAGCCGGTCGAAGTCGGTGCCGCCGATATGGATGCCCCGGTTGGCGAGGATGTCGGCCTTGCGATCGGTCGAGCGGGCGCGTTCAGGCGAGACCCGTACGATCGAGAAGTCGGAGGTGCCACCACCCATGTCGACGATCAGCGCCAGCTCCTCGCGGGCGACTTTCTGCTCGTAGTCGAGCGCCGCCGCGATCGGCTCGAACTGGAAGGCGATGTGTTTGAAGCCTTGCGCATGGGCGGCCTTTTCAAGCTCGCCTTGCGCCTTCGCATCGGCAGCCGTGTCGTCGTCGACGAACTGCACGGGTCGGCCAAGCACGACGCTTTCGACCGGACCGCCTGCGTCTTCTTCCAGCCGCTTCTTGAGATGATCGATGAACAGGCCGATGATGTCGATGAAGCCGATCTGGCGCGCCTTGATGCGCGTCTTCTCGTTGGCAAGCGAGCTGCCGAGAACGCTCTTCAGCGAGCGCATCAGACGGCCTTCGATGCTATCGGTGTAGTCGCTGATCGCGCGGCGGCCGAAATAGGTGAAGCCGTCCTCGAAGTTGAAGAACACGGCGCTTGGCAAGGTGGGCTGCTCGCCTTCAAGCGCCACCAGTCGCGCCCGGCCGTTGCGGATCACGCCCACCGTGGAATTGGACGTGCCGAAATCGATGCCGCCGAATGCCGATTGCATCGCAGCCTCCTGTCGTTTGCCTTGTGGCAGGATCGCCAATGACGCGAAGCGCGCCGTCATCCGGATGGCCGGACCGCTCTGCCGAATTGATCGTGCGTGTTCACCTTGGGCTGGGAGGCGGCGGTTTATCGCATGATCGCCTGAAGGGAAACCCCTTTTCACGGGAAAATGGGTCGCCCCATTTTCCCCGGGAAACGTCAATCCTTGCGGAAGATGAGCCGGCCAAGCCAGCCGGTCAGCATGGCGAGCGATATGGCGAACACGCCATAGAGGAAGGAATAGTCATGCGCGACGCGGAAGACCGACTGCTCGAAGCCAGACTTGCGGATTTCGAGCTGGGCCGAGCTTTCCTTGACGAACATGCCGCTCTTGAACAGGAACGCGCGGGCTTTATGGGTTCCAACCGGAACATTGGGCGCCAGCCGCACCGTGGCGCGAAACAGGTTCTGCGACAGGAATTGCACACCGCCGACATTCTCGCTGTAGAGGCCCGTCGCCGCCTTGCGGTCGCGAAGTGCCGCGGTGAATTCCTCGATGGTGGCCGGGCTGTCG
The DNA here is from genome assembly GCF_033977265.1 of Mesorhizobium australafricanum. Lineage (NCBI taxonomy): Bacteria > Pseudomonadati > Pseudomonadota > Alphaproteobacteria > Hyphomicrobiales > Phyllobacteriaceae > Mesorhizobium > Mesorhizobium australafricanum. The sequence continues at coordinate 62,453 of NZ_JAVIIT010000004.1, read as the reverse complement.
GTCTCGTCGGCGGGTTTCATGTAGAGGTTCTGCGCGCCGAGCGAGAGCTGCTTGTATTTCGCCGGCTCGGCGATGTCCTGCAGCGGCCGCGTCGTGGCGACGGAATAGGAGACCGGCACGTTCTCGAACGTCTCCGAGTCAAGGTTGATCCAGACGCCGAGCACGCGGTCCTTGCGCCGGACCACGACCGGCCGCGGCGGCCCTTCGAGCACCACGATCACGTCGTAGCGCCCCTGGCGCGCGACCAGCGGATCGGGATTTTCCAACGATCCGAAGATGGTGAGGTCGGCGCCGGAGAAACCCGCGGTGATCGAGATGGCGTCGGTCGACAGGCCGATCTGGATGCTTTCGGCGGGCGGCGTCTGCGCCGTTGCCGGGGGAAGGGCAAAGAGCATCGACAACGATAAGGCGGCTGCAAATGCTCTCAATCCCGCCATCAGTTGAGGCCCGCGGCGGTAAGCGAATAAAGATTGGGCGGCGTCACGAAGAGGTCGACGGCAAGGCGGATGGCAACGGCCAGCACCAGCATCGCCAGCAGCGCCCGCAACTGTTCGCCGCGCAGCCTTTGGCCGGCCTTGGCGCCATATTGCGCGCCGGCGACGCCGCCGGCCATCAACAGGAAGGCCAGGATCACGTCGACCGTCTGGTTGGTCGTGGCGTGCACCAGGGTCGTGTAGGCCGAGGTAAAGATGATCTGGAACAGCGAAGTGCCGATAACGACATTCGTCGGCACCTTGAGCAGATAGATCAGCGCCGGCACCATGATGAAGCCGCCGCCGACACCCATGATCGACGACAGGAAGCCGATCCCGGCACCCAGGCCAAGCACCGGGATGACGCTGACGAACAGCTTCGAGGCGCGGAAGCGCATTTTGAACGGCAGCCGGTGGATCCAGTTGTGCTGCCCGGATTTCTTCAGCACGGGCGCCGCGCCGCTGCGGCTGGCGCGCAGCGCATTGACGCTTTCGACCAGCATCAGCCCGCCGACGGTGCCGAGCAGCACGACGTAAAGCAGCGAGATGAACAGGTCCAACTGGCCGAGCCGGCGCAAGAGCGCAAAGACGAAGATGCCGGCCGTCGAGCCGACGATGCCGCCGGCCAGCAGCACGCCGCCCAGCTTGAAGTCGAGCGTGCCGCGCTTGAAATGCGAAAGCGCGCCGGAGAAAGAGGAGGCGATGACCTGGTTGGCGCCGGTGGCGACGGCGATCGCCGGCGGGATGTTGTAGAAGATCAAAAGCGGCGTGATCAGGAAGCCGCCGCCGACCCCGAACATGCCCGACAGGAAGCCCACCGCCGCGCCCATTGCCAGCAGCACGAAGACGTTGACGGAAATTTCCGCGATCGGGAGATAGATGCCCACCCGTCTGTCTCGATCAGTTTGTCTGTCGGCGCATAGTGCCGTCCCCGGACAATAAAGCACCGAAAAGCCAATTTTTTCTTGCACCGACGCGGCGGCAGGGCCAAACCCTGCCGCCGCGTCGAAACAAAAACCATCTCAATCAGTTAACAGGCAAATGTGTGGCAAGGCGTCGCGTATGCGACGTGTCTGCCGTTATTTGTGCGCCAGCAGCGCCTTGACGAGCGGCGCGTCGATCTCGCCGGTAGGCTTCATCTTGTTGTCGGTCTGGAAGGCCATGATGGCGGTCTTGGTCTTGCCACCCATCACGCCGTCGGCGCCGCCGGCGTCGTAGCCGTTCTTGCTGAGGATCAGCTGGATGTTCTTCACCGCCTTCTTCATGTCGATGCCGGCGGTGGTCTGTGGCGTCGAGTCCTGCCAGGACTCGGGAACGTCGGCCGAGTTGGCGGCAGCGTTGAGCGGCTTGGCCTTCCACAGCTCCGTGGCGGCACGCGCCCGCTCGAGCTGCTCGGGCCGCAGCGCATTGGCGATCTCGTCGCGCTTGGCGGCGGCGTCCTTGTCGCCGGTTTTGGCGACCAGCGCGAACCACTTGTAGGATTCTTCCAGGTTCTGCTTCATGCCGACGCCCTTGGCGGCCAGGATGCCGAGGTTGAACTGGCTGTCCTTGACGCCGAAATCCGCGGCTTCCTGAAACCAGTGCGTCGCCGATTCATTGTCGGTCACCCCGTCCGCGGCCATGGCGAACAGCACGGCCAGATTGTGCATCGCGCTGGCGTTGCCCTGCTCGGCGGCGAGCTGGTAGTAGGTCTTGGCTTTCTTGATGTCGCGCGCGACGCCGATGCCTTTTTCGTAGAAATTGCCGATGCGATATTCGGCCGGTGCGAAGCCGAGCTCGGCCGACTGCTCATACCATTTGGCGGCTGCCTTCATGTCTTCCTTCACGCCGCGCGATTCCGCGTAGCGCGAGCCGATCTCGAACAGCGCCTTGGCGTCGCCGCCGGCGGCTGCGTCGCGCAGCGCCACCGGGCCGATTTCTGAAGGAATGTCGAATTTGGCCGCGGCTGCCTGGCTCCCGGCCGACGGCACGGCGCCTGTCGTGTCCGCGGAGGTGGCCGTCGGCGCGCTGGCTGCCGCGCCGTCGGCCGCCGGACTGGTCGTCGCCGGTTCCTCGGCCATGGGCTGCGTGTCGCCATCCGTGTCCGTCGCGGTGGCGGCCGCGGCGGCAGGTTCGGCAGGCGTCGCAAGCGCCAAAGGCGCCGGTGCCGGCTCGGCGGGCATGGCGGCGGCATTTTCAGGACTTGAGGGGATAGAAGCGGCCGGTGCCGTGTCCTGGACGGGCTCGGCCTGCCTGACGGGGCGGGCCGGGGCGCCTTCGGCCTTTGCGGTCCCCGTGTCGACTTTCGGCGTGTCGGCCTTCGGCGCGGCGGTGGCATTGAGCGAAGCCGTATCGACCGTCTGCGCGGAGACGATCGGGGCGGGCTGGCTGTTGGCCACTGCGACGGGATCGGAGAAGAAGGCCTTGCCCAGTTGCAGGCCGGCCAGCGCCATCATGATCGCCGCCGCCGCCATCAGGATCGGCTTGCGCCGCGCCTTGAGCAGGTCGCCGATCCTCAGCGCCTTCACCGGGCCGGTCATGGTCGATTGCCGCTTCAGCGTGTCGGCTTCCGCGGCGGCCGCCTGGGCCGCGCGGCGCGCCGCGGCGATGAAATCGGACTTCGCGGCATCGCTCTCGTTGCGCCTGACCGGCTGGCCGCCGCGTTCGTCGCGCACGCGCTTCATGATGGCGTTGAGGTCCGGCGCGCCGGAACCGGGTTCCAATGGCCGGTTGGCGGCCTTGGGGTCGAGTGGTTCGTCAATGTCGACGCTTGGCACGTCCCCGACCGGTGCCGAGCCGGCAAGCGGCTGCGTATCCGCGTCCTTCTTGCCCTTGAAGGCGCGCGCCAGGCCGCCGAACATCGATCTCTTGCGGCCGGCCGTCTCGCTCTTGTCGCCGACCACGTCCGGTCCGAGCGCAGCCATCGCCGCTGCTGCCGCAGCCTCCGCAGGCGTGCGCGGCGCATCTGGCTCTTCGCGCATGATCGCCGCGGCGCGTCCTTCAAGGCTGGCCATGTCTCCCGTAAGCGGCAGCGGCTGGTCGATATCCATCGACGGCGCGTCCTGCACCGCGATCTTGCCGCCGCGGCCGCCGCGCTTGCCGGCCGGCTGCGGATCGACCAGTTCGCTGACCGCTTCGCTGGTTTCATCCGATTCCAGCGAGCCGAGCCTGTCGACGATCTTCAGCAGCGTGTCGTGGATCGCCTCGAATGTCCGCGAGTTGCGCTCGTCGGAGCGGCGGGTCAGCGCTTCGAGCGTCTTCAAGTCCTGGGCGAGGCCGGCAACGGCGATCGCATTGGTCTGGGCGGTGCTGGACGTCGACTCGGCGAGCGATTTGACGGCGCCCTCGGCCGCCTCGCGCGCCACGCTCAGGATGGAATCGCGTGTGCCGGCCAGCGACTTCTCGATCTCGTTGAGGCGCGGGCTGATGTCTTCGAATTCGGGCAGCGGCGTGCCGGGCTTGGAAAGATGCGCCGACAGACCGGCGACCTGTGCTTCCAGGCTGCGGATCAGGGCCGGATCGATGCCCGCGACCTGCTGCGCCGACGATTCCAGCCGGCTGGAAATATCCTCGAGCCGGCTTTCCAGTCCGCGGATCGCCATCTCGCTGGCGGGATCCGGCGCGCGTGTCTCGATGCGCTGGGCAAGCGCGGTAAAACGAGCGTCGATCGCTTCCATGATGCCGGCGCTGTCGTCCTGGCGCATGCGCTGGTCGAGCCTGTCCGCGACCTCGTCCAGCCGACGCTCGAGATCACGGAACAGGAGATTGCCTTGTTCCATCGCATCGCCCTGGCGACGCTCAAGCAGCGTGGACAGCGCGTCGAAGCGTTGCTCCAGGCCTTGGAAGATATGATCGGCGTCGGGCATGGCCGGCGCGCGGTCCATCTTGTCGGTGATCAAAGCGATTTGCTTGCCCAGCCGCTCCATGGCCTGCTCGGGCAGGTCGGCGCGGCCGGCCAGCTGGTCCACGCGGCTGGACAGAAGGTTGAGGTGGTCGAGCACCTCCGCTCCCGGCCGCGACTGCGCGACCTCGTCGATCTGCACCGCCAGGGAGGCCATGCGCTTCTCGATCCGGCCGAAGGTTTCAGGATCGAAGGCATTGGCCTGCGCGGCCACGGTCGATGCGACGATGGCGCGCGAAATCTCATCCAGCCGCTCGTCGATCATGGCGAGCGTTTCGCCGCCGCGCACGGTCTGCTGGCCGGCGAAACGGTCGACCGCGCCGGCAAGCGTGCGCACCTTTTCCTCCAGCGAGCGCAGCGAAAGCGATTCCGGCAGGCTGTTGACGGCGCTGCTGATCTGCTCGAGCCGGTCGGTCAGCGCCGAAAGGCCCGGACCTTCGGCGCGTTTGCGCTGATCGGCGTCGACGCGGTCCTCGAAGGCGCTCCAGCGGCGATCGAAATCGTCCCAGCGGCGGTCCACCTTCTGAACGCTTTCCTCGCGGGCCAGCGTGTCGAGCGCGCCCTTCACCTGCTCCAGTTCCAGCCGCAGCAGGTTGACGCTGCGGTCGTCGCTCTTTTCGGCGAGCGTCTGGATGGCGCCCGAAAGCCGCTCGAATTCGAGGCCGAGCTCGGCGCTGCTCTTGTCCGGCAGGCCGTTGGCGCCGCGCTGGCCGTTGGCCTGCATGGCGCGGTCGATGTCCTGGCGAAAGGCTTCGAACTCGCGCTGCAGGCCGGCGGTCATCTGGTGGCGCAGTTCCTCGCGCAGCCCGCGCAGCTCGACGGCGATCTTGCCGACCATGGCGACGCTGTCTTCCTGGCCGCGCACCTGGTCGATGTCGCGCGCGATCGCCTGATAGCTCTGGCCGAAGGCAGGCGCGGCGGGCGCCGGATTTTGCGGAGCGCGATATTGCGGCCACGGATTCTGCGGGCCAGGAGCCTGTGAGCCAAGAGTCTGCGGTGCCGGACCTTGCGGCGCCCGGTCCAGAGGCCTTTGCGCGGAATAGGGATCTTCGTACCAGCGCGGCTGGCCATAAGGCTGCGCGCTGGGATAACGCGGCTCGACGGGCGGCCGCCGCAATTCGGGGCGATCGGGCATGTCGGCGCGCGTGCGGTCCAGCCGCTGCTCCAGCGTTTCGAGCGAGCGGTTCAGTTCTTCGAGCGAGGCGTGCGACCGGCGTTGCCTGCCGGCGTTGAGTGTATCGAGATAGGACCGCTTGCTGTTCATCGATGCGCCCGTGTTCAGAATGGCCGGCCAAAGACCGGCTTCCCAGTAGCCTGCCGGGAACGAAGCGAGCCGAGCGGTTTTGCTGCGGAGGAAGACGAGCTTCCCGGGTTTTCACCCGCGCTTCGAAAAACCGTGAAAAATTCGCTACAGGATAAACACGGGTGACCGACATGCGCACATTTCGCCCAACGTGGTAAACAAGGCGTTAACCAAGCTTAAGAAGCCGCGCATAAATCATGGGCCGCCTGCCGGGTGCGGCATAAAGGTCCGTTTTGACAACGCCCTTGCGTCACCTCGCGGCTGTCGGTATAGAATTGACGTAAACGTAAAAGGTGCGAAGCCGTGCCTCTTGCGATTGACTTGTTGCAACCACGATTGGAAGCACGCCCCCGCTTCCATTCAGGCGACGCTTGGTCCGCGACCGCGACGCCGCCAGGGGAAAGCCAATGACCATGAAACTTGTTTCGCCCGGCGAAGCCGCGGCTAATACCAATGACATACCGGCCGAGGCCGGCGAGGAATTCGTCCGCATCGGCGAGATGGCCAAGAAATACGGCGTGACCCTGCGCACGCTGCGTTTCTATGAAGACAAGGGCCTTCTCAACCCGCATCGAGACGGCTCGACCCGTCTCTATACGCGCCGCGACAAGGCCCGGCTGAAGCTGATCCTGCTCGGCCGCAAGGTCGGGTTCTCGCTGCGCGACGTCAAGCAGATGATGGATCTCTACGATCCGACCGGCACCAACACCAAGCAGTTGCGGCTGACGCTCGACAAGTCGGAGAAGCAGCTCGCCCGCCTGCAGAAGCAGCGTGCGCTGATCGACGACGCCATCAACGAGTTGAGCACGTCGATGACGGCGGTGCGCCAGATGCTCGTCGAGCGCACCGCGCCGCCGCAGGCCAGCGCCGCCGGCTGAACGCTCGCGTTCAACAGCGACGATCCCGGAAATGGAGAGCCGCGCGGCTATAGCCGCGCGGCTTTTTTGTCGCCACAATGCCTGACCGCCCACAAAAATTTTTGGCTGCGACGAAGTTGACGTTTACGCAAACGTCAATATTTGCTATCCGAGCATCGACATTGGCCCGGCCTCCTGTCCAGGACGAGGACAAGCAGCTTGTCGGCCGGGACTATAAGGGTGGAGGAAGGCATGACGATCTACAGGGCGCCGATCCAGGACACGCTGTTCGTGCTCAACGACGTGCTGGGCTATCAGCGCTATTCCAATCTTCCGGGTTTCTCCGACGCGACGCCCGATGTGGTCGAGGCGATCCTTGCCGAGGGCGCCAAGCTTGCCGAGAACGTCATGCATCCGCTGAACCGTGTCGGCGACATGGAAGGCTGCGTGCGTCATGACGATGGCTCGGTGACGACGCCCAAGGGCTTCAAGGACGCTTACCAGCAGTATCGCGAAGGCGGCTGGATGGGGCTTGCCGCGCCTGCCGAGTTCGGCGGCCAGGGCCTGCCTTACGCCGTCCACACCGCCGTCTCCGAATACATGATCTCCGCCAACATGGCGCTGATGATGTATCCCGGCCTGACGCAGGGCGCGATCGCGGCCATCGTCACCCACGGTACGGACGAGCAGAAGGCCACCTGGCTGGCGAGGCTGATCGAGGGCACCTGGACCGGCACCATGAACCTGACCGAGCCGCATTGCGGCACCGACCTCGGCCTGCTGCGCACCAAGGCCGTCCCCAACGGCGACGGCACTTACAAGATTTCCGGCCAGAAGATCTTCATCTCGGCCGGCGAGCACGACATGTCGGACAACATCGTCCATCTGGTGCTGGCCCGCGCCGAGGGCGCGCCGGAAGGCGTCAAGGGCATCTCGCTGTTCATCGTGCCGAAGTTCAAGCTCGATGCAGCGGGCAATCCCGGCCAGCGCAACGCACTCTCCTGCGGCTCGATCGAGGAGAAGATGGGCATCCACGGCAACTCGACCTGCGTCATGAATTATGACGAGGCGGAGGGCACGCTGCTCGGCGAATTGAACGGCGGCTTGAAGGCCATGTTCACGATGATGAACGAGGCCCGCCTCGGCGTCGGCCTGCAGGGGCTTTCGGTCTCCGAGATCGCCTATCAGAATGCCGTTTCCTACGCCAAGGACCGGCTCCAGGGCCGCTCGCTCTCGGGCGCCAAGGCACCGGACAAGAAGGCTGACCCGATAATCGTCCATCCCGACATCCGTCGCTCGCTGATGACCATGAAGGCTTTCAATGAGGCCGGTCGCGCGCTGGCGTTGTGGACGGCGATCAAGTCGGATGTCGCGCATCGCTCTGGCGACGACAAGGACCGCCAGGCGGCCGACGACTACACCGGCCTGATGACGCCGGTGGTCAAGGGCGTGCTCACCGACAAGGGTTTCGATCACGCCGTGATGGCGCAGCAGGTGCTCGGCGGCCACGGCTATATCGAAGAGCACGGCATGAGCCAGTTCGTGCGCGATGCCCGCATCGCCATGATCTATGAAGGCGCCAACGGCATCCAGGCGCTCGATCTCGTCGGCCGCAAGCTGGCGCAGAATGGCGGCCGCGCCGTCCAGGCCTTCTTCAAGGAGGTCGGCGAGTTCTGCGAGGAAAACCGCACTGATGAGAAGATGGCGTCCTTCACCAAGGCGCTGAAGAAGGGGCTCAACGACCTGCAGGCGGCTACCATGTGGCTGGTGCAGAACGCGATGGCCAAGCCCGACAATGCGGGTGCGGCCTCGACCGACTACATGCACCTCTTCGGCCTTGTGGCGCTGGGATATATGTGGGCGCAGATGGCGAAATCCGCCGAGGCGAAGCTCGCGGAAGGCGCCAATGGCGCTTCGGCGTTCTACGATACCAAGCTCACGACGGCGCGCTTCTTCATGGAGCGCATCATGCCTGAAACGGCGACGCGTCTCGCCCGCATTTCCAGTGGCGCGGACACGCTAATGGCGCTGCCGGCGGAAGCGTTCTAGTTTGGCGGGCCGGCACCGCCGGCCCACAATTGTCGGAACGCGGAGGAAATCGTGGCGACAAACCCAGCCGAAATTCTTGGTCTTCCGAAGCCCGCCTGGGCGGCGGACGAGGTCGGCATGCTCTACGACATGGCGTCCCGTTTCATGGCGGAAGAGATCGCGCCGCGCTACGACGAATTCGAGAAGAACGAGATGTTCGATCGCGAGAGCTGGCTGAAGGCGGGTGCTGCCGGCCTGCTCTGCGCCTCGATGCCGGAAAAATACGGCGGCTCGGGCGGCAGCTTCGCGCATGAGAGCGCCATTATCGAGGCGATCGGCCACGTTGGCGTCGACGGCTTCGGCATCGGCCTGCACAATTCGATCGTAGCACCCTACATCCTGCATTACGGCTCCGAGGAACAGAAGCAGAAATGGCTGCCGAAGCTTGCGACCGGCGAGCTGATCGGCGCCATCGCCATGACCGAGCCCGGTGCCGGCTCCGATCTGCAGGGCGTCAAGACCCGCGCCGAGAGGGACGGCAACCATTACAAGATCAGCGGCTCGAAAACCTTCATCACCAATGGCCAGCTCGCCAATCTGATCATCGTCGTCACCAAGACCGATCCGGACAAGGGCGCCAAGGGCACCTCGCTGATCGTCGTCGAGACCGACGAGGTCGAGGGCTTCGAGCGCGGCCGCAACCTCGACAAGATCGGGCTGAAGTCGAACGACACGTCCGAATTGTTCTTCAACGACGTGCGTGTGCCGACCTCCAACCTGCTCGGCCACGAGGAGGGCAACGGCTTCGTCCAGCTGATGCAGCAACTGCCGCAGGAGCGGCTGCAGATCGGCACCGGGGCGATCGCCATGATCGAGCGGGCGCTGGCGCTCACCATTGACTACGTGAAGGAACGCAAGGCCTTCGGCAAGGCGGTCATCGATTTCCAGAACACCCAGTTCAAGCTGGCCGAATTGAAGACCGAGGCCACGATCGGCCGCGTTTTCTACAATGACTGCGTCGCCCGCCACATCGATGGCGGCCTCGACCCGGTCACCGCCTCGATGGCCAAATACTGGCTGTCCGACCTGCAGGGCAAAGTCGTCGACGAATGCCTTCAATTGCATGGCGGCTATGGCTACATGAATGAATATCCGATCGCCCGCATGTACCGCGACGCCCGCGTCCAGCGCATCTATGGCGGCACCAACGAAATCATGAAATTGCTGATCGGGCGCTCTCTCTGAGCGCGGCGACCGGCAAAGCCAAGGAGCACGAAAATGACTGAGGCTTACGTCTATGACGCCGTGCGTACGCCGCGCGGCAAGGGCAAGAAGGATGGCTCGCTGCACGAGGTGCCGGCGGTACGGCTCGCCGCCAGGACGCTCGAGGCATTGCGCGACCGCAACGGGCTCGACACCGGCAATGTCGACGACATCATCTTCGGATGCGTCGACCCGGTCGGCGAGGCGGGCTCCGTCATTCCGCGCGCCGCGGCGTTCGAGGCCGGTTACGCGACCTCGGCCCCCGGCATGCAGATCTCGCGCTTCTGCGCCTCGGGTCTCGACGCCATCAATTTCGGCGCCGCCAAGATCGCCCAAGGGGCGGACGAGATCGTCATTGCCGGTGGCGTGGAATCGATGTCGCGCATCGGCATGGGCATGTCCGGCGGTTCCTGGTTCATGGACCCGTCCGTCGGCCTGCCCGGCTGGTTCGTGCCGCAGGGCATTTCGGCCGACCTGATCGCCACCAAATACGGCTTCAGCCGCGACGACGTCGATGCCTATGCCGTCGAGAGCCAGAAGCGCGCCGCAAAATCCTGGGCTGATGGCCGCTTCAAGAAGTCGGTGATCCCGATCAAGGATCAGAACGGCCTTACCATCCTCGACCATGACGAGCATATGCGGCCTTCGACCGACATGCAGTCGCTGGCCTCGCTCAACCCGTCCTTCGTCATGCCTGGCGAAATGGGCGGCTTCGACGCGGTCGCCGTGCAGAAGCATCCGGAGGTCGAGGAGGTCAACCACGTCCACCACGCCGGCAACTCGTCCGGCATCGTCGACGGCGCCGCCGCCGTGCTGCTCGGCTCCAAGAAGGCCGGCAAGGCGATGGGCCTGAAGCCGCGCGCACGCATCCGTGCTTTCGCCAATATCGGCTCCGAGCCGGTGCTGATGCTGACCGGTCCGGTCGACGTCACCGAGAAGCTCCTGAAGCGCGCCAAGATGAAGCTGTCGGACATCGACCTGTTCGAGCTCAACGAGGCTTTCGCTTCCGTCGTGCTGCGCTACATGCAGGCCTTCGAGATCCCGCACGACCAGATCAACGTCAATGGCGGCGCCATCGCCATGGGCCATCCGCTCGGCGCCACCGGCGCCATGATCCTGGGCACGGTGCTTGACGAGCTGGAGCGCCGGGATCTCAACACCGCGCTGGTCACGCTCTGCATCGGCGCCGGCATGGGCACCGCCACCATCATCGAACGCGTCTGACGGGGAGAGAAGAAATGAGCTACACCAATTTCACCCTCGATATCGACGCCGACGGCATTGCGCTGGTCACCTGGGACATGCCGGACCGCTCGATGAACGTGTTCACCGAGGAGGTGATGCGCGAGTTGAACGCCATCGTCGATCACGTGGCCGGCGATGCCGCCATCAAGGGCGCGGTCATCACCTCCGGCAAGGACAGTTTCTCCGGTGGCGCCGACATCACCATGCTGCAGAAGATGCTGGCCACCTTTGCCCTCGACAAGGAGAATGACCTCGAAAAGGCGACCAAGGCGCTGTTCGACAATGCCGGCTACATGACCGGCCTGTTCCGCAAGATCGAGACTTGCGGCAAGCCGTTTGTGTCGGCGATCAACGGCACCTGCATGGGTGGCGCCTTCGAGATGTCGCTCGCCTGCCACGGCCGTGTCGCCGCCGATTCCGACAAGGTGAAGATGGCGCTGCCCGAAGTGAAGATCGGCATCTTCCCCGGCGCCGGCGGCACCCAGCGCGTGCCGCGGCTGACCGACCAGCAGCAGGCGCTGCAGATGCTGACCACCGGACAGAACCTGACGCCGCAGAAGGCGAAGTCGATGGGCCTGATTCACGAGATCGCCGAGCCTTCGAAACTCGTCGAGACCGCGAAGGCGATGATCAGGAACGGCCTGAAGCCGGTGGCGCCCTGGGACGAGAAGGGTTTCAAGCTGCCGGGCGGGCCGATCTATTCGGCGGCAGGCGCCAATCTCTGGCCGCCGGCGATCGCCATCCTGCGCCGCGAAACCTACGGCAATTATCCGGCCGCAGCCGCGATCCTGAAATGCGTCTATGAGGGCCTGCTGGTGCCCTTCGATACGGCGCTCAGGATCGAGCAGCGCTATTTCACCGAGATCATGCAGTCGAAGGAAGCGGCGGCGATGATCCGCTCGCTGTTCCTGTCGCTGCAGGAGCTGAACAAGGGCGCACGCCGGCCGGCCGGCGTGCCGGACACCAAGTTCAAGAAGATCGGCATCCTCGGCGCCGGCTTCATGGGCGCCGGCATCGCCTTTGTGACCGCTCGTGCGGGCATTCCGGTGGTGCTGCTCGACCGTGATCTGCCGTCGGCCGAGAAGGGCAAGGCGCATTCCGACAGCCTGATGGCCGATCAGGTCAAGAAGGGCCGCGCCAAACCGGAAGACAAGGACAAGCTTCTGTCGCTGATCACGCCGACGGCGGACTATGCCGACCTTGCCGGCTGCGATCTCGTCGTCGAGGCGGTTTTCGAGGATTCAGGCGTCAAGAAGGAGGCCACCGAGAAGGCGGAGGCGGTGCTGAAGTCGTCGGCGATCTTCGCTTCCAACACCTCGACGATTCCCATCACGGCTTTGGGGAAGAACTCGGCGCGGCCGAAAAACTTCATCGGCATCCACTTCTTCTCGCCGGTCGACAAGATGATGCTGGTGGAGATCATCCTCGGCAAGAAGACGGGCGACAAGGCTTTGGCCGTCGCGTTCGACTTCGTGCGCGCCATCAAGAAGACGCCGATCGTCGTCAACGACACGCGCGGCTTCTACGTCAACCGTTGCGTGCTCCGCTACATGTCGGAAGCCTACAAGATGCTGATCGAGGGCGTCCCGGCACCGATGATCGAGAATGCCGCCAAGGCTGCCGGCATGCCGGTCGGCCCGCTGGCGCTGACCGACGAGACCGCCGTCGACCTTGCCCAGAAGATCATGAAGCAGACCATCAGGGATCTCGGCGACAAGGCTGTCGACCCCAAGCAGATGGCGCTGATCAACACCATGGTCGACACGCATGGCCGCTTCGGCCGCAAGAACGGCAAGGGTTTCTACGACTATCCGGCCAAGCCGGCGAAAAAGAAGCTGTGGCCAGGGCTGAAGGATCTCTATCCGCAGCTGAAGCCTGAGAAGGTCGACTATGAGGAGCTGAAGGAGCGCTTGCTGGTCACCATCGCGCTGGAAGCGGCGCGGGTGATGGAAGAGGGCATCGTCACCGATCCGCGCGAAGCCGATGTCGGCTCGATCCTCGCCTTCGGCTTCGCGCCTTTCACGGGCGGCGCGCTGTCCTATATCGACGGCATCGGGGCCAAGCGTTTCGTCAAGATCGCCAAGAGCCTGCAGAAAAAGTATGGAGCCGAGTTCAAGGCGCCGAAGCTTTTGCTCGACATGGCGGAGAAGGGCGAGACCTTCTACCAGCGTTTCGACCCCTACCAGAAGGGCGAGGTCAAGCAGGCGGCCTGACGAACGAACCCGACCATGTATGTCTGGGGGCGCGTGGCCGGCATCGGATAGGCACCGCGTCGGAACGAGAAGGTCACGAGGCATTCTTAACGGTCCGCCGGCTGCGCCGGTGGACAAGCGCGTGACTGCGCGCTAGACAGGGTCGAGGCATTTTTTCCTGTTTGAAGGAGAGCGCGCGTGCTCTCACACGACCGCGTTTGGGCCGCAATCGACGCACTCGCCGAGCGCTATTCGCTGTCGGCTTCCGGCCTCGCCCGGCGCGCGGGTCTCGATTCGACGGCCTTCAACAAATCAAAGCGCCTGTCGTCCGACGGCCGGCCGCGCTGGCCGTCGACCGAATCGCTGGCCAAGATCATCGAGGCCACCGGCGCTTCGCTCGAGGAATTCACCGGACTGGTCGAAGGGCGCGGCGTCGTCTCCATAACCCAACAGCGCAGCGCCGTTCCTTTGCTTGGCTTCGCCCAGGCCGGTGCAGGCGGCTTCTTCGACGATGCCGGCTATCCGGCGGGGCAGGGCTGGGATCTGGTCGAGCTTCCTGCGCGGGCGACCGAGACGTCCTACGCGCTGCAGGTGCAAGGCGATTCCATGCTGCCGCTCTACCGCAATGGCGACGTGCTGATCGTCGAACCGGGCGCGCCGACGCGCAAGGGCGACCGTGTCGTCGTAAAGACCACCGCCGGCGAGGTGATGGCCAAGGTGCTCGACCGGCAAACCGTGAAGTCGATCGTGCTGGTTTCGCTCAACCCCGCCCACCCGGACCGGGACATCCCGGCGCGCGATATCGAATGGGTGGCGCGCATCGTCTGGGCGAGCCAGTAGGTCCGGGCTGGTGCGGCTCCTTCAAACAGCCCTGGCGGTTCTGGCAATTCCGGTCATGGCGGCGCTCGTCATTGCCGGCGGCCACGCGGTCAAAGGCCATGAGAGCGTGATCGCCGTGGATCAGATCGATCCGGCCGCGATCTCCGATCCGGGAACCGACACGCCGGCGCAAGAGCCGGCGACCTCGGCCATTCCCGCGCCCGCCGCTCCGCAGCCACCTGTTCATTCAAGGGCCATCGATCCCGAAGTGGTGGCGCCGCCTGCCCTCTCGGATAACGAGCTCGAACGGGTGGAACCGCGCGCGCCGCTCAGCGATCTGGCGCTGGCCGGGCCGCCCAAGCCGCCCAAAACGAAGATGCCAGGCGACTGGAACGGCACCAAACTCTTCCAGCCGGTCGCCACGGCCGCCGGGCTGATCGAGGCAAAGGGCTTCGCGGTGGCTGTGTCCGGCGTGGACGTCGTCAAAGAGGACGAAACCTGCAGCGACGAGGGCAAGAGCTGGGCCTGCGGCGCGCGTGCCAGGACGGCCTTCCGCGCCTTCCTGCGCGGCCGGGCGGTCGCCTGCACGGTGCCGCCGGAAGGCGGCCGCGACAGCATTTCCGCCGAATGCCATATCGGCAATCAGGACATCGGCCAGTGGCTGGTGGAGAACGGCTGGGCGCGCGCCGCGCTGGGCGGCCCCTATGTCGAGGCGCAGAACAAGGCCCGCACGGCAAGGAAGGGTATTTTCGGACCGGCGCCGAAGCTCGACGGCCTGCCGTGGCTGCCGGCTGCGTCAGGGCCGGCGCCGGTGGCGCCGGATTCGATCCTGCCGGAGGAAGGCGGCGCCCTTACGCCGCCAGCTGACCAGCCAGCGCCCGCTCAATGAGCGCGCGCGTCTCGGCAATGCCGTAAAGTGCTGCGAACGAGCCGAAGCGCGGCCCGCGTTCCTGGCCGATCAGCACCTGGTAGATCATCTGGAAGAAGGCGACCGATACGCCGGGCCCGCCTTCCGGGCTCTGCTTGGAATGGTCCTGGTAGCGCTCGATGCGGCGCGCGACATTGAGCGCCGCGTTCTGGATCGCCTCGCTGTCGGCGCCCTGCGGCAGCGCGCCAAGCGCCTCGGAAAGCTTGGCCAGCGCCTCGCGCTCCACCTCGTCGGCGGCGCGGTAGACCTTGGTCGGCTTCACGAAGTCGTCGAAATAGCGGATCGCGTAGCCGGTCAACCGGTCGAGCTCCGGATGCGTCTTCGGCGTCACGCCCGGCGCATGCCGCGAGATGAAGCCCCACAGCACCGCCTTGTCATGCGCGTTGGAGGCGCTCACCAGGTTGAGCAGCAGCGCGAACGGCACCGGCAGGTCGATGGCCGGCGGGTTGCCGTCATGCATGTGCCAGACCGGATTGCCGAGCCGCTCCTTCCAGTCCTGGCGCCGATAGGCGCCAAGGAAAGCGTAATACTCGTCCACCGCCTTCGGGATGACGTCGAAATAGAGCTTCTTCGCCTGCCGCGGCCGCTGGTACATATAAAGGCCGAGGCTCTCCGTCGGCGCGTAGGTCAGCCATTGGTCGATGGTCAGCCCATTGCCCTTCGACTTGGAGATCTTCTGGCCTTCCTCGTCGAGGAACAGTTCGTAGACGAAATGCTCCGGCGCGCGACCGCCGAGGATGTTGCAGATGCGGTCGTAGATCGCGGCATTGGTCTGGTGGTCCTTGCCGAACATCTCGAAATCGACGCCGAGCGCTGCCCAGCGCATGCCGAAATCCGGCTTCCACTGCAGCTTCACATGACCGCCGGTGACCGGCAGCGTCGTCTCGGTGCCTTCGTCGTCGAAGGTGATGGTGCCGGCCTTGGCGTCGACATGCTTCATCGGCACGTAGAGCACGCGGCCACTCTTCGGCGAGATCGGCAGGAACGGACTGTAGGTCGCCTGGCGCTCCGGCCCGAGCGTCGGCAGCATCACCGCCATGATCTCGTCGTAGCGCTCGGCGGCGCGCAGCAGTATCTCGTCGAAGCGGCCGGCCTTGTAGTATTGGGTCGCGCTGGCGAATTCGTAGTCGAAGCCGAACGTATCGAGGAAGCGGCACAGCATCGCGTTGTTGTGGTCTGCGAAGCTCGCATAGTCGCCGCCGAACGGATTGGGCACCGAGGTCAGCGGCATATGCAGATAGGGCTCGAGCGCGGCACGGTCCGGCACATTCTCCGGGATCTTGCGCATGCCGTCCATATCGTCGGAGAAGCACAGAAGCTTGGTCTTGACCTTGTTCCCTGTCAGAACCCGAAAGGCATGCCGCACCATGGTCGTGCGCGCCACCTCGCCGAAGGTGCCGATATGCGGCAGCCCCGACGGACCGTAGCCGGTCTCGAACAGGACGGTTTCGGGAAAGTCCTTGCCTTTGTAGCGGGCGATGATCTTCTTGGCTTCCTCGAACGGCCAGGCTTTGCTTTCGGCGGCCGCGGCAAGCATCTCGGGAGTGAGATCGATGGTGTTTGATCCCGTCATGTCAAAGTTCCAGTGATGGCCGTCTTCGCGGCGGTAAGTTTTTTCAACCGGTCTCTAGGCGCGACAGGCCGGAGCGTCAACGATTTGCGGCGGTTTTCCTTGCTGCGGCATGATGGCGTCCCTACCTTCGAACCTCATCATCAAGGAGTTTTGGATGCCTTTGCTGAACCCGCATGAAGCCCTGATCCACCTGATGGTCATCACATCGGCCTCCGATCGCGACATGACCGATGTCGAGCTGGCGCGGATCGGCGACGTCGTCCGCTCCTGGCCGGTGTTCGTCGATTTCAACCAGGACAGGCTGGTTGCGGTGGCCCAAGCCTGCCAGAAGGCACTGCATGAGAAGGACGGGCTGGAAGGCGTGCTGGCGCGCGTTGCCGAAGCGCTGCCGGAGCGGCTGCGCGACACCGCTTACGCCGCTGCTTTCGAGGTCGCCGCCGTCGATCTCGAAATGCGCATGGAGGAGGTTCGCGTGCTGCAGCTCATCCGCCTCAAGCTCGATCTCGACACGCTGACGGTGGCCGCCATCGCGCGTGCGGCCAAGGCGCGCCTGCGCACGCTGACGTGAAGCGATGCCAGGAAAAGTGCGCAACGATTTTCCGCCCGGAATTGCGTAGATAACGGCTAGAAAAAGCTCACAGGAAAATAGCGCAGATAGAACTCGGCGAACGTGCCCTTGATCGAGATTTCCTGGAGCGCGTAGTCGAAGGCCGCCGCCAGCGCGGGGTCGCCCGCCCTGGTGGCGATCGCCATGCCCGAGCCCAGATATTCCGGCGCCAGATACGGACCGCCGGCGAAGCGGCAGCAGCCGGCGGCATCGGAACCGCCCAGCCAGAAGGCGAAGCGCATGCCGTCGCCGAATGCGGCATCGATCTTGCCGGCCTTGAGGTCGGCATAAAGCTCCTCGGGCTTGTCGAAGGTCACGACCTGCACGGTGTTGAAGTAATCGCGCAGCATTTTCTCATGCGCCGAGCCGGCAACGACGCCGACCCGCTTGCTGCGCAGCTTGTCGAGGATCGGCTCGGCGAAGGCATTCGCCTTCTGCATGATGAAGCGCGCCGGGAACTGCATATAGGAGCGCGAGAAAGCGTATTTCTCCCGGCTGTCCGGCGTCGCGGCGATGCCGGCAATGATCGCCTCGCCTTCGCCTTTCTGGAGAGCATCCTCCAGCTCGTTCCACGGCAGGGCCTGGACCTGGCATTTCGCGACGACGCCCAATTCGGCGCAGATCGCCCGCGCCAGATCGATGTGGAAGCCCGACAGCCGGCCAGAGCCATCGAGGAAGTTGAAGGGCGGAAAATCGGTGGTGGTAAGGAACCTGAGTCGCGGCAGCGCGGAGAGGTCGGGCTTCGGCAGCCGCTCCTTGGCGTCCCACAGCACCGGCACTTGCGGCTCCGCCGCCTGAGTCGCGCCGGCAAACGGCAACACACCGATCAGCACGGACATCAGGGCCGGAAGTATCCACCGCAATTTCACGATATGGCTCCGCACCGTCCCCGCTCGGAGGCTTTTCGTATGAAAATGATGCAGGCACAACGGTTTTTGATTTCAAGCGGTCAAATTAGGCGTATGGTTTAGCAGGTTTGCAAGTCACCTCGCGGCGCCGGAAAGGCGGAAGTTACCGGCATTCGCAAAGGTCTTTCCAATCCGGGGGTTGATGGCGAAGGACGGTTCAGGCATCTATCGTCGGTAAAGAAAAAACAGAAGCAACATGGGGTAGATGTTGCGATGAGTATGTTCGACAGAACTCTGGAATACATCGACCAGCTGCAGAATGCTGGCACCGCGGCAGCGGTTTGCGAGCGCCTGCTGGGCGTCACCTCGAATTTCGGCCTGACTGCCCTGATGGCCGGAACCGTGCCGCAGCCCGGCACGCCACGCGGCCGGCAGAAACAGCACGTTCTGCTTTGCGATTGGCCCGGTGATTGGCTGGAGCGCTATGTGGCGCGCAACTATGTCGACCATGATCCGGTCGTTAGCCACATGAAGCAGCTGCAGGCGCCGTTCCAGTGGCGAGAAGCCTCTCGCAGCATCGCCATCGACAAGAGCAGCGACGAAGTCATGGGCGACGCGCGCGAGTTCAAGCTGCGCGACGGCCTCGCGTTTCCGCTGGTCACGCTCGACGGCCAGATCGTCATGGTCTCGCTGGGCGGCGAGTCCGTCGAACTGTCGGATGCGGAATTCGGAATGGTCTCGCTGGCGTCGACCTACGCGATCGGCCGCGCCATGCAACTGCACACCAAGGCCGACAGCATCATCGATCACATAGAATTGACGCCGCGCGAGCGCGAATGCCTGCAATGGGCCGCCGTCGGCAAGTCCGAGTGGGAAATCTCCCAGATTCTCGGCATCTCGGAGCACACCTCCGAGAAACATCTTCTCAACGCCAAAAGCAAACTTGGTGCCGCCAATCGCGTGCAGGCAGTCGCCGAGGCAATTAGGCGCGGCTATATTAGCTAGGACGTGCCGGCCTGGAATTCCTGCTTACGCGGTCACGTGATATTTTCAGAAAAGCGCAGCCGAATCTCCCTCTTGGGAGAGGGCTAATGATTTCTTAACGCCAAAAGCAAACTAGGCTCCACTACCGTGTGCAGACAGTCGCGGAGGCGATTAGGCGTGGCTATATTAGCCAGGTCGGCCGTGCTGGCCTAGAATTCTTGCCTACGCGATCGCGTAATATTTTCGGGAAAGCCCGGCCGTATCTTCCTCTAAGCCCAGGAGACGGCTAATGCTTTTTTCCCTTACAACCCAAGAATTGATGGAACGTCCCGACCTTTGGGAGGCCGTCCATCGCCTGCGCTACAGGATCTTCGTCGAGGAGATGGGGTGGGCCGATCTCGATCGTTCGGACCAGCTCGAGATCGACCAGTTCGACCATGACGAGGCCGAACATCACCTTGTCATCCGCAACGGTGAACTGGCTGGTTACCAGCGCATGCTGCCGACCACTCGGCCGCATCTTCTGACCGACGTGCTGTCGGATCTCTGCGAGGGGCCGTCCCCCTCGGGACCGAACGTCTGGGAGTTGACCCGCTACGCGGTGGCTCCGGGTTTTCGCGACGGCAAGCGCGGCGTCTCGACGGTCGGCACCGAGCTGATCGCCGGCTTCGTCGAATGGGGCCTCAAGCGCAACGTCAACCAGGTCATCATCGAGTTCGAGCCGATGTGGGTGCTGCGCGCGCTGCAGCTGCACTTCCTGGCAACGCCGCTCGGCTATCAGCGCACCTATGGCAACCAGCAGGTCGTGGCGACGCTGCTCACCTTCACCGAGCATACGCTCGATATCGTGCGAGCGCGCCGCAACCACTTCCTGCCGGTGCTGAACCGGGGTTATCCGGGTCTGCTCGGCCTGAAGCAGGCTTCGTGATGGAGGCGGTCATGAGTTTCCATCCCGAACCGGAACTGCGCGGCCATACGCTGGTCGTCACGGTGTCCTCGCATGACGGCCGGCCGGTGCTCGACAGGCACGCATATGCGAGCCTAGCCAGGACCTTCCACGAGGCCGCCGTCAATGACGAGGTCCGTGTCGTGATGCTGCGTGGCCTTGCCGGCTGTTTCTGCCTTGGCGGCGACTTCTCGGAATTCCTCGACGCCACCAAGCACCAGCAGCTGATCGCCGCCGTCACCGACATGTTCCGCATGTTGGCGACGTTCCCCAAGCCGGTCCTTGCCTGTGTCGACGGCGACGCCGTCGGCGTCGGCTGCACCATCCTGTTCCATTGCGACATGGTGATCGCTTCCAGGGGCAGCACCTTCAGGGTGCCGTTCGTCGATTTCGGCCTGGTGCCGGATGCGGCGACCAGCATCCTGGCGCCCCAGAAGCTCGGCTATGCCGGTGCATTCCGCTTCTTCTGCCTGGGTGACACGCTCGGCGTCGAAGACGCCAAGGCGCTCGGCCTCGTCGGTGAGATCGTGACGCAAGGCAGCGCCGAGGAAGCAACGCTGGCGAGGGCGAAACAGCTCGCCAAGAAGCCGGTGGCGGCGTTGCTGCAGACGCGGAGCCTGCTCAAGGGCGATACGGACGTGTTGTGCGACCGTATCGACCACGAGATCACGCTGTTCCAGCAGGCGCTTCAGGATGATACCACGCTGAAGCGGCTGCAGCGGATCGCTCGCCTGGCCGCCTGATCGGCCGGCATGAAAGTCTCAGCGCCGCGCGAGCTGAAAGGCGCGCGGCGCTGTAATCCGTAATCTTTGCTTGATGTATGTCGTCTTCCCAAAAACCGCCGCGCACCCTCGGGTCGGGTCGAGTCCGAGGGCATGCTTTTGAGAGACGTGCATCAGTCCTTCAGAAACGACGGCCCTTCGCCGATGATCTTCTTGTCGGGCTTGCCGATGGCATCGAGGTCGCGGCCGTCATAGGGCAGCGACAGAAGGATACGCTGGATCACCGCAAGCCGGGCGCGGCGCTTGTCGTTGGCGCGCACGACGATCCAGGGCGAGAACTCCTTGTGCGTGCGCTCGATCATCTGGTCGCGCGCCTTGGTGTAGTCGTCCCATTTGCTGACGCCGGCGATATCGATCGGCGAGAACTTCCAGTTCTTGAGCGGCGACCAGCGGCGGTCGTGAAACCGTTCGAGCTGCGTCTCGCGGCCGATGTCCAGCCAGAATTTGAAGAAATGGATGCCCTCATTGGCGATCATCCGCTCGAAATGCGGCGTCTCGTCGAGGAATTTCTCGTGCTGCTCGGGCGTGCAGAACCCCATGACCGGCTCGACACCGGCGCGGTTGTACCAGGAGCGGTCGAAGGTGATGAATTCGCCCGACGTCGGGAAATGGTCGACATAGCGCTGGTAGTACCATTGCCCCGTCTCGGTCGGCGTCGGCTTGGTCAGCGCCACGTTGCGCGCCGTGCGCGGGTTCATATATTGCCGCAGCACGAAGATCGTGCCGCCCTTGCCGGCGGCGTCGCGACCCTCGAACAAAGCCATCACCCGCTTGCTGGTCGCCAGCAGCCAGGCCTGGGCCTTGACCAGTTCGATCTGCAGCCGCTCGAGCTCCTTTTCGTAGTCCTCGCCTTTCATCTTCTTGTCGTAAGGATAGCCGCCGGCGGTCAGCTTGTTCTCCTCGATCCAGTCCGGAAGCGTCGGATTGTCTATATCGAACTCGCGCTCCTTGCCGCCGACCTTGATCTTGATCGGTCCCGTGGCCGGCACCGCTTCAGCCGTTTCCTTGGCGTTTTTCATCCAGACGAACCTTTCCAGTTTGCGGACTCATGCTATGGAGCCTGTGCGGCGTGGCGCCCATCCGGGCGCGAAGACGCTGTAGCATTTTGATTTTGCGCATGAACCTTCGCGAAAATCGATCCTGATTTTCAGGGCCTCATGCGCCAGGCCAGTCCAGCGAGCCGCTGACCAGTCCAGCGAGCCGCGGACCGGTCGACGGGATGCGGGGTAGCGCGGGCCTATGGCAGAGACGAGCGCGGAGCAAGAGAGCACGGGGCAAGCCTTGGCGGCGCGGCTTTGGCGCAACCGCTGGCTGCTTGCCGCGGGCGTTGTCGCGGTCTTTGCCGTCTATTATTTCGCCGGCGTCTCCGGCTATGCGCTGCTGCTGGCCTTGGCTCTGCTAGCGGCCGCGGCAATGCTGCCCGTCGACGCCGAGCGCCAGTCGACCGATGCCGCGGCCGCGATCGAAGCCAGCGGGCTGCAGCGGCTTTCCGGCGAGTATCTGGCGGCCGCTGTCGCCGATCCGCTGATCATCTTCGACCATTCCGCCGCCATGGTTCATGCCAATGCGGCCGCGTTCGCGGCCTTTGGCGGGCTGGCGCCCGGCATGTCGCTGGCGCTGAAGTTTCGCGCGCCGGAAATGCAGGCGCTGCTGGACAGCATTCTGTCGGGGGAGGTCGCCTCGGACGCGGTCGACTACACCGAAAAGCTGCCGGTGGAGCGGACATACCGGGTTAGCGCGTCGACGGTCGGCCATGCCACCGGCCTCTATGTGCTGGTGTTCAAGGATCAGAGCGAAACGCGCCGCATCGATCGCATGCGGGCCGACTTTATCGCCAATGCCAGCCATGAGCTGCGCACGCCGCTCGCCTCGATCTCCGGCTTCATCGAGACGCTGCGCGGGCCGGCTCGCAATGATCCGGCGGCGCGTGACCAGTTCCTCCAGATCATGCAGAACCAGACCGGCCGCATGGCCCGCCTGATCGACGATCTGCTTTCGCTGTCGCGGCTGGAGATGAAACCCTATCTGAAGCCGGGCACAGAGGTCGATCTTCGCCAGACGATCGACAGCGTCATCGATTCGCTCGGGCCGCTGGCCGCGGAGAACGGCATCGTCGTCGAGCGGGAGTTCGCCAATGGGCGGCTTGTCGTTCCCGGCGACCGCGACGAACTGTTCCAGGTTTTCGAGAATCTCCTGGAGAATGCCTGCAAATACGGCCAGTCAGGCGGGCACGTCACCGTATCGGTCGCCGCCGGCGAGGATGCCCAGCAGGCGGGCTTCGACGTCACGATCAGGGACTATGGTCCCGGCATTGCCGAAGAGCACATCCCGCGCATCACCGAGCGATTCTACCGCGTCGATGTCGAAAACAGTCGCACGCAGAAAGGCACCGGCCTTGGCCTTTCGATCGTGAAACATATATTGACTCGTCATAACGCAAGACTGTCCATCAAGTCGGAAGTCGGCAAGGGTGCGGCGTTCACGGTTCATTTGCCGGCTCGCTGATCGTGTACCGGTTGCTAACCGAGATTTTCTTCTTTCTGTCATGCGGTTCGCGTATCAGCGACAGATTGAGGGAACGCACCAGCCGGCACAAACCGGGAAGGCATGTTCATGCAGTCCGTCCATATCGCCAGTGCCTATGACGAAGAACTGAACTTCCTGTCGAAGCGCATCGCCGCGATGGGCGGCCACGCCGAGCGCATGGTCGAACAGGCGATCGCGGCGCTGGTCAATGCCGATCTGGGCCTCGCCCAGAAAGTCATCCAGGATGATCTGGTCCTCGATGAAGGACAGCGCGAGATCGACGACAAGGCCATCATCATCATCGCCAGGCGCCAGCCGATGGCAACGGATCTGCGCGAGATCGTCGGCGCCATCCGCATCTCGGCCGACATCGAGCGCGTCGGCGACCTCGGCAAGAACGTCGCCAAGCGCGTTGCCTCGGTCGACGGCCGCCAGCCGAACAGTCTTTTCCGCGGCCTGGAGGCCCTTGCCAACCTGGCGCTGACGCAGCTCAAGGAAGTGCTCGACGTCTACGCCTCGCGCTCGGTCGAGAGGATCGGCTTGGTGCGCGACCGCGACGACCAGATCGACGCCATGTACACCTCGCTGTTCCGCGAGCTTTTGACCTACATGATGGAAGATCCGCGCAACATCACGCCCTGCACGCATCTTCTGTTCTGCGCCAAGAATATCGAGCGCATCGGCGACCATGCGACCAACATCGCCGAGACCATCTACTACATCGTCACCGGCGACCAGATGCCCGCCGATCGGCCGAAGGGTGACAAGACTGACCAGGTCGTGCTTCCGGGCATGGTACCGGCTAAGTGAATTCAGGCCCCTCGAACGATTTTCTAAATTAGGCTAAGCTCCTCCAGGCGCAGCGCGGGAGGTCGCGATGGAACAAGTTCGAAACCTGACCCCGGCCACAACGTCGGGCATCATTGCATCCAGCGTCTATTCGGGCGGCAAGCGCATCGCCGACATCGCGATTGAACAGGCCGGCGAATGGGCGGCAAAGCCCGGCCATGTCGTCTGGATCGGCCTGCTCGAGCCCGATCGCAACCTTCTGCTCAGGGTGCAGGCGCAATTCCACCTGCATGACCTGGCGATCGAGGATGCCGAGCATCCGCATGCGCGCCCGAAGATCGAGCAATATGGCGACGCCCTGTTCATCGTCGCCCGCACCGCGCAATTGATCGACGGCCGCGTTACTTTCGGCGAGACGCATCTGTTCGTCGGCACCGGCTACATTGTCAGCGTCCGGCACGGCCCGTCGACCTCCTACGCCGCCGTGCGCCAGCATTGGGAAACCTGCCCGCATTCGCTCGCCAAAGGCGAGGACTTCGTCCTCTACGCCATCCTCGATTTCATCGTCGACAATTACATGCCGGTGCTGGAACAGATCGAGGACGAGGTCGAGGCGATCGAGGACAAGGTGCTTTTGAAGCCGATGACCGGTTCCGATATCGAGCGGCTTTACATGTTGCGCCGCGATCTGCTGCGGCTGCGCAACGCAGCCCTGCCGCTGGTAGAGGTCTGCCGTCGGTTGACCAGCGCCGACCTGCCGCAGGTCCATGCCGCCATGCATCCGCTGTTTCGCGACGTGACTGACCACATCCGCACCGTGCAGGAAAAGATCGACTCCCTGCGCGAGGTTCTGGCCTTCGCTTTCGAAGCCAGCCTTCTTGTCGGACAGAGCCAGGAAACCGCGATCTCCAAGAAGCTCGCCTCATGGGCCGCCATTCTGGCGGTACCCACTGCCTTCGCCGGTATCTACGGCATGAATTTCACCGACATGCCTGAATTGAAGATGGAATATGGCTATCCCATCATTCTGACGGCGATGGCCATGATCTGCTCATTCCTTTACTGGCGGTTCAAGAAGAATGGATGGCTGTGAAAAAAGCGAATAGCGAGTAGCCAAATAGGGACAAACGAAGCTTGCGCCGTACTCGGATGCCAGCACCGTTCTATTCGCTATTCGCTATTCGCTATTCGCTATTCGCTATTCGCTATTCGCTATTCGCTATTCGCTCAGCGCGCCCGCCGCCGTTCCGCCGCCGGCTGGAACGCGACACGGGAATGATACTTGCAGTACGGTCCCGTTTCGGCGGCGTCGTTGCCGCAGAAGCTGAAATCTTCCGACAGCGGATCGCCGTTCGGCCATTTGCAGGTGCGTTCGTTGAGCTCGACGAGCTGCAGGTGCCGCGAGATCGGCACCACGACGTTCTCGACCGGACGGATGTAATGACGCGCCACTGGCTCAGCGTCGAATTGTATCTGCAGCGCCGTTGCGCCGACGGAAGCCGTCACATGGCGCGAGGTGCTGGCGGCGCGAGCCACCGATTTCTGCATCGAGGCGCCTTGCGCCACCTTCTTCTGGCGTGCCGGGGCGGCCGTCGCGCGGCCGCGGCCCGACAGCTTCAGGCGATGCACCTTGCCGATGACGGCGTTGCGGCTCACTCCGCCAAGCTGTGCGGCAATCTGGCTGGCGCTCAGACCCTCCGACCACAATTTCCTGAGAAGTTCTACCCGCTCGTCAGTCCAGTTCATGAGACCGCGCTCCTGCTGAAGCGTGCGGCAGCCAGAATCCTTTCCCGAGCCGGCTCTCGCCGGGCAAACGACACCACATGTACCGGGTGATCTAGGTCCGCCGCACGAAATATAGTTATTTCTCGACTACAAATACCTTATGCGCTGACTCGGTGACAAGAGTCCCAAAGGCAACACCGATTCGGTTTTTACGGTTTTCCCCAACTTGCGGCCTTATCACGTGCCGGCGTGGCGTCAGGGGCTTGCCACGCGCTTCTGCGTGACGTTTTCGTTGACTTCATGGCCGAAAAACATGATAAGCCGCAAAGGCCGCCGCATTGGCGGCTTTTTTGATTTCCGGTTCCGGAGACGCATATAATGAGCGGTTCGGCGCTTTACGAGACCTTTGCTCGCGCACCCCTGGCTTTCGACCGTGGGGAGGGGACCTGGCTGGTCACCGACAAGGGTGAGCGATATCTCGACTTCGCCGGCGGCATCGCGGTGAATTCGCTGGGCCACAGCCATCCGCATCTCGTCGCGGCGCTCACCGAGCAGGCCGCCAAGCTCTGGCACGTCTCCAACCTCTATGAGATCCCGGAGCAGCGCCGGCTGGGCGAGCGGCTGGCCGATGCGACCTTTGCCGACAAGGTGTTCTTCACCAATTCGGGCGCCGAGGCGCTGGAATGCGCCATCAAGACGGCCAGGCGCTATCAGTTCGTCAAGGGCCATCCCGAGCGTTTCCGCATCATCACCTTCGAGGGCGCCTTCCACGGCCGAACACTGGCGACGATCGCCGCCGGCGGCCAGTACAAATATCTCGAAGGCTTCGGCCCGAAGGTCGAGGGCTTCGACCAGGTGGCTTTCGACGACATCGACGCGGCTGAAAAGGCGATCACGCCGGAGACCGCGGCGATCCTGATCGAGCCGGTGCAAGGCGAGGGCGGCATACGCCCGGTGCCGACGCAATCGCTGAAGCGGCTGCGGCAACTCTGCGACAAGCATGGCCTGCTTTTGATATTCGACGAAGTCCAGTGCGGCATCGGCCGCACCGGCAAGCTGTTCGCGCATGAATGGACAGGCGTCACGCCCGATCTGATGGCGATCGCCAAGGGCATCGGCGGCGGCTTTCCGATGGGCGCCTGCCTTGCCACCGACGAGGCGGCGACCGGCATGACGGCCGGCGTGCACGGCACGACCTTCGGCGGCAATCCGCTGGCGATGGCAGTCGGCAATGCCGTGCTCGACGTTGTTCTGGCCGACGGCTTCCTGGAGGACGTGCAGCGCAAGGCGCTGCTGCTGAAACAGGGCCTTGCGGCAGTCGCCGACGAGTTTCCCGATGTTATCGAAGGCATCAGGGGAACCGGCCTTATGCTGGGCCTGAAATGCGCCATGCCCAACACCAAGGTGAACATGGCGCTGCGCGACCAGCACCTGCTTGCCGTGCCGGCGGGCGACAATGTCATCCGCCTCCTGCCGCCGCTCACCGTCACCGACGACGAGATCGGCGAGGCGCTGAAGCGAATCCGTGGCGGCGCCAAGGGCCTGACCGACGCGATAGCGGCCGAAGCCGCGAAATAATTTCTGGAAACCTGCCGATGAGTGTTCGCCACTTCACCGATCTATCCGCCGTTTCGGCGGGCGACCTGCGCATCATGCTGGACGACGCGGTGGCGCGAAAGACCAGGCTCAAGGCCGGGGAGCGTTCAAAGCCGCTCGATGGCAAGGTACTGGCCATGATCTTCGACAAGCCGTCGACGCGCACGCGCGTGTCCTTCGATGTCGGCATGCGCCAGCTCGGCGGCGAGACCATCATGCTGACCGGCACCGAGATGCAGCTCGGCCGCTCGGAGACCATCGCCGACACCGCCAAGGTGCTGTCGCGCTATGTCGACGCCATCATGATCCGCACCACCTCGCATGACCGGCTGCTGGAACTCACCGAGAACGCCACCGTTCCGGTCATCAACGGGCTGACCGACGACACGCATCCCTGCCAGCTCATGGCCGACGTCATGACCTATGAGGAGCATCGCGGTCCGGTGGCCGGCAAGACCTTCGCCTGGACCGGCGACGGCAACAATGTGCTGCATTCGCTGCTGGAAGCCTCGGCACGGTTCCGTTTCAACTTGAATGTCGCGGTGCCGGAAGGCAGCGAACCTTTCGAGAAATATGTCGATTGGTCGAAGGCCAATGGCGGCAAGGTTCGCTTTTCGCGCTCGGCCGAAGAAGCCGTCGACCAGGCCGACTGCGTCATCACCGACAGCTGGGTCTCGATGGGTCAGGAACACCGCGCCCGAGGCCACAACGTCTTCCTGCCCTATCAGGTCAACGCGGAGCTGATGGCCAAGGCCAAGTCCGACGCTTTGTTCATGCACTGCCTGCCGGCGCATCGCGGCGAGGAGGTCACCGACGAGGTCATCGACGGGCCGAATTCGGTGGTCTTCGACGAGGCCGAAAACCGACTGCACGCCCAGAAGGCGGTGCTGGCCTGGTGCCTGGGCGCTTGATCCGACGCGGCCGGTACGGGGATGTCGACTTGATCCGGGGATATGTGATGCCTATTTGGGGGCCATCACGTAAATTGAACGCGCTTCGACGCATGCGGCTCACCGGGCGGCATGGCTGCGCCCCGGAGTATTGTCATGTTGGAAACCCAGACTTTGGCTGAGCATAAACCCCAACTCGGTGAATTCGGCTTCGCCGGCGACGATCATGTCGTGCCTTACGAGGTCGCGCCGCTCGATGTGCGCGGCCGCACCGTGCAGCTCGGGCCGATGCTCGACGCTATTTTGAGCCGCCACGATTATCCCGAGCCGGTCGCCCGCCTGCTGGCGGAAGCCTGCGTGCTCACCGTGCTCCTCGGCACCTCGCTGAAGTTCGAAGGCAAATTCATCCTGCAGACCCGCACCGACGGGCCGGTCGACATGCTGGTGGCTGATTTCACCACGCCGCATGCGTTGCGCGCCTATGCGCGCTTTGATGCCGACCGGCTGCAGGCCCTGATCGCCGCCGGCGAGACCTCGCAGCAGACGTTGCTTGGCAACGGCGTGCTGGCTTTAACCATCGACCAGGGCGCGCATACGCAGCGCTATCAGGGCATCGTCCAGCTCGACGGTACCTCGCTTGAGGACGCCGCGCGCACCTATTTCCGCCAGTCGGAGCAGATCCCGACCGAAATCAGGATGTCGGTCGCCAAGCTGGTCACGCCCGGCCCGGCCGGCGCGCGCGAACAGTGGCGCGCCGGCGGCATCCTGGCGCAGTTCCTGCCGCAGTCGCCGGAGCGCATGCGCATTCCCGATATTTCGGGCGGCGACGGCGATCACCGCGAGGTGGCGGACCATCCGGCCGACAATTCCTGGCAGGAATTGCTGGCGCTGCTCGGCACGATCGAGCCGACAGAGCTGATCGATCCGACCGTGGGCGCCGAGCGGCTGCTCTACCGGCTGTTCCACGAACATGGCGTGCGCGTTTTCCGCGGCGTTCCGGTCGCCGACCAGTGCTCCTGCTCGCGCGACAAGATCCGCGGCATCCTCGAAGGCTTCTCGGCTGAGGAGATCAAGGACTCGACCGAAGACGGCGGCATCCATGTCGCCTGCGAGTTCTGCTCGACGCAATACGACTTCGACCCGGCTGAGTTCGTGAAGTAAGCCTCTTCCTTCTCCCCGTTTCACGGGGAGAAGGTGCCCGAAGGGCGGATGAGGGGCAGCGCGAACGTTGGTGAAGATGGCGTCCGCCATGCGTGGCCTTCCTCTGCCTCAAGGAAAATCCCAGAGGCTTGGCGCCGCCCCTCATTGCCCTGCCGGGCATTTCTCCCCGTAAACGGGGAGAAAGAGGCTGTCGCCGACGTCTAATTCACCGTCCGCCTGGTCCCCGGCATATCGAGCGAGAAGGCGGGAATGGCGATATCGAACGTCTCTCCGCGGCCGTTTCGCATCGTATAGTGGCCGACCATGATGCCCGACGGCGTCGAGAGCGGGCAGCCTGAGGTGTACTGATAGCTGTCGCCGGGGTTGAGTTCCGGCAGGTCGCCGACGACGCCGGCGCCGCGCACCTCCTCGACACGGCCTCGGCCGTCGGTGATGTGCCAATAGCGCGACAAAAGCTGCACGAACTCGTCGGAGCGGTTGTCGATCGTCACCTGATAGCCCCAGACATAGCGGTTCTCGGACGGATCGGATCGGTCCTCCAGGTAGAAGGGCCTGACCAGCACTTCGATGTTGCGCGTCACTGCGCGATACATGGGCTACTCCGGTTGCCGCCACAGGGGAATGTCTGCAGCACTTCGCTGTTATCACGCGAGGCCGCTGGCCGTCCTGCCGGCCTTTAAGCGCAAGTGCCGAAAAACAATGTCATTTAAGTGACACATGACAATGTTGGTGTGCACGAACCGTGCCGGGCGACTCGGGCGCTCTGTCGACTGATGAAACGGCCGCATGCGGCCTTTCGGGAGTGACCAGATCTCGATGGAACCGACTATCGCAGCCGCGCTCGCTTCGTCAGCCCTTCTTCTCTGCAATCTCACCAGCATTCTGCTCGCCTCGTCGCGGCTGAAACGGCGGCGTGCCATCGTGCCGCCCGCCGTCGCGCAGCCGCCGGTCTCGATCATCGTGCCGTCGCGCGGCGTCGAGCCGTTCACGCAGGAGACCTTGCAGCGCGCCTTCTCGCTCGACTGGCCACGCTATGAGCTGATCTTCTGCGTTGCCCACGCCGAAGACCCGGTGGTCAAGCTCATCAATGCGGCGATCGCGCGCTACCCGAAGGTTCCGGCGCGGCTTCTGATCGGCGACGACCGCATCAGCGCCAATCCCAAGCTCAACAACTGCGTCAAGGGCTGGCAGGCGGCGCGGCACAATTGGGTGATCCTCGCCGATTCCAACGTGCTGATGCCGACGGACTATGTCCAGCATCTGATGGCGGCATGGCGCCCAGGTACCGGGCTCGTCTGCTCGACGCCGATCGGCTCGCGGCCGGACGGTTTTTGGGCCGAAGTCGAATGCGCCTTCCTCAACACGCTGCAGGCGCGCTGGCAGTATGCCGGCGAAGCGGTTGGCCTCGGCTTTGCCCAGGGCAAGAGCATGCTTTGGAACAAGCCGATGCTCGACGCCAATGGCGGTATTCAGGCGCTTGGCGCCGAGATCGCCGAGGACGCGGCCGCCACCAAGCTGGTCAACAGCATGGGCCTGCGCGTCAACCTCGTCGCCTCGCCCTTCGAGCAGCCGCTCGGCCAGCGCACGCTAGCCGAGATCTGGTCGCGCCAGGCGCGCTGGGCGCGGCTGCGTCGGGTCACATTCCCGCTGTTCTTCGCGCCCGAGATCCTGACGGGCGCCGCGATGCCGCTGCTGCTGGCGCTGATTGCCGCGGCAAGCGCCGGGGTCAGCCTGCCTGGCACGGCCTTGTGCGTGCTGGCTATCGCTTATCTGCCGGAATGCCTGCTGGCCTCGGCCAAGGGCTGGTATCTGTCGCCGCGTAGCGTCACCGCGATGATCGCGCGCGACGCGATGCTGCCCGCCATCTGGGCGCGCGCCTGGTTCGGCGGCGCCGTCGAATGGCGCGGCAACGCCATGACCATCAGCACCAAGGCGATGACCGAACTGGAAGAGCTCGCCTGAAGTCTTATGGTCGCGGCGAGCGCCGCGACAGGTCTTATTTGGCCGCCTTCAGCGCCTGTTCGACGTCGGCCAGCAAATCGTCGGTGTCCTCCAGACCGACGGAGAGCCTGAGCGTACCAGGCCCGATGCCGAGCTCGGCGCGCGCCTCGTCGCTCAGGTTTTTATGCGTCGTCGTCGCCGGATGGGTGATCAGGCTCTTGGCGTCGCCGAGATTGTTGGAGATCAGCACGATGTCCAGCGCGTTCTGCAAGGCGAAGGCCGCCTGCTTGCCGCCCTTGACGTCCAGGCAGATCAGCGTCGAGCCGCCCGACATCTGCTTCTTGACGATATCGGCCTGCGGATGGTCGGCGCGGCCCGGATAGATGACGCGGGCTATCTCCGGCCTGCCGGCCAGGAAATCGGCGATCTTGCCTGCACTTTCGGTCTGCTGGCGCACGCGCAGCGGCAGCGTCTCCAGGCCCTTGAGCAGCGTCCAGGCATTGAAGGGCGACAGGCTCGGGCCGGTGTGGCGGAAATAATCGTGCAGGTTCTCGTCGATCCATTTCTTGTCGGACAGGATGACGCCGCCAAGGCAGCGGCCCTGGCCGTCAATATGCTTGGTCGCCGAATAGACCACGATATGGGCGCCGAGCTGCAGCGGCTTTTGCTGCAGCGGGGTGGCGAAGACATTGTCGACGATCAGCCGGGCGCCGATTGAATTGGCAAGTGCTGCGACTGCCGTGATATCCACCACCTCCAGCGTCGGATTGGTGGGGCTTTCCAGGAAGAACAGCTTGGTGTTCGGCCTTATCGCCTTTTCCCAATTGGCGATGTCGGTGCCGTCGACCAGCGTCGCCTGGATGCCGTAGCGCGGCGCCAGTGTCTCGACCACCCAGCGACAGGAGCCGAACAAAGCGCGCGCCGCGACGACATGATCGCCGGCCTTGACGCTGCAGAGCAATGCGGCCGAGACAGCCGCCATGCCGGAGGCGGTGGCGCGGGCATCCTCGGCCCCTTCCAGCGCGCACATGCGCTTTTCGAACATGTCGACGGTCGGATTGGCGTAGCGCGAATAGATGAAGCCCGGCTCCTCGCCCTTGAAACGGGCCTCCGCGGCCTGCGCCGTCTCATAGACATAGCCTTGGGTGAGGTACATCGCCTCGGAGGTCTCGCCGAAGCCGGAACGCAATGTTCCGCCATGCACGAGTGCCGTCTGAGGTTTCCAGTTGCGCTTCTTGGTGCTCATAGCCCTGCTTCCAGACACAAAAAAACCGGCCGCGAAGTCGCAACCGGTCCATATAGCCTTGCGGCTCGACGGTCCTTTAGCGACTTGTTTAACGTGGCTGCAAGCCGACCGGCCAAATCACCACGGGATAACGACCCTTTAGACCCGCGCCGCGCTTGCGTCAATTGCCGGCTTCATTAAGAGGTTTGTACCAGCAGAGCGGAGTTAAGACTTTGCGGCAGACAGGCATTCTTCCCGACCAGGATATTTCCGCGCTGTTCCAGTCCGGTGCGCTGAAGTCGCCGCGCGCGCTGGATGCCGATCAGATCCAGCCGGCCAGCCTCGACCTCAGGCTCGGCGACAAAGCCTTCCGCGTGCGCGCCTCCTTCCTGCCTGGCCCGGACCACCTGGTCGCCGACAAGCTCGAGCGGCTGAAGCTGCACGAGATCGACCTTACCGGGGGGGCGGTGCTCGAAACGGGCTGCGTCTACATCGTGCCGTTGCTCGAGAGCCTGGCGTTGCCGGCCGAGGTTTCAGCCTCGGCCAACCCGAAGAGCTCGACCGGCCGGCTGGACATCTTCACGCGCGTCATGACTGATCGTGGCCACGAGTTCGACAAGATCGCTGCCGGCTATCATGGTCCGCTCTACCTCGAAGTCAGCCCACGCACCTTCCCGATCGTCGTCCGAGCCGGATCGCGCCTGTCGCAGATACGCTTCCGCACTGGCAACGCGCTGCTGTCCGAAAACGAATTGCGCGACCTTCACCGCGCCGAGATGCTGGTCGCCACCGAGCCGCCCAACATTTCCGGCGGCGGCATCGCGCTCTCGATCGACCTCGATGGCGACAAGGACGGCCTTGTCGGTTACCGCGGCAAGCACCACACCGGCCTCGTCGACGTCGACAAGCGCGCCGCGCAGGATGTCGTCGATTTCTGGGAGCCGATCTACAAGAGCGGCGCCGGCGAGCTGGTCCTCGATCCCGACGAATTCTACATCCTGGTCAGCCGGGAGGCGGTGCACGTGCCGCCGCTCTACGCCGCCGAGATGACGCCGTTCGATCCCTTGGTCGGCGAATTCCGCGTCCACTATGCCGGCTTCTTCGATCCGGGCTTCGGCCACTCCGCCGCCGGCGGCAGCGGCAGCCGCGCGGTGCTCGAAGTGCGCAGCCACGAGGTGCCGTTCATCCTCGACCACGGCCAGATCGTCGGCCGTCTCGTCTACGAGCACATGCTGAAGCGGCCGCAGGCGCTTTACGGTACCGATCTCGGCTCGAACTATCAGGCGCAGGGCCTGAAGCTCTCCAAGCACTTCAGGGCAGCGCGCTGAGCTGTCAATCTCTCCACAAGGGGAGATGCCCGGCAGGGCTGGGCGCGAAAGATAGCGACCTTTGTGTGTGCAGCAGCAAAACGTCCCAAAGCCAAGCTCTAATGCGCCGAGAGGTGGACGCTATCATTTTGGCATTGATCCAGAGCCGATCATCCTCGCCTGCTGATTTCATCATCCAACAGGACGGGATTTGCGGGCTGTCGCAGCAACTTTCGGGGGGGTGATCGTGATTCTCTTGGCAATATGATTGATTGCGATAAATTAGATGCTCTCCAGGATCTTATTCGGAGAAGCTTTCCTGACGAGACTTTCCCTTGGCGAGATCAATTAAATTGAGCTTCGCAGAGAGATGCTTGGACAACATTTCAGCAATATGCGTGAAACCCTCCAATCGCCTAATTCGATTCTCAATCTCTTCCCGCTCATGGTTAGTCGCTGTTTCGCCGTTAGCTAATTCATCCTCGTGCGCGATAATTCGTATGATTGGCAGATAGCCGTCGTCCATCGCTCCCGCCGCCTCTGCGAGACGGACCCATTCCTTCGACTTATCGGCGGCTTCTCGTGCAGAACAAGCTAGACAGTAGCTAATGAGAATTCGTGCTGTGTAATCAAGGCCTTCCGCGATTTCGAGCCAAGTTGAGCTCTCTGATTTCTCGTCCTCCTTCGTAGCAGCCGCACGAGCAGAGCGAAAATACCTCGGCGTTGTATCGTCCGGAGCAAGGCTCTCGATTGTCCTAACGATAGGCTCAAAGCTTTCAAACGGCCGCCTCCCATTTGGCATCGCGTGGCGATGATTCCAAAGTTCGAGAATTGCAGCCGCGCAACGGGAACGCTTTCCCTCTCCTTCGTCGGCGCTGGCTGCCTCGGCGCTGTGCATCAGTTCGACAATGTAGTGCGCCATCCAACGTCCCAGCGTGTCGACGGACTGATCAAGTCCGAGTTCTGCAACAATCTGCTTGCCCAACTTTAGGACATCATCAAACCGTGCAGATGCTGCCATCGGATTTGAGGAGGTAGATTCTTGTATAAGGGGGGAAGTATCCGGGGTCATTTTCCTTGTAGCTTTCATAGTTGGATCGGAGAATGTTTCTCCTAAGGTCAACTTCTATGATCATGTCTTTATCGACCCGTTTGAGAAGTTCTTTCAAATACCCGACATCTGCGACTAAGCGTCTGCCGCGTTCAACGTCATTCTCCTCACCTTTGGTCTGACGTTTACCCCAAATCTCACACCAAATAACGTCTTTATTATTTTCCTTTAGTTTCCATGTCCTGCTCTCACTATCCGAAGTCAGGGGCAAAGCTTCGACAACAAGACTTGAAGGCGTGATTGGTGGGCATTTTATGTCTCCCGACCAAGGATCGAACTCGTCTAGGCCATTTTCTCGAGTTCTATCTACAACCCAGCCCTTCAATTGAAAATTGCCTTGATCAATTTGGAGATCGTCGACAGCGTCTGGGATGCGATAATCATGGGGATTGCTGGCGGTTTGCAGCGCTCGCATAAGGGCGTCCGATTTGTCGCGAGATACGAAGGCACTGCATATTTGAACAGACTCCTCTCGTTTTCCCGACTTGGCGGTCCAGCGGCCCCAGAGGTTCAGTCGATCACGGCCGGCGCCTAAAAGTCTCTCAAAATCAGCAACTTGTACCGACGATGGCCAGTTGTCGCCAGGCTTCTCATTCTTCCACTCTGGCCATTCAAGGGGGTGGGGATCGCGTCGATCGGCTAACCAGTTTCCATCTTTTCGGGAAAGGCGGTGGCCCTCCAGCCAATACTGAAGCTCATCCTCGGCGTCATCCGGGGCTTGGTGTAGGGGATTTGTCCGCAGTAGCTTTCCGGCCACCGTCATCATCCCGTGATAGGCCAGGTAGAACTGAAGGTCGTCTGTTGCCGGAGCGGAACCGTGAGAGTGGGATGTTTCACGATCCGCGAATATCTGTTTGCTCCACCTTTGGTCCCTCCGCCAAACCTCGCGAGAACCTAAACTCCATTCATCCTCAACGACATGAGCTACCTCTTTGGAAATCTCTGCCTGGGATAAAGCAAACAAGCGACCGAGGCTTGAGAACCAATAGGGACCCATGTCAATGCCGAAGTAATATTCCCAGTCTCGAGAAATTTCAGGCGCTTCCTTTTTAGTGCTAATCCGATCGTGGCTATTGCTAAACACAACGGGAAAATTTGATGTGTTTATCGACGAAAGCCTGCTCCGGATTTCGTTGTCTGCACTTACATGCCCGCTATCTATGAGAGTCTGGATCGCCTTCGCGGCAAAATCTTGCATCAATATGTGCGTGCGGCCTTCCAGCGCAGTTGTCCAAAGAAACGCGACGTGCGGCCTGACGCTGTCTGGGCTTTCGCGTGCCGCTCGTGCCAGCGCAATGAGAAGCCATTGAAGCGCATGCAGTCCATAGAAATGGAGGGTACGATCGGCGAACGGCCCCGCCTCTCCAACGTAAGCAAGCTTGATCAACTCTGCCAGAATGTCGGTGCGCTCGAGGAGACACAAACCTCGGACGGCGTGGGCCGCTTGCCAACGGAGTGAACTATTAGGCGCTGCCAAGCCAGCCCATACGTAGCCGGCAATCGCGGCATGTATGTCTGGGGGTGGAGACAGGTCGGGAGACCAAATACCGTCACCATCTTCCGCGCCCAGAAAGTCTTCAAATAAGTTCAGTCCGAATTTAAGCACCTCCAGTGCTTCTTCCTGATTAATCAGCAGCGTCAAGAGCCCAGTCAGCGTGAACAGTCGGCCGGATGCCAGTTCTTCAGTCGTCTCAGCAATGGCTTCAAGAACGATGCCGGCTATGTCGCGCTCCGAAAGGCCGGACAACTCACATGCGGTGCTGAAAGGTAGCACCTCGTAGTTGCGGCTCTTGGTTATCTCCATACAATAGCGTCTGCAAAAGACTTTCAATGTGTCGCCAAGTGCGGACTTAATCGACAACCGCAACTTCCAATCGTCGGATAGCTGATCAAAGAATTTTCTTAACTCGTATAGGTCGAACTCCGGGACTTCGGGGATTGCCCTAACGAACTTGTCTTCCTGACCAACCGTGACTCGATTGCAGGCCTCATGAAAGAAGCGATCGGCATACCAAGGCGGATCGAACGATTTGAACCGTTGATAAGCCGTTGAAATTTCGTTTGGGGAGCTCAGGTCTATATCAGCGAATACCGCTTCCCAATCCCGTTCCGCTCCGTCTGTGCTCGCGCCTTTGGTTGTACGTTCGCCGACATGGTGATCATTCGATTGGCTTGGGCGCTCCTTCTGTTTGGAGAATGCCATTACATCGTCGATCTTTGGGAGCGTTAAGCCATGCGATATGGCGATATCATTCAACTTTCGCCAAGTAGACGCATCGTGTTCGTCGAGCCGCATATAACGGTAAAGATAGCTAGATACTGCGTCCTTCTGTGATTTGGACTTGCAGGCTGCAAGTGCCGAACCCAACAATTGCACCTCGTCCCATTCGGCTCGAAAACCAATCAGCGCCAGCGGTGCCAATGGGTCGAGCCTGCGGTCTTCCACAAGGAACTTAAAGGCTTGTGGCAGCAACCGGCCAGCCCGGCCGAATTTTCTATCCCGCCATCGGCTAAGAATTGTCACGCAAGATGACGGGCATAAGGTTGCAATCGCCCTGATCGTGGCTTCCCAGTCAAAATACTTGTCACGGGCAACGTAGTCGTATGTAAGCTCCGCGCATCGCGCGAGTTTATAGGAAACTTCGGGGGCAGGACCGCTGGGGTCAGCCGCGCGATCAGCTAAGTATAAGATCGACGACCATCGGTCCAGATTCTCGTCGCCGATGTTACTAGCGACCTCGACAGCGTGATTAAAGTAGGCACTCGCTTCGGATTCGCTAACCGCCAAGATCGCTCGCGCTACTTCAACGTATGAGGCAGTCTTTGAGCTAGCGTCCTCTCTTACACCTTTGATCAAATCAAATGACTGCCTGGCATAGGCGAAGGATCTAGCCTGCATCGGCTCATGACGGGCAGCGACCCGCGTAATGTTGTTGTTCGTGGACGTAAAGAGTGGGGTCTTGAGTGACGAAATCCAGCCGTCGAACTCGTCCAATCTTGCTTCTTGTGCACCGCCGGCCAATACCAAGATATCGAACCAAAGCCGGGCGATCTCATCAGACGTTTGAGGCTCCTCTCGATAGCTGCTGCTGCCAGCCTTTGAGGAAGAGGCACGAGTAGCAGCTATGGCAGCGCTCAACTGGTCTTCAGGTATTTGCCTGAGAAAAACGCGAACCCAGAGTTGGTGCCAAGGTAGGACAGCCCCCACGATTTCTTTGAACTCCCGCACATCCCTAGAGTCGTGGTGGGAACCATGCTTCTCTAGCTCTTTCTGCAGTTCCGGATGCGCAAGGTCGTTGAGTTCAAGGATCTTGCCATCCAGCGCGGTCTCAAGCGAATAGGCGCGAAGGAGCGAAAATCTTTGACCTCCAAAGCGAGATGAAAGGCCATGCGGTGGACTATCGGGGAGATAGCGCCTCAATAATGATGCGAACTCCTTGGAGCTGCCCAAAGAAAGTTGGCACCCAGCTTCTACAAGAGGCGTCACGGAGCCAATCAGCCTTTCTTCGCGATCGAAGTCCCCTGTTGGCGACAGCTTGACTCGAGAATTGCCCAGTAGACGCAACGTACGTTCGACCACGTCAGCGGGTGGGTGCCTATGAACGCTCCGCAGTTCTGCCGTGACGGCAAGAACAATGCCCAGATCATTGTCGGCTGCGAACGCCAGCTGGTCCAGGTCGGAATATCGCTTATGATCGACAAGTTTTTTTGCGAGAATTGTTCCCGTCCGAAAAGAAACATCGCAAGGCGTCCACCCGCGAAGGTGGTTTGCAGCGTCACTTGCACCGTGGACGTTTAGGTGAGCAATCGCCATCTCGGCGATGTCGATATCTTCAAGCGTCTCTTTGCGACGATCGTCTTCGCCGAGCCTCCCCCAATTTCTAAGCCATTCGTGAGCCATTCTCAGTCGGCTGCGTGCGTCACCCCGCAACTCAGGCCTCGCTGAGAGCAGCCCGGCTTCATAGGCGTGATGGGAGCCGAGCCAACCGCCCCCGAATGTCCTGCGCGATACCAGTTCTTGGATAAGGCCCACATCCATAAACAACGCAGCCAAATCCGTGTTCTCTTGTATCAGGTCGTCTCGGCGACCTTCGCCAGCCGTTTCGCCTCCGGCCTTCAGCGCAAGCTTTGCTGCGTCGGCATAGCGCTTCGCACGCAGACTGGCCTTGAGCGCAAACTGCAGTCGCTGCAACTCCACGTCGCGTTTTTCAAGGGGACTACCTTCAGGAAGGCCATCTGACGAGAGAGCCAACCCCACTAGCTCTGAAAATTGGCCAGCTTCCAACATCAATTGCGGGAGCGCTGCTGCCACATACGCGATCTTTGAAGCGAGAGGTCTTAAAATTTGAATGAATTCCCCCAGCTTGACCGCCTCCGGCTTGAATCTCCCTCGGAACCAGGTTTCGGCAGGTTCGTCAAAAAACTGGATTGTCTCGCCGGCCACCATAAGGGGGCGTCCAAGGTCAATTGCGAAACTTCTCACGGCCGCTTCTTCGACCCCAGAGATTGACGCTAGGACCTTAATTGGGATGAGTGGCCTAAGGGTAGCGAGTCCGGCACAGATAAGGTCAATCTGTTCACGTTCCGCCCGCCCTACTTTATCTCGAAGTCGGCTGATTGCATCATCCAGCAAATTTGAAATCGTATCTTCGGCGGTAGTTGGATTCGGGCCAAGTGCGCGGAGAAGTTCGTGCAAGGGAGCCACGTTTGAGAGTGCCGTCGCTTGCACCCGAGGATTTTGCGAGCTTAACCGGTGAAACTCATCTATGTCGTGCTCTGTCGCAGCAGGAAATTTCTGTTGGAGCAATGTTGCAGTTTCTGATCGGCTAAACGGGTTCAATTGGCGCTGAAGAGCATCCATTGGAGGATCCAGCAATTCACGTCGATGGGTTCTGCAAGTCACAACAAGCCGCACACCGTCCGGAAAATCTTCCCGCAACAGGTCGCGAACGAAGGATCGTGGTTCGCCTATTTCTTCTGCTGCCATTTGCGCGTTGTCAGCTGCGTCCACAACAATGCACAACAAGGCGTCCGGATGGTTCCCCCTTATTGATGTGATGCTCTGGCTGATTCGGTGTTTGAACGCTTTTAGATATGCAGTCATATCCGCATTCGGAGTGGGGATAAGCGGATGGCAGAGACCCATACCTGAAAGCTCGTTTGCTATTTGTACGAGCGCATCTTTATGGCGATGTCGAAATGCACTTGAACTGCGATATTGTCCATTCCCGAAGCAGTCATACAGAATACACACGGAGCCCTGAGGAAGACCGCACCTTACACGTGTCGAGAAAACGGACTTGCCAACGCCCCCGTCCGCATGAATGAGAACGGGGCCTGACTTGGCGGCGACGATTTCTGCGATTAATGTTGCGTCCTGTTCCCGAGGCACAACATTGTCTGAAACCAATATGAGGCAGGGAGCGGGGAAAAGACTGCTCTCATCGGTCTTGAGCGCCCTCAGCACGTCGATCTTTGTTATCGTCGGATTGTCCGAACTCTCCGAAAGAGCCTTTCGATTTATTAGCTCCTTGAGCTGCACCGGAGCGTCCACGTCGGCATTCGCTACGTAGCCGCTGACGTCTTGTGTTAGTATGTTCCTTTGATCCCAATATGCTGCCTGTTGCTCCCCGAGACGCAGCAATTTGCAGAAGCCGGACAGGGCGTCACCCGCCAATCCGGTGTGTTTTGCGAGCTTGGATAATTCATTTGGGTGACGGGCCTTAATACTGCCCGCTGCGTCGGCGACGGTCTCCAGTATTTCGGAAGAAATCGGTCGGTTTGAAACAAAATGGAACTGTAGAACTTGCTGGCATCTCACGGCGCCAAAAAGCTCGAGTAATTTCTTATAGCGATCCGCAAACCCTTCGAGGGTGTTGTCCAAACCGCTAGCGGTCCACGGTTCATTTGGACGCTGAGTCGAATGTTTGAGCTGATAATACCTAACGGATTCAGCCGTCTCAAAATTCTGGCTGCCGTAATATTCCGCAATATCGATAAGCTCTTCGCCGACGTCGGTCGCCCGCCCTTCATTGCTTTCAGAAGTTGATGCCCCCTCGATTGATAGAGCTACCAACCCGGAGCCCCGTGACAGCATCTGCAGACAACGTCGCGCTGCCCACAAATAATGAAACTGGTCTCCATCCCTGCTGAAACGAACTAAATCACTTTTTCCCATCTACGGATGCTGAATGATTCGTTGCGGAATTATCAAGCACATAAAAGGCAAACGACAAGGCTACCTTGCGTCAGCCCGTCAACCATGTGCGCCTTGGGCATTCCAGATAACTGAAGTAGACAGCCGTCGCGATGAGGCATCAACGAGTGCCCACATTTTTGCGCTATCTCTACCGCTATCCCCGCAGGTGGAGATATCTCGCTCTCACAGCGCCTTCACCGCCACCTTCACCGGCTTTTCGATCTCCAGCGGATTGCGCAGCGGCAGGCCGAAATCCTGCGCCTCGATCTCGAAAGTGTCGCCGGCCTCGGTTCTGATGCCGTCGGCGAAGGACAATGTCGCGGTGCCGAACATATGCACATGCACGTCGCCCGGCTGGCGGAAGGCCGAATATTTGAAATGGTGATGCTCGAGATTGGCGATGGTGTGCGACATGTTCGCTTCGCCCGACAGGAACGGCTTTTCCCAGAGCAGCTTGCCGTCGCGCCAGATGCGCGATGCGCCGCGAATATCGGCGGGCAGGTCGCCGATCAGGATTTCGGGGCCGAACGAGGCGTTGCGCAGCTTGGAATGGGCGAGGAACAGGTAATTCACCCGCTCGGTGACGTGATCGGAGAACTCGTTTGACAGCGTGAAGCCGACGCGGAATGGCGCGCCGTCATCCCCGATCACATAGATGCCGGCGATCTCCGGCTCCTCGCCGCCGTCCTGCGCGAAGGCGGGCGACATCAGGGGCGCGCCGGGCGCCACCGCCATCGTGCCGTTGCCCTTGTAGAACCATTCCGGCTGCACGCCGACCTGGCCCTTGGCGGGCTTGCCGCCTTCGAGACCCATGCGGAACATCTTCATGGAATCGGTGAGCTCCTCCTCGCCGCCCTCGCTGAGTTTCTTGTGCATGGAATCGCGCGTCGCCGCGGAGCCGAGATGCGTGAGGCCGGTGCCGGTGAGGTGCAGATGCGCCGGATCGGGATGATTGATCGGCGAAACCAGCCTGCCTCTCTTGTAGGCGGCATCGAGATCGACCGCCTCGCCATAGCCCTTGCGTTCGATCAGCGCTTCGAGGCCTGTGCCGGTCCGTGCGGCCTCCATCGCCAGCGAATAGACGCTGCGCGCGCCGTTGATGACCCTGGTCTTGCCGCCGCCATTGCGGGCAACGACGCGGATCGTCTCGGCGTCATCGAGGATCTGGGAGATCAGCATGTTTGAATCCTCTCTCATTTCGCCGGGTGCGGCTGCCAACGCGCAAACCTCGACCGGCGCGGCGCGAAGCAATCCGCGCCACGGTTGAAACTCTTCGTCCGGATTGCGCTCGCGAGCCTGGTCCTTGCCTGGACTTCTTGGCGCCGATGGGTTGCCGGCAGCTTCGCGATCTAGAACCCGTATGCCTCCTGAACCTCGCTTGCCGCCTTTAGATTGAGCATGATCCTTTCCGAAAACCGGTTCCTGCTTTTAGGGATCACGCTCTAGGCCTTGTTCTTGTTGTAGACGTCGAAGATGACGGCGCCGAGCAGCACCAGGCCCTTGACCACCTGCTGCCAGTCGACATTGACGCCCATGATCGACATGCCGTTGTTCATCACGCCCATGATGAAGCCGCCGACGACGGCGCCGATCACCTGTCCGACGCCGCCCATTGCCGAGGCGCCGCCGATGAAGACGGCCGCGATGACGTCGAGCTCGCTGCCGAGACCGGCGGCCGGCACGGCCTGGCCGAGGCGCGCCGCGATGATCAGGCCGCCCAGCGCCGACAGCACGCCCATGTTGATGAAGACCAGCAGCGTCAGCCTTTCGGTGTTGATGCCCGAAAGCTGTGCGGCCTTGGCGTTGCCGCCCATCGCATAGATGCGGCGGCCGATGGTCATGCGCTTGGTGACGAAGACGAACAGCGAGATCAGCACGCCCATCACCATAAGCACGACCGGCAGGCCCCTGTAGCTCGCGAACTGGAAGACCAGGAACAGCGCCAACGCGCTGCCCACCAGCGTCTTGACGACGAACATCGGGAAGGGCTCCGCCTCATA
Organism: Mesorhizobium australafricanum; assembly: GCF_033977265.1. Taxonomy (NCBI): domain Bacteria; kingdom Pseudomonadati; phylum Pseudomonadota; class Alphaproteobacteria; order Hyphomicrobiales; family Phyllobacteriaceae; genus Mesorhizobium; species Mesorhizobium australafricanum. The sequence continues at coordinate 19,255 of NZ_JAVIIT010000004.1, read as the reverse complement.
ACCATGACGCTCGCGCTTGCGCCGCGTCCTGAAGCCGAAATAGGCGTAGGCCAGCACCGCGATCAGGCCCAGCACGACCGTCGTCATGTGCAGCGTCAAGCCGCTGCCGACGATGGTCTTGCCGGCGGCATTGACCGTCGGTGGGATCAATACGAGCGGCCCGATCACGTCCGGAATGAAGCCGGAGCTCAGCGCCTTGAAGCTGTCCGGCAGCGGGCCGACCGAGGAGCCGCCGCCAAGCAGCGCCTGGCAGATGCCGCGAAAGATCAGCATGCCCGCCAGCGTCACGATGAAGCTCGGTATCCGGTGATAGGCGATCCAGTAGCCCTGCGCGGCGCCTATGAGCGCGCCGACGATCAGGCAGACGATCGAGACCACCAGCGGATTCGAGAATATACCGAGCGGCCAGATCACCATCATCATCGCCGCAAGCGCGCCGATGAAGCCGGCGACCGACCCGACGCTGAGGTCGATATAGCCGGAAACGATGACCAGCAGCATGCCCAGCGCCATCACGATGATGAACGAGTTCTGCTGCACCAAATTGCTGAGGTTCACCGGTTTGAACAGCGTTCCCGACGTCGTGTACTGGAAGAACAGCATGATCACGATCAGCGCAATGATCAGGCCGTACTCGCGCAGGTTCGTCGTCAGCGCCGAGACGGCAACGCGCGGTCCCTGCTTGACGTCCTCGGCGACGCCGCTTTGCGGCGCGGGAGCGCTGTCTGTGCTCATGATGCTTTTCCTTCTCCCCGAACGATGGCGCGCATGATTTTTTCCTGGCTGGCGTCGCTTGCCGCCATTTCGCCGACGATACGCCCTTCGTTCATGACATAGATGCGGTCGGAGATGCCGAGCAACTCGGGCATTTCCGACGAGATGACGATGATCGCTTTGCCCTCGGCGGCGAGGCGCGCGATGATCGTATAGATTTCGTACTTGGCGCCGACGTCAATGCCGCGGGTCGGCTCGTCGAGGATCAGAACTTCCGGATCGGCGAACAGCCATTTCGACAGCACCACCTTCTGCTGGTTGCCGCCTGAGAGGTTGCCGGTCAGCTGGTAGACGCTGGAGGCGCGGATGTTGGTCTTCTTGCGATAGTCGTTGGCGACGCTCATCTCGCGCATGTCGTCGATGACGCCGCGGCTGGAAACGCCGCCGAGATTGGCCAGCGTCACATTGTGCTTGATGTGGTCGATGAGGTTGAGGCCGTAGGTCTTGCGATCCTCGGTGACATAGGCGATGCCGCTTGCCACCGCCTTGCTCACGGATGAGAGGTCGATAGGCTTGCCACGCAGCGACACCTCTCCGGTGATATGCCGGCCGTAGGAGCGTCCGAAAAGGCTCATCGCGAATTCGGTTCGGCCGGCGCCCATCAGCCCGGCGATGCCGACCACCTCGCCCTTGCGCACATTGAGGTTGATGTTCTTGATCACCTGCCGCTCGGCATGGATCGGGTGGTAGACCGACCAGTTCTTCACCTCGAAGATGACGTCGCCGATCTTCGGCTCGCGCGGCGGATAGCGGTCGTCGAGCGAGCGGCCGACCATCGAGGTGATGATGCGGTCTTCCGAGATGTCCTTCCTCGGCAAGGTCTCGATGGTGCGCCCGTCGCGGATCACCGTCACCTTGTCGGCGACGCGGTTCACCTCGTTGAGCTTGTGCGAGATCAGGATCGAGGTCATGCCCTGGCGCTTGAACTCGAGCAGAAGGTCGAGCAGCGCCTGGCTGTCCTTTTCGGAGAGCGAGGCGGTCGGCTCGTCGAGGATCAGAAGCTTCACTTCCTTGCTGAGCGCCTTGGCGATCTCGACCAGCTGCTGCTTGCCGACGCCGATATTGGTGATCAGCGTCTTGGGGTCTTCCTTGAGACCAACCTTTTGCAGCAGGGCGCCGGTGCGCTTCTCGTTCGCATTCCAGTCGATGACGCCATAGGTGGCATGCTCGTTGCCGAGAAAGATGTTTTCCGCGATCGACAGCATCGGCACCAGGGCAAGCTCCTGGTGGATGATGACGATGCCGATATGCTCGCTGTCGTGAATGCCTTTGAAATTGCATTCCTGGCCGCGAAAGACGATCTGGCCATCATAGGTGCCGGATGGATAGACGCCCGACAGCACCTTCATCAGTGTCGACTTGCCGGCGCCGTTCTCGCCGACGACGGCATGGATCTCACCTTCCTCGACGCTGAGATTGACGTTCGACAACGCCTTCACGCCGGGAAACGTCTTGGTGATGTCGCGCATCTCCAAAATCGTCGAGGCCATGAGGTTCTGCTCCCTGGCGCATGCCTTCCATTCGCGGAAAGCGTCATGCGCGAAATCAACATACTGCAGTCTGGTCAGCGCCGCGATGGCGCATGGCGCTGCAGAAGCCGGCAAAAAACAATACCGGGGTCGCTTGTGAACGAAAAGGGGCCCTGCGTCGCGCAGGACCCCTTCCTTTGAGGCTGGATTACTTCAGTTCGTCGGCCTTGATGTAGCCGGAGTCGACGACCTGCTCCTTGTAGTTCGACTTGTCGACCTCATGCGGCGTCAACAGGATCGAGGGAACGACCTTGACGTCGTTGTTGTAGGTCTTTTCGTCGAGGCCGTCCGGCTTGCCGCCGGAGAGCACCTTGTCGACCAGCTGCACGGTGGCCTTGGCCAGTTCGCGGGTGTCCTTGAACACCGTCGAATACTGCTCGCCCGAGATGATCAGCTTGACCGAGGCGGTCTCGGCGTCCTGACCGGTCACGATCGGCCAGGGCTGTGCCTCCGTGCCGTAGCCGACGGCGCGCAGCGAGGCGGTGATGCCGCGCGACAGGCCGTCATAGGGCGACAGAACGCCATCGACGCGGCTGCCGTCCGAGTAGTTGGCCGAGAGCAGGTTGTCCATGCGGGCCTGGGCGGTGGCGGCGAGCCAGCGCAGCGTGCCGACCTTGTCCATGCCCATCTGGCCGGACTTGATCTTGATCGAGCCGTCGTCGATCAGCGGCTGCAGGACCGACATTGCGCCGTTGTAGAAGAAGAAGGCGTTGTTGTCGTCGGGCGAGCCGCCGAACAGTTCGACGTTCCACGGCTTGGTGTTCGGGAAACGCTCCTTGAGGCCCTTGACCAGCGAGTTCGCCTGGATGACGCCGACGCCGAAATTGTCAAAAGTGGTGTAGTAGTCGACATTCTTGGTCTTCTTGATCAGGCGGTCATAGGCGACGACGACGACGCCTGCGTCATTGGCCTTCTGCAGCGCGTCGGCCATGGTGGTGCCGTCGATCGAAGCGATGATAAGCGCCTTCGGGCCCTTGGTGATTTCGTTTTCCAGCTGGCTGAGCTGGTTCGGGATATCGTCCTGCGCATACTGCAGGTCGACCGTGTAGCCGAGCGCTTCGAGCTGGGACTTGACGGCATCGCCGTCGTTGATCCAGCGCTGCGAGGTCTTGGTCGGCATCAGCACGCCGACGAGACCCTTGTCGGCTGCATGCGCCGAATAGGTCATGGCGGCGATGCCAAGGGCCGCGACGGCGGCCAGCGTCTTGATGATCTTCACATTACTCTCCCTGGTTGATGGACGCGACACCTCGGGGCTTCGCGGGGCGCGCAGTCGAGCAGGTGCGCTGGCGCGCCACTGTCGGCTTTATCGATCTCCGGTATCCTCCCAATCGGTCCCGCGACGCAGTTTCAATCGATACGAATTCGCTCGTTGCCGACTGTTGCGCCTCGGAACGCGCAGAGGTTGGGTTCCTTTGACATAACTGTCAAATGCGATCTTCGCTGGTTGCTATATCGGAACCGGTATAGCTTAAAGGACTGATATAAGCCCGGTGGAGAGGTTCCAAATCATGGCGGCACTGCGCGATTCCGACGCGATCTCAGTTAGTTACGAGAAATTGCCGGGAGACGGCGAGACGCTGCTGCGCAGCGGCCTGAGTCTTCGCCACATGCGCATGATCGCCGCCCTGGACGATCACGGACGGGTGAGCGCCGCCGCGCAGGTCATGAACATCTCCCAGCCGGCCGCCTCGCGCATGATCGCCGAGATGGAGGCGGTGCTCGACGTGAAGTTGTGCGAGCGGCTGCCGCGCGGCGTGACGCTGACCCCTTATGGCCAGGCGCTCGCCCGGCGCGCCCGCTCGATCCTGCTCGAAATGCGGGAGGCAGATCGCGAGATTTCCGAGCTAAAGGCCGGCAAGGGCGGCTCGGTGTTCCTCGGCGCGGTGACGGCGCCGGCGATCGAACTCGCGGTGCCGGCGATCCGCGAGATCCGCCGCATCTATCCGCGCATCGAGATCACCATGCAGGTCGAGACCTCGAACGTGCTTGCCCGCGAGCTGATTGCGTCGCGGCACGATTTCATCATCGCGCGCATCCCCGACGACCTCAATCCTCGGCTTTTCGAATCGCGCGTCATCGGTGTCGAGAAGGCCTGCCTCATCGTGCGCCGCGGCCACCCGCTGGCCAGCGGCAAGGCGGTGCGGCTGGAGGAGACGGCCGGCTATGACTGGGTGTTCCAGTCCGGCGGCTCGCCGCTGCGCCAGGCCATGGAAAGCAATTTCCTCAACCGCGACATTCCGCTTCCCGACCGCATCCTCAACACGTCTTCGCTGTTGCTCACTTTGGTCATGGTGGCGCAGTCCGACGCCATCGCGCCGGTGTCGATCCAGGTCGCCAAGTTCATCCAGGGGCCGGACGGGCTGGCCGGTGCCATCGACGTCGTGCAGACCGAGTTCGACATCGAGGTCCGGCCCTACAGCCTGATCACGATCAAGAATCGCGTGCTCTCGCCGGCCGCAAAAATGCTGCACGACTTCATTTTGCGCGAAGTGGGGTAATGGAACGAGAATGCTACTTGTACGTTCAAACCGATCGGCGGCTCGCTTGAGCCCGTTGCGGGTGAGGGAAGAGCAGCCGATGCTCAACAGCTCGGGAGGTTTTGATGGAACGTCGATTGTTTCTGACTGGAATGCTTGGCGTGGCGGGGGCGGCTGCACTTGCAGGCCTGGCCGGACCAAGCAAGGCGGTTGCCGGAATTCCCGCCGGCAACGGAATCCTGGACGAACTCGACAAGCCGGATCGAACCGTTTTCGAGGACGGGGACGATCGAGCCGAACTGGAGCAGGTTTACCATCGTCATTGGCATTACGGCCCTCGTCGCCGCAGACGGCGCCGTGGGTGGAGAAGGGTCTGCCGTCGCTATTGGCGTCATGGCCGCTGGCGCCGCCGCTGCTGGCGCGAGCGCGTATGGATCGGCTTCTGGCTGTAGTTCAGGCGCAAGAGGCGTTGAAGGGATGGGTCTTGCAAGGCGACCGTGCAAGACCCATCACCCCGTTGATCGGTTACGCAGCCAGGTACTTCGAGACGAATTCAGAGACCGAGGTGTGGAAATCAGGCATCGCCGCTTCGATTTGATCGTCGCTCCAATCCCACCAGCGGATGGCTAGGAGTCCTTCTATGACTTTCGGCTCAAACCGATGCCGGATTAGCTTGGCAGGGTTGCCGGCGACCACGGCGTATGGCTGAACATCTTTTGTGACCACGGCGCCTGCGCCGACGACCGCGCCATCACCTATCTTCACACCGGATAAAACAATGGCGCGGGAACCGATCCACACGTCATTCCCTACGGTGATTGGACCCTTTGCGATGTCACGCGTGGGCGGTCCGAATCGGTGAGCGTCTGGAAAAGGGTAGCTGGATACCGAAGACATCGGGTGCTCGCCGGCTGCGATAAAAAGGACGCCAGCAGCGATCGAACAATAGCTTCCAATGCTAACAGGCGCCTCTGCAGTCGCCTGGAAAATGTTGCCAAAGTCGACGCCGTAGGTCTTTCTGCCTATAATGACATGCCTGCCGGGGTATGGCTTTCTCAAGCCCAGTTTTGTTCTAAGTTCTCTAAACATCGCCATGGATGCGCCGATAGCCGACCCTGGCCGACCAGTACAGCTCCGTTTGACCCTGGAGCAGGCGAATTATGCGGGCAGAGCCATCAAGATATCCAGGATGCTGCGTCGCTTAAGCGCAAGCAATTGCTGGCGGCAAGCCGGCTCCATGTCAATGTCGGTCATGAAGCATGGCCGATATCGGCCTAGATATTTGCGGAGACTGGAGCGGGTAGCGGGAATCGAACCCGCGCGTTCAGCTTGGGAAGCTGACAGGCTACCATTACATCATACCCGCGCGAGCCCTCGTTACCATGATGGCGCTGCCTCAAGCAATCGGCAAAACAGAACCGCTTATGACGGCAAGGTGGGCAGTTGCATACGCACGCGCGCACCTCGCCACCCGCCGCTCAATATCCTGATCGAGCCGCCATGCAGATGCGCGATCTGCCGGGCGAGATTGAGGCCGAGGCCCGCGCCGCGCGACTGCGGCTGCAGGCGATAGAAGGGCTGGAACACATTTTCCCGCTCCTCCGGCGGACCTTCGTCGCGCACTTCGACGCCACCGCTCTCGTCGACGGCGACCGTGATCGCGCCGCTGCCGCCGCCATGGTCGATGGCGTTGCGCACCAGGTTCGCCAGCGCGCGCTCGATCTGCGTGCCATTCACCTCGACATGGACCTCGCCGGCCGGAGGCTCGAAGCCGAGGTCGTAGCCGGCTTCGATGGCCAAAGGCGCGAAGTCGGCTGCCACCTGGCGGGCAAGCTCGCCGAGATCGACGATCTGGCGTTGTTCGTCGGGGCGCTCGAACAGCTGATGGTCGAGCAGCTGATGCGCCAGGCGATATGGACAAAAGCGCTGCCGCAAGGAAGGCCTTCGGCGCCCATCTGAGGCCCTTCGGTGATATGGGCATGTTTCGTTCCCGTCGTTGAGAGCGCCTTGAGCTAGACGATGAAAATTGCATCGACATTACGCGGCGGGCATGGGCGGCCGTCGCTTCACCGATGGCGAGGAAAGGCAGTTTCCCGTGGTGGAGATCGGCGGGCAGCCGCCACGGAAAACTGCTCTCCGGCGCGCCACGAGCTAGAAGCGGTAGTTGATCCCGGCCTTCAACTCCTGGCTGCCTATACCGGTCTTCGCTGTGCCGAAGGCCGATCTCGTTTCCACATTGGGTGTGCGGATGTAGTCGTACTCTATCTTGGCTGAGAGGCCGCCGGCGAAGGCCTGCTCGACGCCTGCGCCGACCAGGTAGCCGAGCTTGCGGCTGTCGGTGTCGCGCACCCCGCCTGCTTTGTCGAAAGTGGTCATCGCGACGCCGGCGGTGCCGAAGACCAGCGTCTGATCGAAGGCGAGACCCGCCTTGGCCTTGGCGGCGGCGCGCCATTTCTCCTTGATCTTGCCGCCCTCGACATTGTGCTCGGCGCCGCCGAGATAGGAGCCTTCGAGCTCGGCGCCGAACACGGCCGGACCCGTCTGTATGTTGTAGCCGGCCTGCAGCCCGCCGCTCCAGCCATTCCGGCCGGCAAACGGATTGGGCATCTTGGTGAAGGCCGTTCCGCCATGTACGCCGACATAGGCGCCGCTCCACTGGAAGGCGGGTGGATCGTTGTAGGTGGGGGAGAGGTCGGCGGCCATAGCCGTCCCGCTGAGACCGACGGCAAAAGCCGCCGTAAAGGCAATCTTGGTTCGACAAAACACGTTCCACACTCCAAACGCATAGGCGCAGGGCAACACCATGCGCGGATTGACCCGTGGAGACGGCTCTTGGGATGACCGCTCCGGTTCGCTTGTCTCTCGCAGGAAAAAATCCTTCTGCCGCAAAGCGCCTGCCTTGCGGTCCGAACTTCCGTTGCGACGCACTGCTCGAAAGACCAGCTCTATCTGTCAGGCGAAAATTGCCGGCACATTGCGCGGGTCGGCAAAATGAAGATTTTTCTATTTATTTTCAGCAATTTGCTGCGTTTCTGTTTACGCGAAATTAAGCGTTCGCGCCGGCCTGGACTGTCCTCCTGGCCGCTTGATGGCGGACAATCGAGTGCGTATTTCTGGGCTGCGCTGCCGAATCGGGCGGCTCGAACCGGAGAATGGCCTTGTCCGCACTGACGCGCTTTCTAGGCGACACGCCGCTCAGGGTGCTCCTGAAGCTGCTCGTGGTCTCTTTCCTCGTCGGCCTCGTCATGCACGCCTTCGGCTGGTCGCCGATGGATGTTTTCTATGGCATCCGCCAGTTCTTCGTCGATTTGTGGAATCTGGGCTTCCACGCCATCGACCGCTTCCTGGGCTATATCCTGCTCGGCGCCGCGATCGTCGTGCCGGTCTTCATCCTGCTCCGGATCGCTAGCTACAGGAAGTAGTAGGCAGTAGGCAGTAGGCAGTAGGCAGTAGGGCTGTCTTTCCCTATTGCCCACTGCCTATTCCCTACTGCCTAGATTTAGTAATCTGCGGCGTGTCGGGCGGCCACCTCGAAGAGGATGGCATGACGCGCGGCCAGCGCCGGCACGTCGGTCGAGTAGCCGCCGCCGATGACGCCGCATAGCGGCACGCCGCGGTTGCGGAAATGGCCGATGACCATGTCTTCGCGGGCCTGCAGGCCGTCGTCGGTCAGCGCCAGCCGGCCGAGCCTGTCCTCGGCGTGGACATCTACGCCGGCAATGTAGAAGACGATGTCCCAGCGCCTTTGCCCGGATAGTTCCGGCAGGATGGCGGCGAGCCGCTCGAGATAGGCGTCGGTGCCGGTGCCGTCCGGCAAGGCGACGTCGAGGTCCGAGGCGATCTTACGCACCGGGTAGTTGCGCTCGCCATGCATGGAAAAGGTGAAGGCACGTGGTTCGTCACTCAAGATGTCGGCCGTGCCGTCGCCCTGATGCACGTCGAGATCGACAATCAATGCGTTTTCGATGGCACCTTCCGCAAGCAGCGTCAACGAGGCGACGGCGACATCGTTGAAGGTGCAGAAGCCGGCGCCTTGCGCGCGCCGTGCATGGTGGCTGCCGCCGGCGGCGTTGCAGGCAATGCCGTGTCTCAGCGCCAGTCGCGCCGCCAGCACGGTCCCGGCGGTGGCGAGCTGCGCCCGCAGCGACACGCGCGGGCCGATCGGAAAGCCGATCTCACGCTCGATTTTCGCCGGCACTTGGCAGGCGATCACCTGGTCGACATACTCGCCTGCATGGGCAAGCTTCAGCCACGCCGCCGGCGCCGGCTCGGGCATTGAAAGCGCCCCCGGCACAGCCAGACCGCGTAAGCGCAAAGCCTCCATCAACAGCGGATATTTGCTCATCGGAAAGCGATGGTTGACGGCGAAGCCGGCGTCATAGTCGGGGTGATGGACGATCTGCAGCGGCATGGATCGGGAAGCCTGCGCCAGCCTGGAGCAATTCCAGGAAAAGTGTGAAACGGTTTTCCGTCGGGAATTGCGTAAGAACAGCAGAAAATTCGGTTGGCAGTTCGGCGGATGGTGGTTGCGTGACGCGGGCAAACTGGGGCACATCGGTTCCTCGATCAAGCCGCAATCAGCCAGGCCGCAATCCCCTTGGATGCAACCCAAGCCAACGTCAGGTCCTTCGCCGTCACCAACCGTTCGGTGTTGGCGATCGCTGTGCCGATGACGCTTGCCTATCTGACGACGCCGCTGCTTGGCATCGTCGACACGGCGGTGGTCGGCCAGTTCGGCGATGCGGCCCTGCTCGGCGGCCTGGCGGCGGGATCGCTCGTCTTCGATGTCGTCTTCACCACGTTCAATTTCCTGCGTTCGGGCACCACCGGCCTTGTCGCTCAGGCCTTCGGGCGCGGCGATGCGCTGGAAGAGCAGGCGGTGCTGTGGCGCGCCGTGCTGATCGCGGTCGTCGCAGGTGTCGTGCTTGCCGCCCTTTCGCCACTCTTTGCCGTCGCCGGCCAATGGTTCATGGGCGCCGAGCCGCGCGTCGGCGCGGCAATGTCGGTCTATATCCGCATCAGACTGCTCGCCGCGCCCTTCTCGCTGATCAACTACGCCATACTGGGCTACGTGCTGGGACGCGGCGAAGGCGGGCTCGGCCTGATGCTGCAAGCGGTGCTCAACGGCATCAACATCGCGCTCTGCTTCCTGCTCGGCCTCGAGCTCGGCTGGGGCGTCGCCGGCGTCGCCTGGGCGACGGTTACGGGCGAATTCCTGGCCATGCTGCTTGGCCTCGCCATCGTGCTCAGCCGCTTCCGCAAGCTGGAGCGGCCCTCGCGCCGGCGCATCCTCGACCTGCCGGCCTACCGGCGCATGCTGTCGCTCAACCGCGACATCATGATCCGCTCCTTCTCGCTGCTTGCGGCCTTCGCGTTGTTCACGCGGCAGGGCGCGCAGTTCGGCACGGTGACGCTTGCCGCCAACGCCGTGCTGATGAATTTCTTCCTCATCGCCGGCTATTTCCTAGACGGTTTCGCCACCGCCGCCGAACAGCTCGCCGGCCGCGCCATCGGCGCGCATGCGCCCGCCCCGTTCCGGCAGGCGGTCCGGCTGACGCTGATCTGGGGTTTTGCCCTTGCCGGCATCGCCACGCTCGTCCTGCTGACCGCGGGCGCCGGTCTGGTGGCACTGGTGACGACGTCTCAAGAAGTTCGCGCCATCGCCGACACCTATCTGCCCTGGGCGGCTTTCACGGCGCTGAGCGGCGTGCTCGCCTTCCAGATGGACGGCGTGTTCATCGGCGCCACATGGTCGCGCGACATGCGCAACATGATGCTGTTGTCGTTTCTCGCCTTCAGCGCCGCGCTCATCACCCTCGCCCCGGCCTTCGGCAACGACGGCCTGTGGGCATCGCTGCATGTCTTCCTGCTGGTGCGGGGGCTGAGCCTGCTGGCGGTTCTGCGGCTCAGGGTGCGCACAGCGTTCAGCTGATCGGCTTTGCAGCCCAGTGCTCGCAAGCAGAGTCGCGCAGATCCCTGATCGAGCCGAGCCGCTCGCGCTCCGCAAACCGCGCCATGCCGGCAACGATGCGCCCGGGCAGCGCCGGCCCGGCATAGATCATGCCGGTGTAGAGTTGGACGAGATCGGCGCCGGCTCGGATCTTCTCCAACGCCGTCTCGGTGGAATCGACGCCGCCGACACCGATGATGGCCATGTTCGGCCCGAGCAGCTTGCGCATCCTGGCGAGCACAGCGGTGGAGCGCTCGAACAGTGGCTTGCCCGAAAGGCCGCCGGTCTCGCCGGCCACGGTCGTGCTGCGCAATCCGGCTCGCGCAAGCGTCGTGTTGGAGACGATGACGCCGTCGATCTTCTTCTCGATGACCTCCGCCGCGATGTCTTCCAGTTCTGCTTCGATCAGGTCCGGCGCGATCTTGAGGAAGATAGCCGGTTGCGCGGGGGCCGCGGCACGCGCGGCCGTCACCCGCGACAGCAATTCGCCGAGTTGCTCGCGCGCCTGCATGTTGCGCAGGCCCGGCGTGTTGGGCGAGGAGATGTTGACGGTGAGATAGCTGGCATAGGGCGCGAAGCGGACGACACCGCGCTCATAGTCGCTGATGCGGTCGGCGCTGTCCTTGTTGGCGCCGATGTTGACGCCGACGACGCCCGGCCGCCCCTTGCGTGCGGCAAGGCGTTTTTCGGCAGCCGCGTGGCCTTCATTGTTGAAGCCCAGCCGGTTGATCACCGCTTCGTCCGCCGTCAGCCGGAAGATGCGCGGCTTCGGATTGCCCGATTGCGGCAGCGGCGTGATGGTGCCGACCTCGGCGAAGCCGAAGCCGAGCCCAAGCAGCGCGTCCGGCACTTCGGCATTTTTGTCGTAACCGGCCGCCATGCCGAGCGGATTCGGGAAATCGAGGCCGCAGAGACTGACCTTGAGCCGCGCGTCATGCGTCGGCAGCCGCGCGTCGCGCGTCGCCGTCGCGCCAATCGGCAGGCCGCAGCGCAGCGCCGCGATCGACATGCCATGCGCTGTCTCCGGATCGAAGGAGAAAAGCAGCTTCTGGCCGATCCGGTCGAGCACGCTCATTTGCCCTCCAGCGCCGGGAATTCGTGGCCGTTGGCGCCGAGCGGCAGCGGTTTCACCCAGAGAACGGCATCGAGAGCGAGCGGAGCATAGAGATGCGGAAACAGGGCGCCGCCGCGCGACACCTCGTATTTCAGCGCTTCGCCCAGCCGGTTCCCGTCGATGGCGATCAGCACAAGGTCCGTCTGGCCGGCAAAATGCTTGGCCGCCGTCTCGCGCACTTGGCTCGTGGTGGAGAAATGGATGAAGCCGTCGGCAACGTCGATCGGCGCGCCGGTGAAGCGCCCGTTCGTCTCGGCTTCGCGCCAAAGCGCCTCGGGCGTGATCTTGTAGATAATCTGAGACATTGTCGCGCTATAGTCCGAACCGAAGGCACGGGGAAGGCTCAAGCTCGACTCTTCCCCATTTCCGGCGCAAACCTGTGATAGGCCGCCTTTACTGGCTCATGGAGGACAATATGCGTCTTCAGCACATCCTGATCCCGGCGGCGCTCTGCTCGCTGGTTGCCGCTTCCGCCTACTCCGAAGAGACCGACCGCTACCGGCTGGAGAAGTCCGCCGACGGCTATGTCCGCATGGACACCCAGACCGGCGCCATGTCGATCTGCGAGGAGCGCTCCGGCCAGCTCGTCTGCAAGATGGCGGCCGACGAGCGTGCCGCCTACCAGGACGAGATCGACCGGCTGGACAGATCGGTCAAGGCGCTCGACACGCGTGTCGCCAAGCTCGAGAATTCGCTCTCCGCCCGGCTGGAATCGCAACTGCCCAGCGAAGAGGATTTCAACAAGACCATGGGCTACATGGAGCGCTTCTTCCGGACCTTCAAGGACATCGTCAAGGACATGGACAAGGAAGACGGCGACGGCGGCGGCAAGCTGAACCAGCAGAAGACCTGAGCGCTGGCGCGACTGAGCCGCCTTGGGAAAAACCTCAAACGCGGCCTTTGCCGCTTGAAAACGCGCCGCGCCGCCGCATAATCATTCTGGTCCCCGCAAGAAGCTAAAAAATCATGATGGGATCGGGGGAGGGATATTTGCCGTCGGGCCACACCTTCGTCATTGCCGACGACCATCCGCTTTTTCGCGGCGCGCTGAAGGAGGCGCTGGCCGGTATCGGCGACGTTGCCGCCATCCACGAAGCCGGCGATTTCGAAAGCGCCAAGGCGCTGGTGCTGGCCAACGAGGATGTCGACATGGTGCTGCTCGACCTGTCGATGCCGGGCGCCAGCGGGCTTTCCGGCCTGATCTCGCTGCGCGGCATCCATCCGGCGGTGCCGCTGGTAGTGGTGTCGGCGCATGACGATCCCGTCACCATCCGCCGCGCCCTCGATCTCGGCGCTTCCGGCTTCATCTCCAAATCGGCCAGCATGGAGGAGATACGCGATGCCGTGCAGGCGGTGCTTGCCGGCGATATCGCGGCACCCGCCGGTATCGACCTCGGTGTCGAACGCGATCCGGAAATCTCCGACCTGATCAAGCGCCTGCAGGCGCTGACGCCGCAGCAGACGCGGGTGCTCGGCATGCTGGCGGAAGGCCTGCTCAACAAGCAGATCGCCTATGAGCTCGGCGTCTCCGAGGCGACCATCAAGGCGCATGTCTCGGCCATCCTGCAGAAGCTCGGCGTCGACAGCCGCACCCAGGCGGTCATCCAGCTCTCCAAGATCGGCAATGACCCGCTGCAGCCGGTCGGCTGATCGGTTCGCCTCAATCGGAGCGCTGAACCGCTGCCTGCCGCGCCATAGCGCATCACCCGGCCGAAGCCGTTCGACAGCGCGTCGCGCGCGGCATTGTCCGGCGGTTGAGACTGCGGCTGGAAGTTACTCCGCGGCCGGCGCCAGCGGCCTGACGCGTGCCATCATCGAGCGCAGCACGGCCGGCTTCAGCGGCTTGTTGACGACCGGGATGTCGAGCCGGCCGGCAGCCATGCGCATCTCGCTGGAGCGGTCGGCGGTGACCAGCACGCAGGCCAGATCCTGGCCGTAGGCGGCGCGCAGCGTGGCGATCGCATCGAGCCCGCTGCTGCCGTCGAGATGATAGTCGGCAAGCACGAGGTCCGGCTTTGGCGCGTCGGACTTCAGGAGATCGCCTGATCCCGAAGCCGTCTCGACACGGCAGCCCCAGCCTTCGAGCAGCAGCCGCATGCCGTCGAGGATGCGCGCGTCATTGTCGATGCAGAGCACATTGAGCCCGGCAAGCGTCGACGCGGAGCGAGCCGGCGCCTTGCCGATCTCACGCGGCGGCGCCGCGACCGCCGCGACCGGCAGGAGGACGGAAAAGCGCGTGCCTTTGCCCGGGTTGGAGTTGATGCGGATTTCGAGCCTCAGCACGCGGGCAATGCGGTCGACGATGGAGAGCCCCAGACCAAGGCCTTCGGCCTCGCGCGCACCTTCGTCGAGCCGCGTGAACTCATGGAAGACCGTGTTCAGCTTGTCGCCGGCAATGCCGATGCCCGTGTCGATCACCTGGATTTCCGCCAGTTCGCCGCGCCGCCTGACACCCACCAGGATGCGGCCCTCGCGCGTGTATTTGATCGCATTGGAAACCAGGTTCTGGATCAGCCGGCGCAATAAATTGCGGTCGGTCATGACGCCGAGCGAGGACGGTATGATCTTGAGCTCGAGCTTCTTTTCGGCGGCAAGCGGGCGGAAATCATTGCCGATCTGGCCGAGCAGCCCGCCGAGGCTGAAGGCGGTGTCCTCGGGTTTCATCGCGCCGGCGTCGAGCCGCGAGATGTCGAGCACGGCGCCAAGAATGGTCTCGACGGATTCCAGCGAGGACTCGATGTTGACCGCCGCCTTGCCGGCCGGCCCCTTGCCGGCCTTTTCGATCAGCGACGAGCAATAAAGCCGGGCGGCGTTCAGCGGCTGCAGGATGTCGTGGCCGGCGGCGGCGAGGAAGCGCGTCTTGCCGAGGTTGGCCTCCTCGGCCAGCATCTGCGCCTGCGCCAGTTCCTCGTTGACGCGGGTGAGCTCGATGGTGCGGGTCTTGACCCGCTGCTCCAGCGATTCATTGGCCCGTTTCAGCGCCAGGTCCTGTTCGACCCGGCCGGAGATATCGGCATAGGTGGCGACGATGCCGCCGTCGGGCATCGGGTTGGAGCGCAACTCCAGGATGCGGCCGCTGGTTTTCAGTTCCATCTGCCATGGGCCGGCGAAACTGGTCAGCCGGTTGAGCATCGTCACGCGCTGGTCGGCGGGAATATCGCCGCGCTCGGCGAGATGGCGCAGGATCCGGTCGAGCGAAACACCGACCTGGCCCATCTCGTCCGGCAGGTCGAACAGCAGCCGGTATTGCCGGTTCCAGCAGATCAGGCGGAAATCACGGTCGAAGACGGTGATGCCTTGCTCCATCTGGTCGAGCGCGATCTGAAGCAAGTCGCGATTGTGCTGCAGCGCCTCGGTGGCGTCGTCGAGCAGCTTGAAGGCGTCTTTTGAATCGCGGTCGTTACGGCGGAAGAGCAGCGACAGGATCAGCCGCGCCGAGGACGAACCGACGGCGCTCGCCAGCAATTGCTCCGAGAAGCGGATGACATCCATGCTCGCCTGCTCCTTGCCGTGCAGGGAGACGTTGGCGCTCTTTTCGAAGGACTGGAACGAGCGCTCCGTGCGCTCGACGCCGAGATAGCGCGAAATCGTGTCCTTCAGGTCGTTGACGGTGACGGCGGTGCGAAAGCGCCGCAGGCTTGGCATCGGGCTGGCCTCGCGCGGCACGAAGATCGCCGCCTGGATGCGCTCCAGCGGCACGGACGCGCGGGAGAGGGAGCCGAGGACAAAAAACAGCGCGTTGACCGAGAGGCTCCACAGCACGCCGTGATTGAGCGGCTGGCCGGCAGTGCCGAACAGCGCCTGCGGCCTCAGCGCGTCGAAGCCGAACAGGCCGTGCTGGAGGATGCCGGCGTTGGGGCCGGCGAGCGACGGCAAGAGAAGCGTGTAACCCCAGACCGCGATGCCGGCGACCATGCCCAGCGCGGCTCCCCGACCGTTGGCGCGGCGCCAGATCAGCCCGCCGATCAGCGCCGGTGCGAATTGCGCGATTGCCGCGAACGACATCAGGCCGATCGAGGACAGCCGCGCGCTGTCGGTGCTCCCGCGGTAGTAGAGGAAGGCGATGAACAGCATGATGAAGATCGACGCGCGCCTGACGTTCAGGATCAGCGTCGACCAGTCCTCGTTCTCCGAAGCGCTGGTCTTGAGCACGCGGCGCACGAACAGCGGGATGACGAGATCGTTGGAGATCATGATCGACAGCGCGACGCTCTCGACGATCACCATCGCGGTCGCCGCCGACAGGCCGCCGATGAAGGCGGCCATGGCGAGCAGATCATGGCCGCTGAGCAGCGGCAGCGACAGCACGTAAAGGTCGCTGCTGGTCCTGGTGCCGACCAGCGACAGGCCGGCAAAGGCGATCGGCAGCACGAAGAGGTTGATCGCCACCAGGTAGAGCGGGAACACCCAGGTCGCCGTGCGCAGCTCCGCCTCGCCGCGGTTCTCGACGATGGTGACGTAGAACTGTCGTGGCAGCATCAGGACGGCAAAGCCGCTCAAGCCGGTCAGCACCAGCCAGGTGGCCAGGGAGGTGCTGTAGCTCATTGCCTGGCGCACCTGGCCGTTTGCGGCGAGCTTGGCGAACATGTCGCCGGGGCCGCCGAAGATCAGGAACGTCACCATCAGGCCGATGGCGATGAACGCGGCGAGCTTGACCACGGTCTCGACCGCCACCGCCAGAACCAGCCCGTCCTGATGTTCCGTGGCGTCGGCATGACGGGTACCGAACAGCACCGCGAACAGCGCCAGCAACATCGCCACCACCAGCGAGATATCGCTGACGAACGGATCGAAAGAGGGCGGCGAGCCGGTATAGTGCTCGACCATCAGGCTGACGGAGCCGGAGATCGCCTTGAGCTGCAGCGCGATGTAGGGCACCGCGCCGATGGTGGCGATCAGCGTCGCGATCGCCGCGACGGTGAAGCTCTTGCCGTAGCGGGCGCCGAGGAAGTCGGCGATCGAGGTGATCTTCTCGCTTTTGGCCAGCCTGATCATGCGGTTGAGCAGCGGGAAGCCGAACACGAAGACCAGCACCGGGCCGATGTAGATGCCGAGGAATTCGAGGCCGCGCTCGGAGGACAGGCCGACCGAGCCGAAGAAAGTCCAGGACGTGCAGTAGATGGCGAGGCTGAGCGCATAGATGAAGGGCCGTGCCCGGCCGAGCCCGATCGTGGCCGAACGCCGGTCGCCGACGCTGGCGATGGCGAAAAGCAGCGTCACATAGGCGATCGCAATGATGACGACGAACCAGCCTTGCACGGTCCGTACTTCCTCCCTGGCCGGTCTCCTATCCGGCTAGCAAGACGCAATCATAGCTTAAGGCTTAAGTCCATCGCGGCTTTTGGCGCATAGGTGGCTGATGACGCTGCGTAAACACAAACCAGTGCCTTCGCTCTTTTTCCGGTTTTGCAACCGGGGGTTTTTGTTATTGTGGGCGCGGGTCGGTGCCGAAGGACACTGGTGAGGCGGCAGCGCGGCCCGCCATGGCAAGGAGGGTCGAATGCTGAAAGAATTCCAGGAATTCATCTCCAAGGGCAATGTGATGGACTTGGCCGTCGGCGTCATCATCGGCGCTGCTTTCGGCAAGATCGTCGAATCGCTGGTCAACGACATCATCATGCCGGTCGTCGGCGCGATCTTCGGCGGACTGGATTTCAACAATTACTTCTTCGGACTGTCCTCGAACGTTCATTCGGCAGCGCTGGCCGACGCCAAGAAAGAGGGCGCCGTCTTCGCCTATGGCAGCTTCATCACCGTGGTGCTGAACTTCCTGATCCTTGCATTCATCATCTTCCTGATGGTCAAGGCCGTGAACAACATGCGCAGGCGGCTTGAGCGCGAAAAGCCCGCCCCTGCTGCCGCGCCGCCGCCGGCCGACGTCGCGTTGCTGACCGAAATCCGCGATCTACTGGCCAAGAAATAGGTCTCGCGAGCATTCTGGACCAAAACCCCGGTCGTCCGCGGCCGGGGTTTTCTCTTCGGCGATCTGGTAAGAGCGCTGGCGAGACGAATACGGATTTGTCCATGACCATCATCCAGACATTGCGCCCCGAAGCCCTCGCGGCGCCTGAAAGCGGCATCGTCGCCGTCGTCAACCACGGCCGCCTGCGCGAAGGCCTGATCCCGCTCTGGGCCGGCGAGGGCGATTTGCCGACGCCTTCTTTTATCAGCGATGCCGCTGCACGCGGGCTCGCCAATGGCGAGACGTTCTACACCTGGCAGAAGGGCATCCCCGAGCTCAGGCAGGCGCTCTCCCGCTACTACGCCAGGCATTTCGGCAAGAGCTTTGCCGAGGAAGAGTTCATCGTCACCGCCTCCGGCATGCATGCCATCCAGCTGGCCATCGACGCGATCGCCGGCAGCGGCGACGAGGTGATCTACCTCTCGCCCGCCTGGCCGAATTTCGCCGCTGCCGCCGGTGTGGCTGGCGCCGTGCCGGTGCCGGTCACGCTCGACCAGTCCGGCAATGGCTGGTCCTGCGATGTCGACAAGATCGCCGCGGCGATCACATCGCGCACGAAGCTGTTGTTCATCAACACGCCGTCCAACCCGACCGGCTGGACCGCCGACAAGGAGACCCTCCAGGCGATCCTCGATCTTGCTCGCCGAAAGGGCCTGTGGATCATCGCCGACGAGATCTATTCGCTGTTTCACTATGGCCATGGCCGCGCGCCATCCTTCCTCGACATTGCCACGCCCGAAGACCGCATCCTCTTCGTCAACAGCTTCTCCAAGAACTGGGCGATGACCGGCTGGCGCGTCGGTTGGATCAAGACCCATCCGGCCTTGCAGCAGGTGTTCGAAAACCTGGTCCAGTACTCGACCTCGGGCGTCGCGCAGTTCATGCAGCGCGGCGCGGTTGCCGCTCTCGACGAGGGTGACGGCTTCATCGAGAGCCAAGTCGAGCGCGCGCGGGCCGCGCGCGATCTCGTCTGCGATATCCTGGGTGCCACCGGCAAGGCGCGTTTCACCGTGCCGCAGGGCGCCTTCTATCTGTTCTTCACGGTCGACGGCATCGCCGATTCCCGCGCCGCCGCCTTCGACATCGTCGACAATGCCAATGTCGGCCTGGCGCCTGGCACCGCCTTCGGCCCCGGCGGCGAAGCCTTCCTCAGACTATGCTTCCACCGCCGCCTCGATCAGCTCGAGGAAGCGGCGCATCGCCTGGCGAAATGGATGAAGACGGTGTGTGTGAGCTGACCTGAAGCCGGAGCGAGTTTCAAACGGCTTCAGCCGCCTGACTTCGGCACCAGCAACGGAATGATCCGGTCGCTCTTGACGACGGCGGGACGGCCGGAGCCGGCATAGGGAATGCCCAGCGCGTCCCAGGTCTCGACCAGCGCGTCCTGCAATTCGGCGATCAGCGCGTCCGAATGGAACGGCGTCGGCGTGATGCGCAGCCGCTCGG
>NZ_JAVIIT010000049.1:0-2072 GCF_033977265.1 Mesorhizobium australafricanum | reverse complement strand
TGTGCGGCTGGGCACTCTCCGCGAAGGCGTCGTTCGCGCTGTCCTCCACTATCTCGTCAGCGATGACGATGTAGACGCGGCCGCAAACGCCATTCGATCGGTCATGCAGGCGAAACCACGATGACATTGGGTCACCTCGCAAAACCGGGCCTTTGGCGGCCTGAGCTGATTCACTGTCCCGATGACTTGCGCAGAGCGGCGGGTGCGGCACCAAGGTCGTAATCTGGAAACATTGACGAGCGCCAACGCGGGCTGGGCGTGGCAGGAGCTCCGTTGGAGAAGCTGACGCGGTGGTTCTTGGGAGTGTTCCGGAAGCCGCTGGCGAAGGCAACGGTCCGATCGCGCCAAGGGCGGCTGGCCGCCTTATGACGCGGTGCCGATGTTCAAGATCCTGGTTCTGCAGGCGCTCCATAGTCCGTCGGATGATCAGGCGGAATTCCAGATCCAGGATCGGCCGTGCTTCATGCGGTTGCTCGGTCTTGGCTCGGCGACAAGGTGCCCAATTCCAACCGATCTGGTGTTTCGGGGAGCACTTCACGCAGGCCCGCGGTGGAGAACCTGTTCGCCCTTTTCGACAAGGACGACTATCTGGCAATGGGCGGGCAGATCATAGACGCCGCCGAAGCGGCGTAATAGAGATGCCCCAAAGGCCGATATCAAGGCAGCCAAAGCCCCGGATGATTGGAAAGACAAGCCTACAAGGCTGCACCAGAAGGACCGGGACGCGCGCTGGACGGTGAACGCGCGCAGATATCGATGTGATCTCGAAGTAAACTGTAAAATATCATATGATTTAAACATTTATTGCCAAAGTTATATCTTTCGAAACGCAAAGTAATCCCATCTTAACTAAGCTTTAACATTGCTCATTGCGGTAATGTGATAGAGCTTTGGTGATGCGGGCCTGCCGAGGACGGCGCGCAGAGCCGCAGCCTTGCTGTGCGCCAGTGATGAATTCCGGCGCAAATGGCTGCGGAGCCGAGACTATGGAACGCCCGCCGATAACTTGGTCTCTCAACTTCGAGGGATGGCAACGAGAGTGTCCAATCAGTTTTCTTTGGTTCCGTCGATGCATTTCCCAAGGGGAGACAGAGAGGCGTTTGCGGTCGAATTTGGCCGATTTCTCGACCAAACTGATGGCGTTGCGCAATCCGAGCAGTTGTTCAAGCTGCTATCCGCTTATGCCCTGACTTTTGATTGCCCGTGGATCGCCTATGGCTCTCTAACTTTCGACCAACAAATTTTAAAGCCGGTCCGACGCGATCCGGTCATGCTGAATTATCCGGATGAATTGCAGGAGCGCTATTTCGAATCGGGTTATGATACGATAGACTCCGTCATCAACATGAGTCGAAAGCGGATCGGCGCCTTTCAATGGAGCCAGGTCTACAATGACACAAACACGACTGAAGACGAACGGCGCTTCTTCGACGAAGCTGCGACGTTCGGCTTAAAGTCAGGCATTAGCATTCCATTACATGGCCCTGATGGCAGCTTTGCGATCATGAGCTTTGCTCAATCCTTGAACCGCGAATTCCAAAATAGTACAATCGTGTATTTGCAGCTTGCGGCGTTTCATTTCCACCTGAAGGTAACGAAGTTTGCCAATTACAGCCAAGGATCTCCCAATCTTTCAATAAGAGAAAAAGAGTGTATTTTATGGTCGGCGAGAGGGAAATCGTCGTGGGAGATAGGAAAGATTCTAGGGATATCGATAAATACTGTAAATTTTCATATAAAAAGTGTAAAGAAAAAGTTGGATGCTTCTAGCAGAACGCTTGCGGCTGTAAAAGCCGTAAACCTTGGGATTATCCAATTATAGGAGGTACTTTGTCTCATCTCGTGGAATGCGGGTTGGACAAGCTTTGCCGACAGTCGTCGAGATTAGGTGTTCGTGGCGTTGCGCTGCTTGACAAATTCGAGGGTAGATTGTCCCTCAGGCCGAAAATGGTGTGATTGACCAACTAATTGTGTCGACGGCACGCTTAAGTGCCGCCTCGGTTTGGGCAAGGCTGGCTGACACCGCGATGACGTGTCCTATCCTGTCAAAGTAATTGCCTTTCCTGACGATC
>NZ_JAVIIT010000048.1:0-2311 GCF_033977265.1 Mesorhizobium australafricanum | reverse complement strand
GAGGAGTCGTAATGAGAGGCGAGCGGCTGGGAGCCGCGCAGATCGACAAACAGCAGCGACCAGTGGGTGCCCTGCTCGCCAAGCGCGGCATTGTTGAGGGGAAGGAACACGAAGTCGGTCCTGGCGTCCGCCAAATTGCCCCCGCCGCCGGCGATGCCGTGGAAGATGGCGGCCGCTTCGGCCTCGTCTTCGGTCATGCGCAACAGATGGGTCACCGAAGGCTCGACCAATCGGATCCGGGCGGCGATGTCGGGACTGGCCCCGTTCAAGGCCTCGCCAAGCAGCGCGTAATCGGCCGTGATATGGTCGTCCAGGAGCCATTGGGTGGCGCCAAGCGCCAGCCGATGCGCTGCAGCGGCTACCGGGCGAAGCCCGGCTGCCTGGCGCTCGGTCGGCCGAACGCCAGGTGGCACGTCGACTGCGATGCCGGGAGCGTCGGAGATGGCTGATGTCCCGGCAGCGGCGGGCGTCTCGGCAGCGGCGGGCGTCTCAGGAGCAGGCGCCTCGTTGGCCTGTGTCTCGTTGGTATGTGTCTCGTTAGCAGGGGTCTCGTTGGCAAGGGTCTGTGCGGCTGCGTCCTCGCCGCCGCACAGGTAGGCGTGGAGCGCCTTCACGCAAGGCTCGGCGTTCTCCTTGTCCTTTGCGGAGGGCGGCACCACCGTGATATCGGCCTGTTGGTAGAGCGGCCGGCGCTCGTCGAACATGCGGCTTAGCTTCTGCTCGCCGTCGGGGCCTTGCAGCAGCGGCCGGCTGGTGTCGTTCCTGAGGCGCCTGCGGATCACTTGCGGGTTGGTGTCGAGCCAGACCGACACCGCCTTCTCGCCGATCAGGGCTCGATTGTTGGGCTCGATGAAGCCGCCGCCGCCGGTTGCGATGACGATCGGCCCCTTCTCCAGCTGCTTGGCGAGCTCTTCGGCCTCCAGCTGTCTGAAGTGGGCCTCGCCCTGGCGCGCGAACAGATCGCTCAGATTGCCGTGCTTGCGCACGATTTCCTTGTCGGTGTCGACAAACTTCACCCCCAGCTTGCCGGCAAGCTCGCGGCCGATGGTCGACTTGCCGCTGCTCGGCATGCCGACCAGCACCACCGGGCGCATGCCGAGGGCGGCTATGATCGCGCCGGCCTGCGGCGAGCTGGCGGCCGCGGGCTGGCTTGCCCGGTCGGCGGTGGCCAACCTGGAGGTCCCAGCCGACCGCGACCGGCTGTGGCCCGCCGAGCCCCAGTGGGGGATGCTGGAGGCGTCAGGGGGAATGGCGACCTCGAGGCATCTGTCCCGCACGCTCTGCACGAGCTCGTCGGCCTTTTGCTCGGCGTCCGGCCCGGGATGCCGCCGCAGCCAGCCGATCTGCTTGTAGAGGTCGTGGTTGGCGAGCTTGGCCCGGTAGCTGGCCGGCGTATGGAACTCGGCCTCGAAGCGATAGCCCTGCGGGGTGCTGAACACGGTGCGGATGGCGAGGAAGCTCGGCGTGCGCATCCTGAACCAGTTGGTTGTCTCGACCTCGCTGTAGCCGCGCTCCTCGAAGGCCAGCACGGCCGTCTTGAAGGCGCGCGTCAGGGCCGCGTCCGGGATCTCGAAGACATGGCGCACCGCATTGGTGAGCAGCTGGGCCTCGGGCGCGGCGCTCACGCTCTGGCCGGTGAGCCCGTCGGCCATCGAGGAGCGCCCGCGCAGGCGCTGCTCGAGATGCGGCATGGTCACCTCGATGCCGGCCTGCCGCAAAAGCGCGGCGACCGCCTGCGCGGTCGCGGTGATGGCGCCTTCCTCCGCCGCGGCGCGCTGGGCTGCGCGCCTGGCGTGCTCCAGGGCCTGCTCGCGGCTCAGCGTGATCGTGGCGGCGGGGTCGTCGGCTGCCGCGACGTCCAAGGGGCTGGGCAGGATGCCGTTCGCGGCGGCAAGCTTGATCGAGGCCTCCATGACCGAGGCCGCCAGTGTCGGATTGTCCTTCAGATCCGCCAGGCTGGCGTCGACGTCGAAGCGGCCCTGGTGCAGCGTTGCCGCCAGCGCCTTGACATAGGGCGCCGGCTTCAGGCCCGGGACCTGCTGCAGGAGCCGCTGCAGATCGGCGCTCTTCTTCATGAACAGCCGCGCCCCGGTGTCGGACTTGTAGGCGTCGGTGCCGACCTTGATGCCGACGCTCAACAGGTTGATGGCGCTTTCATGCAGATCGTGCGGGTTGTAGCCGTCGGGCCGCGGATCGATGCGCGCCCGGCAGTGGTCGAGCAGGAGCTCGACGCGCTCCCTGGCGTCCGCGGCTGCCGGATAGGATTCGGCAAGCTCGGGAAACAGCGCGCCGGCGGCGGCGCTGACGCCAG
>NZ_JAVIIT010000047.1:0-2337 GCF_033977265.1 Mesorhizobium australafricanum | reverse complement strand
GTGCCGAGGCGGCTAAAACAGCCAAGGTGGGTGAAAGCTCGATTGCTGGCGATATAGTGGCGCTGCGCAAGTTCAGCAAATGGCTTGACGAGAACCACCAGAGCCAAATCAACGGTCGGATTGAGGATGGGCAGCTGGTCGGTCTGGTGAAGGACTTTGCGGGCAACGATGCCGTACTGCTGGGCGACACCAAAGTGGCGTTGGGAAGGCTCCGGCAGCATTCTGCCGGACAGCCTGTGACGGCTGCTTCGGCTGTTCGACCCGGCACGAAGGACGATGAGGAACTCTTCGCCCAATACCGGGCAAAAGCCGTGGTCAAAGGATCAGCCGTGAGGCGCGATCTAGCGGCCTTACGCAAGTTCAGCAAATGGCTCGCCGAGAACCACCGCACGCAAATCGCCGGCCGGATTGAGGACCCCGGGTTGGACGCGCTGGCGAAGGACTTCGCGGAGCGCGATGACGAGCGTATCAATCCGGCGTTGAAGAGGCTCCGGCAAGCTTCTGCCAGACAGCCTGGGACGGCTGCTTCGAATGTTCGACCTGGCACCAAAGACTATGAGCAACTCTTTGCCCAGGCTGCCGGCCTCGAAGAAGGGACCAGGGGAGGCGATTTGACCGGCGCGCGCCAAACAATGCCGGCCGCGGCGCCGCACCAGGCTTCCCTCGTTCAGCAAACGCGCAGCCGCAAGCAGGTCCGAGAGCACCCGGACGAGGCGCTTTTTGCCGCCTACCGTGCCGAGGCGGCGAACACAGCCAAGGTGAGTGGACCCTCGATTGATCGCGATACAACGGCGCTGCGCAAGTTCAGCAAATGGCTGGCCGAGAACCACCAGAGCCAAATCGACGGTCGGATTGATGACGAGCAGCTCGACAGCCTGGCGAAGAACTTCGCGGGCAACGATGCCGGACTACTGAGCGACACCAACGTGGCGTTGGGAAGGCTCCGGCAGGCTTCTGCCGGACGGCCTGTGACGGCTGCTTCGACTGTTCGACGACCCGGCACGAAGGACGATGATGAACTCTTCGCCCAATACCGGGCAAAAGCCAGGGCCCACCTCAAAGAACCAACCGTGAGGGCCGATCTAGCGGTGCTGCGCAAGTTCAGCAAATGGCTTGACGAAAACCACCGGACGCAGATCACCGGCCGGATTGAGGACCCGGGGTTGGACGCGCTCGCGAAGGACTTCGCGGAGCGCGAGAGGGCGCGTGTCAACCCGGCGCTGAAGAGGCTCCGGCAAGCTTCTGTCGGAGAGCCTCTGACGGCTTCGAATGTTCGACCTGGCACCAAGGACGATGAGGAACTCTTCGCCCAATACCGGGCAATAGCCGTGGCCCGCCTCAAAGAAGGAACCGTGTGGCACGATCTAGCGTCGCTGCGCAAATTCAGTGCATGGCTTGACGAGAATCACCGGACTCAGATCGCCGGCAGGCTAGATGATCGGCAGTTGGACAGTCTGGCGAAGGACTTTTCGGGCAACCATCCCAAACTACTGAGCGAAATCAACGTGGCGTTGGGAAGGCTGCGGCAGCATTCTGCCGGACAGACTGTCACAACAGCTAAAACTCGCCCCGTCAACGAAGAGAACCAGGTGATCGAAGATGCATGTCGGGCAGCTGCAAGCAGGTA
Source organism: Mesorhizobium australafricanum (assembly GCF_033977265.1). Lineage (NCBI taxonomy): Bacteria > Pseudomonadati > Pseudomonadota > Alphaproteobacteria > Hyphomicrobiales > Phyllobacteriaceae > Mesorhizobium > Mesorhizobium australafricanum. The sequence continues at coordinate 710 of NZ_JAVIIT010000047.1, read as the reverse complement.
CGGTCAAGTCACGCTAACGATCTATCGGAGTCATTTGTGTCGTTTCAACGGGTGGCTTAGTCAGAACTTCGGCAAGGGCATTGCCCAGATTGAACCCGCGGTGCTGAGCCGGGCGGTTGACGAGTACAAGAAGAACGCAGCCCCCGTCTTCGGCACAGCCTGGGGCTTTCTGCAGAAATACCGGCAAATGGTCGCAGCCAACAATGCGCTGGGCTTGGCAGCCCATGGGCAAGCGGCCGCGCGCGAGCAGCCAAGCGGCCCGGCGATAGGAACTGCCCAGAGCGCCTCACCCGTCGCCTTCTCGCCCATCCCCATGTCCCCGGGCGACCCGGCCTGGGACGTGTTGCGAGCCTTCCACGAAGAAGAGGCCGCACAGCATGGCGCGCCAATGGCTACCAATGTGCCGCAGTTCCATCAGACGACATCGCTGCCGCCAGAATTGGCCCCCGTGCCGGCCCCATCCTCGCCTGCTCAAAGTGCCGACTCGTCCTCGACCTTCGCCGGCCTTGAACCACTGTCACCCACACCTTATCGGCGTCCGGATTTTGATCTGAATGCGCTCACGCCCGGGCAACTGGCTGACGATGCTGACATTAGCGGCCCGGGCCATTGGACCGCAGTTGATGGCTCGGCAATTGCCCAGCCCGGCTCGTCACGCAGATCATCGCAGATCTATGCCGGTCTTGATGACATCGTCGACTTGCAGGACG
>NZ_JAVIIT010000046.1:0-2341 GCF_033977265.1 Mesorhizobium australafricanum | reverse complement strand
CATTCGGCGCTCCATTATCTCACGCCGGAGGAATACGAACAGAAGCATTCAGGTGGACGACAGATGGAAAAGGCGGCATAGCTTAACGTGGGACGATGTCCGCGATTTTCCCTGTCTCAGCCTGGGGTGCACTCCACGACTGTCCCGTTTTTGCGAAATACGCAGACACGTGTCACGGAAGGATCGCAAAGCCGTCGTGCCGACGCTCAACGCCATCTGCCGGGGCGCGGACGCCAAGCCGGCATGACGGCTCTGGAGGACTTCGAGGCCGGCGACTGGGCCGCCGATACCCGGCGATCACTCAGAGCTGGCACCACGTCGTGCCGTTCTTCGCCTATCCGAGTGTGCGCAGCATCATTTACACGACGGATGCGGTGCGTCGGCGCCATTTCCAAATAGCGCTTAATCCTGGTCAATCAGGTCGCACCAGATCGATGTGGCTGACACGGAGGGCTTGTGCCAGTTCATAAAGCGTGACGATGGTGGCGTTCCTTTTACCCTTCTCCAGTTCGCTGATGTACTGCTGGCTGAAGCCGGAGATCTCGGCAAGCTGCTCCTGCGTCAAGCCGGCTTTTCTCCCTAATCCTGCGTGCATTTCGTCTGACCAGCTTGCGCATATCCATGCGCGAAGGTAAGCGGATCACGGACCTTGAGTTTATCAACTAGTAATATGTAATCCACATTGTCATCGATTTGCCGAACCATCTGCCGCCGGGCATGCGATTTTGATGACGTTGGTTGCGCAAGCCAAGCACAGCACGAGCTATCGGTCACGCAAGCGACGCACATGTGCGAAAATCTCGCAAGGGTCGATTTCGAGCGCTTCCTCTACGTCGAAGAACTCAATGAGGTCCATGCGACGTTCACCGCCCTCATACTTGGCCACGAAAGACTGCGGGCAGCGAAGCTGCTTCGGCAACCATCAATGACAAAGTCAAGTAAGACGAGTGCCAAGTCTTGTATATGGGTTGGTATTGACCAATGATGACATTGGTCAATCCCCTACGCACGGCAGCGCATCTTGATCGAATCCTGGGCCTTTGTGCACGATGTCTGCGAGCTAGGGGAGATTCTGGGTAGCCTCGCGAGTAACAGGAGCACTGCAGCGAGTGCCAGTGACATGATTGGCACTCATCGTTTCAATGCCATATTTTCGTGAATCGCGGCTCTTAATTCTTCTTTTCGGCGCTGCGATGATCCTAGCCATTGATCCGCGGCGCATCTGGGGGTCGCTACTTGCCTCCCTCTACGAAACCATGACAGCAAAATGCGACTGGTCCGGTCATGCGGACTTTATCGCCATCCAGAAGTTCGATAACCAGCTTCCCGCCCGGAAGATGAACGGCGATTTTCTCGGAGGTGACGAGGCCTCGGTTAAGCGCCGCATAAGCGGCAACGCATGCGCCAGTTCCACATGCCTTGGTGAGTGTGCCTGGTCGTTCCCAGACGACAAGCCGAAGTGTTTTTTCGTCGACTATCTCAGCCGCGCCCACATTAGCCCCCTCCGGAAAAAGAGGATCACTCTGCACCAAAGGCGCATAGCGGCCCATGTCGACTTTATCGAGTTGGTCGACAAAGAAGAGGGCATGCGGGTTGCCGATGTAGAGGGCGACGCCGTCTGTGAGCAGACCGCTTTCGATGGGCAGGTGGGTCGTATCAACTTCTCGGGATAATGGAATCTTGCGCCAATCCATGCTAATCGGTCCGAGCGTGACGCTGACCTCCATTGGCGCTGCCCTGATGCGGCATTGGACGACGTCCCCCGCCAGTTCCATCACCAGCTCGTCCTTGCCAGCTTCCTCGAGCAGCAGATATGCCATGCAGCGAGTGGCGTTGCCGCATGCGCCAACTTCCTTGTCGTCGATATTGAAAATCCTCATTGCCGCATAGGCGCCGGCGCGCAGGCCCTCGTCCGAGGCCCGTTCAATGGTGAGCAGCTGCTCGCCCCCAATACCGAGGTTGGTGCTGCATATGCGCACTATGTCATCATCAGAGGTTTGCTACCGTCTCGGCGGTCGAGAATCACAAAATAATTCTCCAGACCGTGCATCTTGATGAATGGCCAGTGCAGCGGCGATCCGGTCGGAGAAGGTAGTGAGAGAAGATCTGTGTGCTTAATCACCCTAGTCCACCTACTTAAAGAAATGCGCAAATCGCCCTTTTTTGGTCTCAATCAGAATTTGCGACAGAATCTTCCTGATCGCCAACGGTGGGAAATGGTGTGATTGACCAACTAATTGTGTCGACGGCACGCTTAAGTGCCGCCTCGGTTTGGGCAAGGCTGGCTGACACCGCGATGACGTGTCCTATCCTGTCAAAGTAATTGCCTTTCCTGACGATC
>NZ_JAVIIT010000045.1:0-2428 GCF_033977265.1 Mesorhizobium australafricanum | reverse complement strand
GGCGACATCAGCACTCCTTATGCGGGGCCCTGACCGAGGGAGCGACGATGACATGCCTCCGCTTGCGAATCGGCCAGCCAGCCGGTCAACATGCGCGCTCTGGCCTGGATCGGAGGTGGAACATGACGGGCATGGACGAGCGGCGGCATTAGGCATCGGCTGCAGCGCCACATATGTGGAACGGCCACGCGGGCAAGCGCTTTTCATCCAGCGGGATCGGTGCGGTCATATGTCCGGCCTTTCAGCGCGGCCTAAGACCGCTGGCCTCGATGAAATTCGCGATGCGAGGGGCTGATCAATCTGACGCGCTTTAAGCGCATTGTCGCGCCGGCCTCTCCCGCCTCGGGATTTCGTCCCGTGGGTCATCGTCTAATTTTGCACCTCGCCTCTGTCCGGCGTCGCGCCGGCAAGTCCGTCCTGGTCGTCGTTCGGCTTAGGCGTGTGCTGCGCCGCTCGCCGTACCAGTATTTCGATATGTCCCGCCCTTGGTGAGCAGCGCCCAGATGATCCTCGCCATCTTGTTGGCGAGCGCGATTGCGACGACGTCGCGCCACAAACGAGCAGCGAGCGGAGCGTCGGGTTGCCCATTTCGATATGCCGCCGAGCTGCTCCTTGCCGTCGCTCGAATGGGGCTTTGGCGTTAGTCTCAGCCAGGGGGCGAAGTGACGGCCGGATTTGAATCCGTCGGGATCCGGGATCAGCGCTTTTGACGGAAGCCGCCGCGAGCGCTCCGACGCCCGGAATTGTCGTCAGCCGTGGCATGTCCTGGTCGCGCTTCGCCTCGCCGACGATCCCTCGTTCGAGCTTGTCGATTTGACGCGTCAGCGCCTCGATCTGATCGGCGATTTCAGCCAAAGCCAATCGAGCGGCTTTTGGCAGGCAAACGTCCTCCTCGTCCCGCACGATCTCGATCAACGCAGCCATAGCCGTGCCGAGGGCGGCAACAACCCCCAACTCCGACAAATGCCCGCGAAGCGCGTTGATCGCCTGAGTTTGCTGTCGGATCAAAAGGGCGCGCGTCCTCAGCACCATGGCCGCCGCTTGTTGATCAGCCGATTTGATCGGAACGAAACGCATGGTCTTGCGGGTGACGGCTTCGCTGATCGCTTCGACGTCGGCGGCCTCCGTCTTGCGCCGTTTAACTAATCACGAGGTCTTCATAATGCGGAGGAATGATTCACGGATTTTCGCCATTTTCGGATCAGCTTGCTTTGCATTATTTCGTGCCGAACCTCTGCGGGTCAACCAACAGAGGAGTTGCCAATGTCAAATAGCCGTCACGACCTGATCGCCGCACTCAAATCCTCGCTTATCGGTCAGCGGTACAGCCCTGTCGTGGCGGGGAGCTACTGCGCCTACGCGTCTGAGTTTCTCGATTATCTCGTACATCGGAGCATCCCGTCGCGGACGTGATCGACGTGCAGGTCGAGCAATACCTGCAGCATGCGATCGTACTGTTCGAAAAGCGGCGTGGTAGACGTCCCAGCGCGCGCTGGCACCAGGTTCCGCGCTCCGGAATTCGAGCCTTGTTGCGGCTTGCTCACGGTCAATGGCCACGAGCTATCGAGCCTACCTGCGCGGCCGATGTGGTCCGATTTGCAATCTGCGACGAGTACGAAATCCGGCTGCGTGAGGAACGCGGGTTGGCTTGCTCCAGCGTCGCAACGTTGATGTGGGAAGCCCGCAACTTCCTTGCTTGGCAGACCGGTGGCGGCATCGACGGGTGGACGGGCCTCAGCAGTAGCGACGTTGACCGCTATATGGATTTGCGCGCGCCGAAACTGACGCGCTGCTCGCTGAAGGATACAGCAGAGCGGCTTCGCTCTCTGCTGCGCTACCTCCACATCACATCACAGGTCGCGTCACGACGGACCTGTCAGGGCACGTGATAGCCCCGTCGCTTATGCGTACGAAGGAGTACACCGTCAGTCCTGAACCGCGATCTGACAGTCGCTGTTTCGAGAGCGCGAAGAAACGAGACATCGGCGGGGCTGCGGGACCATGCGATCCCTGCAACTCCTTGCAACATATGGGCTACGGTCTGTTGAAATCCGCAATCTGCAGATCGAGGACATCGACTGGCGGACGGAAGCCATCCATGTTCGCCCCACAAGACGCGAGCCAGCACATCCTGCCACTGATGGAGCTGGTCGGCGAAGCGGTGCTCGCCTATCTGCGTTCCGGGCGGCCCATGACGGACGCCAGAGAAATCTTCCAGCGCACGCGCGCACCCTATCGCAAGCTCGACAAGCTTTACAGCGTGGTTCGCCGGCGGCTCCGTGACGCCGCTCGTCCATGTTCGTCATGTTCCACCTCCGATCCAGGCCAGAGCGCGCATGCCGACCGGCTGGCTGGCCGATTCGCAAGCGGAGGCATGTCATCGTCGCTCCCTCGGTCAGGGCCCCGCATAAGGAGTGCTGATGTCGCG
>NZ_JAVIIT010000044.1:0-2503 GCF_033977265.1 Mesorhizobium australafricanum | reverse complement strand
CGGAATCGGGAGGGTTATGTGAGGTCGGGCGCGACTTTTCGGCAGGCTGAGCCGATCTCACATAACCCGGATTGGTCTAAGCCGCGGGTAGTCTAGGCACCTTATGGGTGAAGTAAAGCCAGCTCATGGCTGCACTGGCTGACGAGCGAGGCCGTAGCCTGCGAGTCGAAGAGTTCGCAGGCGGCGCCGGGTGGTTTTACGCATGTGAACCCCGATACTGGACGCCGAACCTGGCGATCCGACCGGGCGCACAAGGCCTTTCGGGTAGGTTGATGCCGAGCGATATCGGCCGCCGGGGAGACGTCGAGTTTGCAGTTCTGTCGGAGGTCGCGTCGGCAGTTGGTGGTCATGATGTGTCGCATCGGAAAGCCGACGGTCGAGGTGGCGCGGCGGGCAGAATGATGCCTGTCCGGCGCATTGGACGCCGGCAGTCAGGGCATTCGTAGGATTGCGAGGATTGCTGCTTGTCGGGACGGGATTGTCTGTCCGTTGCAACTGGCTGGGCGAGCAAGCGCCTGCAGAGATCGATCCGAGCGCGACGGTGGCTGTTGGCGAGGAAGCCGAAGTGGCGCATGCGGTGGAACCCATCGGGGAGCACGTGAAGAAGAAAGCGCCGGATGAACTCGTGGGGAGCCAGACGCATGATCTTCTGTTGCTCATGCCCACGGTGACGATAGTCTTTCCATCGGAAGGCGACATGATCGTCGTTGACGTCAACGATACGGCTGTTGGCGATGGCGACCCGATGGGTGTAGCGACCGAGATAGGCGAGCATCTGGTCGGGCCCGCCGAAAGGCGGCTTGCAATAGACGACCCAATCGATGCTGCGAGCCTGAGCCAGATGGCGATCGAATATGGTCGGATCGTTGAGGTGAGCGAGTTCATTGAAGAAGCTCAACTCGCCCTGTGCGAAAGCTTCGTCGAGTGACGCCAGAAAGAGCCGGCGGAACAGCCGCGACAGTACACGGACGGGCAGAAAGAAGCCCGGCCGGCATGCGACCCATCGGGATTTGTCCGGAGCGATGCCGCCACCCGGCACGACGCAATGAACATGGGGATGATGGATCATCGCCTGACCCCAGGTATGCAGGACGGCGGTGACGCCGATCTCGGCGCCGAGCCATTTGGGATTGCTGGCGATCGTCTGTAGCGTCTCGGCCGAAAGCCGCATCAGCAGCGCATAGACGAGAGCCTTATTCTGGAAGGCGATCTCGGCGATAGCGGGCGGCAAGGTGAAGACGACGTGGAAGTACGGAACCGGCAGGAGATCGGCGACACGTGCGTCCACCCATTCCCTGCGCGCCGAACCCTGACACTTCGGGCAGTGGCGGGACCGGCAGGAGTTAAAGGAGACGCGGGTAGTGCCGCAATCGTCGCAGGCATCGACGTGCCCGCCGAGCCTGGACGTCCGGCAAGCCTCGATCGCGCCCATGACGCGTCGCTCACCGCGGCCAAGGTGGCTGGCGTTCTCTCGTTTGTAGGAAAACCCGTGTCGCCGAAATATGTCGGCGACCTCGAAGGTGGGACGCAACCGGTCAGCCCGGTGGCGTCACTTCCAGATGCAGGCGGTCAAGTGGGCTTGTCGTGGAGCTGATCGTGTCGGTGGAAACCTGCGTATAGCGCGCCGTGGTCGACAGATGCGAATGGCCGAGCAGGACCTGGATAATCCGGATGTCGGTGCCGCTCTCCAGCAGGTGTGTGGCGAAGGAGTGCCGAAGCGTGTGAACAGTGACGTGCTTGGTAAAGCCGGCTGCGGCGACGGCCGACCGACAGTGGGCCTGCAGCGAACCTACGTTGAGCGGCGTATCGGGATCGCGACCCGGAAAGAGAAACGTTTTGGGCCGCGTCATGCGCCAGTAGCTGCGCAGGATGCCGAGCAGGTCCGGCGACAGCATGACGTACCGTTCACGACCGCCCTTGCTGCGCCGTACGTGGATCAGCATGCGTGAACTGTCGATGTCCTCGACCCTCAGCCCGCAAACTTCTCCAACCCTGAGGCCGGCCGCATAGGAGCAGGTCAGCGCAATCCGGGCCTTCAGGTTGGGGACGGCCTGAAGAAACTGCACCACCTCGTCAGTCGACAAAACGGCGGGCAGTTTGCGTGGCTCACGGGCATGCGGGATCCGTTCCACGATCCATTTGCGCCCCAGCGTCACGCCAAAAAAGAACCGAAGCGCACAGACGACCTGGTTCAGGCCGGAAAAAGAGAACCCCTCCGAAACAAGGTGCACCTGGAAGGCGCGGATATTCTCCAGGCCAAGCTTGTCTGGGGATCGGCCAAAATAACGGCTGAACTTGCTGACCGCGTAGAGGTAGGATTGCTGCGTTGCCGGTGAGAGATTGCGGACCGTCATGTCTTCGATCATGCGGCGGCGAAGAGGGCTGATCTTGCCCATGGGAACCTCCTGACTGAAAGGTGTTTTGTTGACACCCTCATCTTCTCAGTCGGGAGGCTCCTGTTAAACCGGGGCTCCAATCGCCGCGATCAGCGGCTTAGTCCAAT
>NZ_JAVIIT010000043.1:0-2702 GCF_033977265.1 Mesorhizobium australafricanum | reverse complement strand
CCGCTCTGCCTGCAGCTGGACGCGGATGTCGGCCCTGAGCTCATGGTGAATGCCCTCGTAAGTGCCGAAGACGGCACGCTCGGCAAACCAGCGTTGCGCTTCAAGCGGCTGCGCCAGGACGTTGCGCTGCAGGCAGCTGTAGCTCTCCAGCACCTGCTGGGTGGCCGACAGGATCTGCCGGGAGCGGCTGAACTGGTAGTCGCCGTTCTCGATGGCCGGCGTGTGCGACTTCGGCGGCTTCAGCGAGGCCAGGCCGCGCGCCTGCTCCTTCTGGTCGAACTGGCGCACATGCTCGTAGAGCCTGGGCCGGTCGCCGACGATGACAACGGTGTCGCCGTCGAAATCGCCGTCGAGCTTCTTTTGTTCGGCGCTCGGCACCGCAACCAGCGAGCCGGGCGCGAACACCTCCGTCGCCTGCAGGATGCCGACGCAGTCGAGCCCGGTGTCGGCCTTGACCCGGTCCTTGCCCTCGAGCCAGTGCGAATGGCATTTGACGTCCTCGGCCGACATCACCACCGAACGCTCGGCGAAGGCGGCCGGCCACATCCGGTCGGGCACCACGATCAGGATGCCCTTGGCAAACAAGGTCGGATCGTCGGCGGCAAGCCTTTCCCTCGACTTGTGCGCGACGTTGAAGCTGTACTGGAAGGCCACGCACCGGTCCAGGAACGCCGCGGTCGCGTCGCCGTCGCGCGCCGACCTGACCTGGCCGGCGGCGAACGGGCGCAGGTTCGGCTTGTCGTAGGGCGAGCGCCCGACAAGCACGCCGCCATCGGCGGTCAAGGTCTCGCTCTTGAGCGTCGGCACATAAAGGCGTCCGTCGCCGGACGGCACGGCGACGGCGCCCGGGCCGTCGATGTGGCCAGAGGTGACGGTCCGAAACAGCTCCTCGGCCGTCAGCCTCGGCTGCTCACGGCTGCCGAGCCAGGCCTCGGCCTTCTCGCGCGTCTCCTCGGCCACCGCTGCGTCGCGCGGATAATGCTGCAGGGCCGAGGCCGGCACCGAGGTTCGCTTGCCCTGGCCAAAGACACGCACCGGCGCGGCGCCGTCCGGGCGGACGCCCCGGGCGATGGCCGGCATGCGCTCGGCCAGCGAGGCCCTGATGAAGCCGCAGCCGTCATGCGGCCGCAAGGCGATCGGGCCGTCCGGCCCGGCGAGCCTGAAGGGATGCGCTGCCCCTGCCGGGCGGTCGGGCAGGAGCGACAGCCTGAAGGCGCCTTCCAGCGCATAGTCGTGCGGGCCAAGCCCGGCGATGTCCGGCGGCGCGGCAAAGCCGCGGCGCTGGGTGTAGTAATAGGCTTCCTTGAACGGCGCCCAGGCCCGCGCCAGCTGCTCGAAGGCCGTCCCCGGCGCCGTGTCGGCATAGGGGATCGCCAAAAGCTTGCCGCCGGTGGCCTCGTCGGTCGCGCCGGGCAGGCGGGCGGCAAGCTGGGCCAGGGACTTTTGCGGCGCCTTCAGCTTGCTGCCGCCGAACAGGTCCATGCGGTAGGGCACGCCCTCGACGCTGAGCGTGCGCGCCAGCATGAAGGCGCTCGGCTTGCCCGGCAGCTGCACCGCAACCACCTTGACAGCCCCCGAGGTCAGGCGGTGGAAGATGGAATAGCGCAGCTCCGCTTCGCCGGCCAGCGGCCGCCCCTGCATGTCGACCACCGGCAGCCGCATCAGTCCGGCATCGCCTTGTGGCGGCCGCGGCTCGTGGTCCATGGCCTCAAGCACGCCATGGACATCGAAGACGGCGGCGGCATGCTGGGCCTGGACGCTCGGCGCGTTCTGGGCCATGAAGGTGTCGAGCGCGTCGAGCGGCCCCTCCGCCTCGATCTCGGCGATCACGTTCCAGCTCATGTTGGAAAGGTCGGTCTCGATGAGGGCGCGGGCGCTGTCCAGGATCCGGCTGGTCTTGGCGTGCAGCTCTTCCTGGCGGCGCCGCAAGGCGAGCTTGTCGCCCTCGACATAGGGCCGCCGGTAGAGCTTCTCCAGCACCGCGCGGGTCTTGAGCACCTGATAGACCGACAGCGCCGGGCAGCGGCTTGCATTGGCGCCGCTGTCGCGCTCGGCCTGGCCTGCCTCGAGATGCGCCTCGATCTTGCGCTCCACCACCGGCTGGATGGCGTTGAGCAGGTTCAGCGCCGGCCTGCGGTGCCAGCGCAACGCCGGCCGCGGGCTGCGCGCCAGCGGCAGCAGGGCGGCGCACAGATTGCCCATGGTCTCCAGGTTGTTGTCGCGCTCGAAGGCGGGCGTGGCGCGCAGCGCCTCCAGCCGGTCCAGCCCCGGCTTTGCCAGCAGACCCAGATCGTCGGACAACTGCGCCTTGCTCAGGGCCTTGAAGATGTTGGCGATGGCCAGGACATCGGCCTGCTGCAGCCGGTCCTCGGCATAGTGGAGATAATGCGCCAGCTGCTGCAGCCGCTCCTTCAGCAAAGCGGGTTCGGCCACCTCCCCGGCTTCCTCGCCCTGCAGGATACCGCGCGCCAGACTGTTGGCGACAATCGCAAGCGGTGGCGTCGCGAACGCGCCGAAGCGACGGCCCTTGGGGCCGAGACCGCGGGCGATCTCCACCAGAGCCTGATAGCACACCGGCTCTTGCGTCCACTTGCCGAAGCCGTTCACCAGGATCGCCAAGCCTTGAGCAGTAAAATCGGAGAGCCCGACATCCTGGCGATCGGCGCGGCGAAGGACCTCCTCGCCAATGGCGACCGTGGCCT
>NZ_JAVIIT010000042.1:0-2821 GCF_033977265.1 Mesorhizobium australafricanum | reverse complement strand
GCTGCTCGCGCGGGGCCGCTTGCCCATGGGCTGCCAAGCCCAGCGCATTGTTGGCTGCGACCATTTGCCGGTATTTCTGCAGAAAGCCCCAGGCTGTGCCGAAACGGGGGCCTGCGTTCTTCTTGTACTCGTCAACCGCCCGGCTCAGCACCGCGGGTTCAATCTGGGCAATGCCCTTGCCGAAGTTCTGACTGAGCCACTCGTTGAAACGACACAAATGACTCCGATAGACTTTTAGCGTGTCTTTTCCGTACCTGCTTGCAGCTGCCCGACATGCATCTTCGATCACCTGGTTCTCTTCGTTGACGGGGCGAGTTTTAGCTGTTGTGACAGTCTGTCCGGCAGAATGCTGCCGGAGCCTTCCCAATGCCACTTTGGTGTCGCTCAGTAGTTTGGCATCGTTGCCCGCGAAGTTCTTCGCCAGGCCGTCCAGCTGCTCGTCCTCAATCCGACCGTGGATTTGGCTCTGGTGGTTCTCGGCAAGCCATGTGCTGAACTTGCGCAGCGCCGCTAGATCGTTCCCCAAGGTTCCTTCTTTGAGGCGGGCCCTGGCTTTTGCCCGGTATTGGGCGAAGAGTTCATCATCGTCCTTCGTGCCGGGTCGTCGAACAGTCGAAACAGCCGTTACAGGCTGTCCGGCAGAATGCTGCCGGAGCCTTCCCAATGCCACTTTGGTGTCGCTCAGTAGTACGACATTGTTGCCCACAAAGTTTTTCGCCAGACCGTCCAGCTGCTCGTCATCAATCCGGCCGGCGATCTGGGTCCGATGGTTCTCGTCAAGCCATGTGCTGAACTTGCGCAGCGCCACTATATCGCCAGTGATCGAGCTTTCACTCACCTTGGCTGTTTTAGCCACCTCGGCACGGTAGGCGGCAAAAAGCGCCTCGTCCGGATGCTCGCGGCCGCGCTTGCGGCGGCGCGTTCGCTGAACGACGGCAGCCTGGTGCGGCGCCGCGGCCGGCATTGTATGGCGCGCGCCGGTCAGATCGCCCTGTTGATTGGCCGCAGGCCGATATGCGTCCGTGACGACGTGAGCGAAGTTCACGACATCGGGTGCGCTTCCAAATCCCGTGGCGGGCAGGTTGACCCGCGGCGGCGGGATGGAACTCAAAGCTTCGTAACCGCCCCCAATCGCTGCGCGGCTCCGCGGCTGATCGACACTTTGCGCGGGTGAGTGGACGACCCGCTGCGCATCCTGCCAGAACTGCGAAGCGAAACTTGCAGCCGCAAACGGCCCGGCGCGATCGGCGGCGGCAAAGAGCTCGTCCTGGTCAAAACTCTGCGCAGGTGAGTGAGCTGGTGGAGCAAAGGGCAAGTGCGAACCGCCTTCCCCGGCGCCCTCCTCTTGCAGCATGCTCGGACCAACCGCATCTGCATTTGAGCCGGTCCGCCGCCTGGCGAGACGGCTGTTTGGAACGGCTTGCCGATGCTGGCCCGGCGGCAACGCGTTCAGATGCTCCTGAAAACGCGCCTGGTTGGTCTGCTGCTGTTGCGAGCCTGCATCGTCTGTGCGGGCGAAATCTGAGACGTGGGACCGATTGACATTGTTAAAGGGATCCATCGTATCTCCCTTGCCTGTTCCGAGCAGCTCAAGCCGCCCTGGCGGCTGGAAACTGTTCTATGGGACTCAGCTGTCGACAGGCTGACGGACCGAGAGCGCGGCAGGACGCAGTCGAGATCATCACTCCAGGCGCGAAGGAGGAACTCGCTGCAAAGGCCCGCCGATCTTCCCCTTCGACCAGCCCCGTCCGGCCGCCGTTGCGAAGCTGACGGATCTGGTGATGCCGCGCCTCGCCTTATGCAGCCAAGCGGCGCGGCAACCTAGGTGAGCGTGCGTATTGCCTCACGTAACGATGCTCCGCGAGATTCAGGCGTTGCCTCATGCAAAGGTGTTTGCAGCCTCGCGGCAGCGCTTAAAGGCGCGGTTGTAAGGGAAGCCGACGAAAAATTGGGGACCTAACGAACTAAGAACTCCCGCCCCCATCTCCCAATCCGTTGAATTCTTATGAGAGCGATCCGAGTGCGGCGTGAACTGGGTCTGCAGAAAAATCATGCTCTCCCTATCCAGTCGCCCCTGAACAATGCAGCTCGTCAGGCTTCGAGGGATTTCGGCCGGCTTTGGAGCGCGGCGAGGAGCAGCCACAAAAGCTGCCTGAACCAGTTGAGCAGCAGCGAGACGTTGTAGCCGGCGGCGGCCAGGATGGCGTTGACGGCGTCGCCCTGCTCGCCGGCGAGGTAGTTGCGGTCCATCCGGTGTTCGGCCTTGATGTGGCCGATGGCTCGATCGCGGAGCGGCGGCGCATCTGCCGCTTGATGGCCGGTGTGATGCACCGCTTCTGGCCGGCGGTGATGACCCTGAACTTGTGGCTTTGAGGTGCATTGTGGCCACGGTATCTAGCGTCGGCTCAACCCGATTGCCGCTACGCGCCGCAGATTATCCTGCACCGTACTGCATGCTATTCCCAGCACGACCGCAATCTCGCGCGAGCTGATCCCGCTTCCGGCAAGCCAAAGCATTTGTCTCAACTGTCTCATGGTCAGCCTTCTCCTTGCCGGCATCAAAATGTCCTCGTTCATCGCGAGGTAATTGGTGCCAAAGTTGCTGATCCAGGAGGTAATCTTCAGTGCCGAAAAACGGCCGGTCTTTGGTTGGAATGGCGGCCGGCTTCATACCGGAATGGCGGCCGGCTTCATATCGGAATCGGGAGGGTTATGTGAGGTCGGGCGCGACTTTTCGGCAGGCTGAGCCGATCTCACATAACCCGGATTGGTCTAAGCCGCGGGTAGTCTAGGCACCTTATGGGTGAAGTAAAGCCAGCTC
>NZ_JAVIIT010000041.1:0-4708 GCF_033977265.1 Mesorhizobium australafricanum | reverse complement strand
GGCCATCTCGGACGCAACGAGCGGCGTGTGATGAGCGCGATCGAGCTCTGCCGGACGGCCGAGCTCGGCGGCCATGTCGAGGGCTGCCGAGCCTGCGGGGCGATCCGCGTGGCCTACAATTCCTGTCGCAACCGGCATTGCCCAAAATGCCAGGGACAGGCCTGCCGCGACTGGCTCGCCGCACGCGAGGCCGAACTCCTGCCGGTTCCCTACTTCCACGTCGTGTTCACGTTGCCGGCCGATGTCGCCGCGATCGCCTTCCAGAACAAGGCGGCGGTTTACGCCATCCTGTTCAGGACTGCAGCCGAGACGCTGCGCACGATCGCCGCGGATCCCAGACATCTCGGTGCCGAGATCGGCCTCATCGCGGTGCTGCACAGCTGGGGCCAGACTCTCACCTACCATCCCCACCTCCATTGCATCATGCCGGGCGGTGGCGTCTCGCCCGACGGCTCGCGCTGGGTCTCCTGTCGGCCAGGGTTCTTCCTTCCGGTGCGCGTCCTGTCGCGCCTGTTTCGCCGCCGCTTCCTGGAGGACCTACGAGCCGCCTTCGACGCGCACAGCCTCAAGTTCTTCGGCGACATTGCTGGCCTGACCGAGCCAGCCGCCTTCACCCGCCTGTTGGCCAGGGCGCGCCGCCTCGACTGGGTGGTCTACGCCAAACCGCCGTTCGGCGGTCCAAGGCAGGTGCTGGCCTACCTCGGTCGCTACACCCATCGCGTCGCCATCGCCAATTCCCGGCTGATCAGCATGGAGAACGATCGTGTCGGGTTCCGCTGGAAGGATTATCGTCATGGCGGAAGGACAAAGGTGATGACGCTCGACGCGCACGAGTTCATCCGCCGCTTTCTGCTTCACACGCTGCCGGACGGCTTCCATCGCATCCGCCACTACGGCTTCCTCGCCAACGGCCATCGCGCCGCCAGGCTCGACCAGTGCCGCAGGCTGCTGACCAAACCACAACTGGATGATCGCGAACCGGAAGCCGAAAGCGCCGCTGCCGCTCCTCTTGCGGCAACGCACCGCTGCCCATGCTGTGGAGGACGGATGATCACACTCGCCGTCTGGCGATGCGGACAGGCACCGCCCGGCCCGTTCTGGTGCGACTCCTCATGATCGCGGCCGGCGCCTCCTCATCGCCATGCTCAGCATCCGTCACCAAGGGCGCCGGAACGCCAACGCTTGGCCCATCGCACAAGGGCGCAAGCAGCCAGCCCGGCGATAGAAGGCACCACAGCCTGTCCGACGGCACCCGCCATCAAGATGCCGCCCCCTGTCGCAGCGTCCTTTGCCGTCATTGCAGCCCGACGGCCCTTGATTATTCTGGCGAAGACTATACCGGCCACAGCTCCGGGCTACAATCCCCATAGCGCCAGTCCTGCCCGCGGCTCCGTTCAATCCGGCTTGCAATGAGGTCCGCCAGCCAACCCGGCCGCTCCGTCGTGCCCGCGGACCTCACAGAAGCCTCCAGATTCACTGCGATGAAAGCAGTGAATCACGCTTTGCCAGGCGGCGAAATCGCAAACTGGAATTGCAGGAAAACTATCCACAAACTGGCCGTTACCTGCAATTAGGAACTCAGAAAAGTCGACGATTCCTGTGCGATGTCAGCGACACCCGAATTCTTCACGGCCGACTTTTTCACGTTGTGATCCTTGAACTGATCGCCAGGCCTACTTCATGAGCTGATCGAGAAGAATGACGTAGCGGTATTCCGCTGAAGCCTTTCCGGCCAAGCTAAAGAACGAGCGGTATCGTTCGAGAAGCACGAGACGTAAGCAATTGGGCGCCAGTTCCGGTCACGAGAACAACCTCTTCATGGAGCATTAGCCTCGGCGAACTATCGAAATACGATGGGTAGATCGTGCTCGGCTCGACATTGATGATCATGCCTGGCTTCAGTATCGTTTTGTCATCGGGCTGAACCGAAGGTAGCTCTGGCATCCATAAACCCATAGAATGTCCCATTCGTCCGATCGTGGAACGTTTCCCCCGATTCGTCGAACCATCTAGTATATCTGACATTGCGGCCCAAACATCGCAGATCGGAACGCCAGGCTTTACAGCGGCGATCCCTACCTCCGTCGCATCCCAAACCACTTGGTAGGCATCTTGTGTATGTGGATCAGGTGCGCCAAAAGAAAAGTTGCGGTTGAAGTCGCTCCAATAGAAATTAAACAAGCAGCCAGCGTCGATAAATAGCAGCTCACCGTCGGACAGCACCTTGTCGGTCGGGACACCGTAGGGGCGCGTGTAGCCTCCACGTCCCGAAACACTGGCAATCTTGGGCGTCTTATCGACACCGCGAATGAAACATTCGAGTTCAAAGAGGCGGCAAACCTCTCGTTCCGTCATACCGAGACGCAATTTTTCCGATAAATTGTCGAATGCTTCTGAAACAATTCCGCACACGGTTCGAATTCGGTCAATTTCGAGTGGTGACTTGATCATTCGCAACTGAGTGAAAATCGGGTCCGACGCATCGGCAAATATCCGAGGTCTTATCGCATCCCGTACACGTAAGAAGTCCCCTGTAGGCATGCCAAGCCTGCTTTCTGCGCCAAGCTCTGTCCCAATCCTGGCGTTTCGTGGCAATAGTTCATTCAAGACTGTCGCAAGCACGGATACACCTTCATCCTTCGGATTCGGACCAGGCCAAGTCCGGAAATTTCTTACCCAGGTGGTTTCCTTAAAAAATTCATCGACACCCGTTGGAACAATCGCAACGGCGTCACCGGCCGACGAGATTAAAAGGAAGCGCGGTCGTGTGGTCTGAATTGGAGTGGTGCTAGTGTCGTCTACAAAATAGCGGAAGTTATGTTCCGACGTTACAAGGAGTGCGTCGAAAGCATGTTCCTTCATCAAATGCTGCGCTCGTCCGACCCGGTCTTGATATTCGATTTGCGAGAACCGAGCGTGAGGGATAGTAGTAATGCGAGCAAAATCGTGAGCGGCCATAATTTTTTCCTTGAATACCTACTTTGCATAAACGTGGGGATGGCGACGAACCAATTCGGGCGAGCTCCAACTCAAATGGGCAACACAGTCTCGACTAGGCTGACCCAGTAGCCGACGCCATAGGACAGGGCGTCGTCGTTAAAATCATACGCCGGATTGTGCAAGGATGGGGATGATCCATTTCCAAGGAAAATCAGAGCGCCCGGCCGCGCCTCCAGCATATAGGCGAAGTCCTCCGCCCCCATACTAGTTCTAACCTTATCGTCCACTGAGGCGGGACCCACGAGATTGCGCGCCGCCGTGATCGCCAAATCGGTCCCCTCCGTATGGTTGAAAGTAACCGGAACGGATCGACGGTACTTGAACTCGACATCCGCGCCGAACGCGCGCGCAATGCCTTGGGCGGATGCCAAAATCTCTCGCTCGGCGAAGTCTTGCAAGTCGGATGCGAGGGTCCGGACAGTTCCGGCGATTTCGACGTGATCAGGAATGATGTTGTAGGCCTGCGCAGCCTTCAACTTCGTTACGGAGATCACGAGCGACTCCATAGGATCAGTCTTGCGCGAGACCAAGCTTTGCAGGCCAACGATAATCTGAGCTGCAATGACCACAGAATCCACGGTTCGATGAGGCGAGGCCGCATGGCCGCCCCTGCCCTTCACGATGATGTCGAAGTCGTCCTGCGCCCCCATGATCGGGCCATCGCAAATTCCGAATGTGCCGATTTCCATACCTGGCTTGTTGTGCATGCCGAAGACCTGGGAGATGCTGAAACGATCCATGATTCCTTCGTGGACCATCTTTAGGCCGCCCGATGGTAGTTCTATCTCTTCTGCCGGCTGGAAGATCAAGGCAACGGAGCCCTTGAATTTGCGCGTAATCGCAAGATGCTTCGCGGCGCCCAACAACATGGCCGTGTGGCCGTCGTGGCCGCATGCATGCATTCTGCCTGGTATCTTCGACGACCAGGGTCTGGCTGAAGCCTCAACGATGGGCAGGGCGTCCATGTCCGCCCTTAATCCGATGGTCGGACCGTCTCCGCCTTCGCCTTGGATTAATGCGACGATACCGGTCTCAGCTATCCCCGTTTCGATGTGATTGATACCGAAAGAGACCAGTTTTTCGGTAACAAACCTTGCTGTGTCGTTTAAGCGATAACCGAGCTCGGGATTTTCATGAAGGTAACGGCGCCACTCGGTTGCCTCGCGCTGCAGATTCCGGAAAGTTTCAACGCTGCTCATGTTGCGACAGCCCCCTTTTTATACGCATTCCGCCATTTTCGATGTCCGTCGGGTTGATTGAGTCCTGCCCTTCGGATTGTCGAAGGGGGCATGCTTCTGGTTGAAGACGAGGACTCGCATCGTCTGCGCTGGCCGTTCGAGCAAGCACCGTGTGGGGCGCGCCGTAGAGGCGACGGATGCGGTCTTGCGACAGCCGCTATGGGTGGCATTGATCTTATCAGTCGCGATTGCGGCGAAGCGCATCGAACTCTCCGGGGTGTGGAAGAACTCGACAGCATCGATAGGGCCTGGCGTGGCCGCCTTGTAGTCGTTGTAGCACCCACAGTAGCGGGAGCCTCTGGCGGTCGCCATAAGCCGTAGACATCAATGATCTTGTTGCGCCATGTCATCGTGGTTTCGCCTGCATGACCGATCGAATGGCGTTTGCGGCCGCGTCTACATCGTCATCGCTGACGAGATAGTGGAGGACAGCGCGAACGACGCCTTCGCGGAGAGTGCCCAGCCGCACA
>NZ_JAVIIT010000040.1:0-5278 GCF_033977265.1 Mesorhizobium australafricanum | reverse complement strand
CGAAGAGGGCTCAACTCGGCCATCTCAGTGCTCCTGTTCCAAGATTGCGCTTCAACAGCCGCAATCCTTCAAAACAGAAGCCTCAACCGCAAACCGACCCGCCAAATGCCGCGTCAGCGGCTTCGTTGTGTGCCCAGCATGTTCAACCGCTTGGGGGTGAAAGTCCCCCTAGCCAACCTGATGGAGGTGAAGGCTTAGCAAAGCGCAAGGGCATTACCGCGAGGTGGTGTCTGAAGGAAGCGTGGAGCAAAACCGCGACCTGACGAACAGAAACCGGATGTGAGGCATCCCTGGCCGGACGAGCGGGCAACGTGTCGCGAAGTCCATATCCATCAAGGGGCAGGGCTGTAGATCCGGCAGGTGCGCGGGGAAGGCGATTGAACTTACCTGGGGAGGCCTGCGTCATGTTCCGACTTCGGAACTGAGGGAACCGCAAGGTGACCGCTGTCGGCAAGGCTAGTGAGGCACTCCAGGCCGAAAGGCGGAGCAAACGGATAGGCCGAGCCGGAAACGATGACCGAAGGCCCGAACGGTTGGAAGTGGCAAGTAGGACTGGCAACTCATGAATGGAAAGCGGCAGAAGACCCAGTATTCACTGGCCCTGGAACCGAGGGACCGGGGTGAAGCCCCTGTCAGCGGTCACCAAGGGGCCGAACCACTCGTGGCGAAGTCGGCACCCGAAAGCCCGGCCTGGACAGAACAGCTAATGGAGACGGTATGTAGCCGAGAGAATCTGGAAACAGCGTGGAAACGCGTTCGAAGCAACAAGGGCGGTCCAGGCGTGGATGGGATGACCATCGACGACGCCAAGGGCTACCTGCGTGAGCACTGGCCAAGCATTCGGTCTCGATTGCTCGAGGGAACCTATCAGCCGCAGCCGGTCAAGCGGGTCGCAACCCCCGAGCCGGACGGCGGGGTCAGAAAACTCGGCGTACCTTGCGTCGTCGACAGACTGGTCCAGCAAGCCCTGCTGCAGGTCCTCCAAGAGCAGTGGGACCCGACGTTCTCGGAGCACAGCTACGGCTTCCGCCCGGGACGCTCTGCTCATCAGGCAGTAGCCCAAGCGCAATGCTACTCGCCGAGGGTTACACCTACGTGGTTGACCTCGACCTCGAAAGATTTTTCGACCGAGTCAATCATGATAGCCTGATGGCGCGCGTTGCCGCGAGGGTGTCCGATAAGCGTGCGCTCAAACTCATCCGTGCATTCCTCAATGCGGGGGTGATGGAGGATGGCTTGGTCCGTCCGGTGGACGAGGGGACCCCGCAAGGCGGCCCGCTCTCGCCCCTCCTAAGCAACCTCCTGCTCGACGACCTCGACAAGGAACTGACCCGACGTGGCCACCGTTTTTGCCGCTACGCCGACGACTGCAACATCTATGTTCGCAGCCGCCGCGCCGGCGAACGGGTCATGGCTTCCGTCAGCCGGTTCCTGACCAAGAAGCTGCGGCTGAAGGTCAACGAGGAAAAGAGCGCGGTGGCGCGACCGGAGGAGCGAAAGTTCCTGGGGTTCAGCATCTCGAATGACGGGAGCGAGCGGCGCATCGCGCCAAAGGCCCTCGACAAATTCAAGACGTTGATCCGGGACATGACACGCCGGACGCGGGGGATCAGTCTGCCGCAGTTGATCAAAGAGCTGAAGCCATACCTCATCGGATGGCGCGGCTACTTCGGCTTCTGCCAGACCCCACGGGTGCTTACGAACCTGGAAGCGTGGACCCGCCGAAGACTACGCTCGTATCTTTGGCGGCAATGGGGGAACGGGCACAACCGCTACAAGGAACTGCGCCGTCGTGGCGTCCCAAAGTTCAGTGCTGCGGCTGCCGCCGGTTCGCCGACGGGATTCTGGCGCATGTCAGGACACCCGGCGGTCCAACAGGCCTTGCGCAACCATTACTTCGAGTCTCTTGGTCTCCCTCGACTCCATGTCTCTGCCCAAGCTTAATCCGATCGAACCGCCGTGGTACGGACCCGTATGCCCGGTGGTGTGGGAGGGGCGGCGCCGTGAGGCGTCCCCCTATCCCGATCAATCGGAGCCAGGCGATGGGCAGTCCACGCGAGCGGCGCGAGACTGGAGAGCTGCTGCGGCTGGTCCGCACCATCGACTGGCCGGTGCTGGAGGCGCGCTTCGGCGAGGTCTATTCGGACGGTACCAGCATGCCGCTGCGGCCGATCCGGCTGATGGCGGGGCTGGCGATCCTCAAGCACACCTCAACCTCGGGCGAGGTGCTGTGCGCACGCTGGATCGAGAACCGGTATTTCCGGTATCTGTACGGCGAGGAGTTCTTCCGCCACGACCTGCCGTTCGCCCGCTCCTCGATGACGCGCTGGCGGAGCCGCATGGGCGAGGAGCGGACCGTGGTGCTTTTGCAGGAAAGCCTCAGCATAGCGGTCAAGACCGGGGCGATGAAGCCGCAGGATACGCGCCGGGCCATTGTCGACACGACATGTTCAACCCAAGAACGTGATGTTCCCAACCGACGCCAAGCTCATCCATCGCGCCCGCGAACGGCTGGTGCGGCTGGCCAGACGGGCGGGGCTGGATTTACGCCAGACCTATGTGCGGGTCAGCGCTACGCCCACGCCAAGCAATTCAAGCGGGCTAACAAGGCGCTGCGAAGGCTCAGGACGTATCTGGGGCGCACCGTCCCCGACATCTCCCGTCAGATCGCCGGCGACGCGGAGCTGGACGCGCTCTTCAAATGGTCGCTCTACCAGGCCTCCACCGTTCTCGAACAGCGACAGCGCCAGCGCGGCCGCAAGATCTAGAGCCTGCACGCCCATGAAGTCGAGTGCATCGGCAAGGGCAAGGCGCCCTACGAGTTCGGGGTGAAGGTGTCGGTGGCGACGACGCTGAAGCGCTCAAAGGGCGGCCAGTTCGACATGCAACGAATCATCAGATCCGAAACGCCGCGCATCCTCGGGTGAACGTGGCAATCAACGTGGAGCAAGGAAGACCATCCGGATGTGCCGGGCTCTGCGATGGCTGCGTCAGCGGAGTTCTTCATGGTAGTTTCGCGCTCCCATCTGGGCAGATCTTTTCACGATTAAGCAGCATTCCTCTTGGACCACGCGCCTTGTAACGCCTCGAGTCGCTCCAGGTCCCGCTTATGATACCCATCGTCGTGGGGCAGGAGATCGACCAAGAATTGAACCAACCCTCCGTCCTTTGCCCACTGCATTGAGATGATATGACTAGGACGTCGTTCGTTGCCGCAAAGAACGTCGGCGCTGGCGAGCATCCGGACGTGTCGCGCGACGCGCTCCCGACGAAGGTCGAGAATCGCCGCTAGTTCGGAGACAGTCAGGTCGGCATGCGCGCAAAGGCCCAGGATCCGAAGGCGATCAAGATGTGCTGCTGTCATTAGGCGATCGACCAATATCATCATTGGTTAGCACGACGCCAAATAGAAGAACCGAACCCTCGTCCTGCTGTCTTTGTCATTTCGCGCCTCTTCGCAAATGCTGTTCGGCGGAACATAAACCACACCAGATTTCTGCCGCCACTGAACTCGAAAGTTGTGGTGAGCGCCGTCGATCTCGCCCTGCTCGATGCGCCGCAGGGTCGCGTCAAGCGCTTCGAGCGCCCGCGGCATGCGCAGCCCGACCAGGCTCTTCCTGATGCTGTCGATCGTGGATGCGTGCATGGTCATGGCCGGCTCCCCGCAACAACCAGCCGATCTGCAACGGCCTGGTAGAAGTCGAGCGAGCGCCGGGCGACATGGTCGCCGAGACGGCCGACGATGATATCCGGGACGCTTTTCCTCGCCGCGTGGCGAGCTGCCCCCTGACGATGAGCAGGATCGATCCGATATTGGCGGCGCCCCTCGAGCACAGGATGGCTGGCGACCAGCCGGCCTTCGTCTAGGATGCGGATGCAGTCGGCAAGTTGATGAACCTCGACAAGGCGCCGGGTGCGATCGGGAACGTTATAGTAGTTGCCGCCGATCGAGACGAGCCCATCATGGCTGACGCGACGCTCCAGCTTGAGAAGCGCATCGAAGGGAACTGCCGGGAGAGATTGAAGTTCCGGCTGCTCCGCCGCGAAGGCTTCGCTGACGATGCGTTGGGTGGTGCCGTGCAGGCGAGCATTGGCGACGGTGTCGAGCCAATCCTGCAGTTGCTCGTTCAGGTCGTCGAGATTGCGGAAGCGGGCGAGGAAGAAGTCCTCGCGGATATAGCGGAACGGTCGCTCGACCTTGCCTTTCGTCTTGGCGCGATAGGGCCGGCAGGCTCTGGGCTGGAAGCCAAAGTGCCTGGCCAGCGCCAGTAGCGAGCGATTGTAGACGATGTGGCCTTCGTTATCTTCGCCGGTAACCGCCGTCTTCATCCTGTCGTAGAGGATCTCGATCGGCACGCCGCCAATGGCCTCGAATGCCTGCATATGACAGCGCAGCAGCGTCTGCAGGTCCTGGTGCACGACATAGCGGGCGAAGATGTAACGCGAATGGCCAAGCACGAGCGAGAACAGCCAAACGATGCGCATCACGCCCGGCGCGTCGGTGAACTCGGTGACGAAGCGCGCGAAGTCGACCTGTGCCTGATATCCGGCCGGCGTCTCGAACCGCACCTCGAAGGGACGCACCTCCTCCTGCGGTCGGATCGCGGCCACGAAGCGCTTCACAGCGGTGTAGGCGCCGTCATAGCCGCGCTCACGAATCTCGCGCGTCAGGCGCACGGCGCTCAGATCGGGAAAGGCCGAGACCCGTTCGCGCAGATAGTCGACGAAGGGCGCGATCTTGTTTGGCCGCCCCGCCTGTCGCGGGCCATAGGCGGGGAGTTCGAGCCCGCGCTCGATGTATTTGCGGACCGTCTTGGGATCGCGGCCCGTTCGCCGGGCGATCGCGGTCACGGACAGGCCCTGGCGGTGCAGATCCAATATCATCAGAAGTTCTCCAAGTTGGACCACCAGCGCCGCTCCCGTCCCTGCAAAGGCTGGCACGGACTATCGACACCGGGGCGAAAGCCGCCAGTTCCGGGACGCGTCCCGGAACTGGCGGTGAAAGCGCCAACTAGGGAATTTTCGATGCCCACAATCAGGGAATATTCATCGCCCGATGACACGTTGCGTGTTTCAGAAATTCGCGGACACCCATGGAGTGCACCCCCAGCCTGAGACAGGGAAAATCGCGGACATCGTCCCGTGTTCAGCCTATGCCGCCTTTTCCATCTGTCGTCCACCTGAATGCTTCTGTTCGTATTCCTCCGGCGTGAGATAATGGAGCGCCGAATGCAGGCGCTGCGTGTTGTAAACGGTATCGATGAAAGCGCCGATGCGC